>NZ_JARZHI010000050.1:0-77447 GCF_029946465.1 Polyangium sorediatum
GTCCATGCCGCCGCCGCCCATGCCGCCGGAGCCCGGGCCCATGCCGCCGGAGCCCGGGCCCATGCCGCCGGAGCCGGGGCCCATGCCGCCGATGCCCCCGGTCCCTCCCGTGGCGGTGCCCGTCGACTGGTCGATCTGGCTCCGATCCACCGCGGCGATGATCTCACAGCCTGTGCCGGTGGAAAGGAGGGCGAATGCCATCAAGGTCAGCTTCGTGGTCCTGCGCATGATTGTCCCTCTGCGCCGCGTCTACCACGGAGGCACGCCGGGACGAACGCAAAACCAGAGACGCCCCGAGCGACGTCACCCGACCGTCATGCAGGAAGGACGAACCCTCGCATGTCCCGGGTGAAACCTGTTCGGAGCCATGTTCTTGGCGGTTTACACTGTGACAAACTTAACGAACGAGCGTCGGTCGCGGCCGCTTTCGCGCGCCGTCCTCGAAGCGCCCGGTCTTTTCGGTGAGGTGGATACGAAAGAGGTGTGCGTCCGGGTGAACCGCGCCTTGACGGTGCGGTCCGAGCGGTCCGCGCGTGGTCTCGCTCGCCTCACGCGAGAAATATCGCTCCAGGAGGACCTGCAGCGCATGCGCGGCGTCCCGCCCGGAGAGCTCCTCGAACGTGCCCCACGCGATCACGCTCCGCCAGTGCGCGGGCCCGTCGATCTTCTCGACCTCGACGCAGACCTCCGGGTTTTCGCGCATCATCGCGAGCTTCAGGCCCTCGCCCGTGTGGCCGTAGATGTAGTCGTCCTCGTACGCGTACGTGATGGGCACGACGTACGTCCGGCCGCTGGCATGACAGCCGAGGTGGGCGATCATTGCGGTCCCGAGGACCCGTTCGATCTCGTCCGAGCTGAGCTTGCCGACCATGAGCGCGCGCGCCTCCTCTCGCAGCAGGGCAGCGGCTCCTTTGGGCTTTCGGGGAGGGACGTCAACAAGCGGGGCCGCGTGGGCCCCGTTTGCTCATTCGGCAGCGGGCGCGGGCTCGGCGTCGCCCTTCACGATGCCGCGCGCCCGGAGCCACGCCTTCGCATTCTCGATGGCGAGGTACAGCGCAGGGATCACGATCAGCGAGAGCAACGTCGAGCTCACGACGCCGCCGATGACCGCGATGGCCATCGGCGCGCGGAACTCGCTGCCTTCGCCGTTCGAGAGGGCGGTCGGCAGCATGCCGAGCACCATCGCAGCGCTCGTCATCAGGATCGGACGGAGCCTTTCCGGCCCAGCCTCCAGGATGGCCTGCAGCGGCGTCTCGTTGTTCTCGCGCACGCGCACGATCGCCCGGTCGACGAGCAAGATCGCGTTCTTCGTGACCAGGCCCATGAGCAGGATGATCCCGATCATCGCGCCCATGGCCATCGACGTATCCATCAGGAAGAGCCCCAGGATCGCGCCGACGAGCGCGAGCGGCAGGGTCATCATGATCGTCAGCGGGTGGATGAAGCTCTCGAACTGCGACGCGAGCACGAGGTAGATGAAGATCACCGCGAGCAGGAGCGCCGTCCCCATCGAGGAGTTCGTGTCGTTCATCTGCTCGATCTGCCCGTCGTAGGCGAGCGACGTGCCCTTCGGCTTCTGCAGCGCGTCGATCTTCGGCATGAGCTCGCCCACGATCTCGCCGAGCGAGCGGCCCCGCGGCGACGCCCACACGGCGATCTGCCGCTGCCGATCCTCACGCTCGATCACCTGCGGACCCTCGCCCATTTCGAGCCGCGCGATATCCGCGAGCGCCACCGCACCCCGCGGCGACCACAACGTGAGCCGCGAAAGCTCGGCCGGAGACGCCCGATCCTCCTCGCGCATCTGCACGCGGATCGGCACCTCGTCCTTGCCTTGCCGGAGCTTGCTCGCCTCCTCGCCCTCGATCGCGGTGCGCAGCGTCATCGCCACCTGCGCCACGCTGATGCCCTGATCGGCCGCGCGCTGCCGGTCCACCTTCACCCGCATCTCGGGCCTGCCGGGCGAGAACTTCACCTGCACGTCCGTCACGCCCACCGTGCTCTGGAGGGCGCCTGCGACCTGATCGGCCAGCGCGCGGATGTCGTCGTACGACTCGCCCCGCACGTTGATCATGATGGGCGCCTGCACGCCCGCGCCCTCCACGAACTCGGGCTCCGTGATGACCACGTTGGCCCCGGGCACGGCCTTCACAATCGCGCGCACGTCATCCTTGATCGCGTCGAGCGGCATCGTCCGCTCGTGTTTTTTCGTGGTCAGGATGCGGTAATGCGCCTTGTTTACCTCGCCGTTCGGCCCGAGCGTCACGTAGAGCGTCTTGAGCTGCGGGTGCGCGAGCAGCTTTTTCTCCGCTTCGTGCGATTGCGTGGCGAGCTCGTCGAGCGACGTCCCTGCGGGCAGCTCGATCTCGACCATCATCTCGCCGCGATCCTCGGGGTTCACGAAGTCCGAGCCCATGAGCGCCATGAGCTGCCCTGAACCGATGAGCGTGCCGAACGCGAGCAGCCCCACCACGAGCTTGTGCTTCACGACCCAGCCGAGGAGCCCCCGGTAGGAATCGTCCATCGCGCGGAAGACCCACTCGAACGGCCGCTTGAGCCAGGCGAATGGATCCTTCGCCCCGTGCTCGAGCGATTTCGAGAACCGCGACGAGAGCATCGGATCGAGCGTGAAGGCCACGAAGAGCGACACCAGCACCGCGCCCGAGACCGTGAGCCCGAATTGACGGAAGAACTGGCCCACGATGCCGCCCATGAACGCCACGGGCACGAAGACCGCCACGATGGTCAGCGTCGTCGCGAGCACGCTGAGCGCGATCTCTTTCGTGCCGTTCAGCGCGGCTTCCATGGGTGGTTCGCCGCGCTCCAGGTGCTTGAAGATGTTCTCGCGCACCACGACCGCGTCGTCGATGAGCAGGCCGATCGCCAAAGAAAGGCCGAGCAGCGTCATCATGTTCAGCGTGAAGCCGAGCACGTACATCAGGAAGAACGTCGCCACGACGCTCGTCGGCAATGCGACCGCGCTGATCAGCGTCGAGCGCAGATCCAGCATGAAGATCAGGATGATCAGGATCGCCATCGCGCCGCCGAACCAGATGGCGATCTGCACCTCGTGCGCGTTCTCCTCGATGAACGTCGACTGATCCATGATCAGCGACGTCTTGAGATCCTCGGGGAACTGCTTTTCGAGTGTCGCGAGCCGGGTCCGGATGCCCTGGCAGATTTCGACCGTGTTGCGGCCGCTCTGCTTGACGACCTCGAAGGCCACGGCTTCCTCGTTGTTCACGCGGATGCGCGTGCGCATGTCCTCGAAGGCGTCTTGCACGTCGGCCACGTCGCGCAGCCGCACCGACGAGCCGTCGCGGGCCATCGACACCACGAGATCTCGCAGCGTATCGACCGCTTCGAGCTCGCCCATCGCGCGCACGCTGATCTCGCGCGTCCCCTGCTCGTAGCGCCCCGCGGGCACCGTCAGGTTCGCGCCCCGGATCGCCGCCACGATCTGCGAGGGTTGCACGCCGAGCGCGTCGATCCGCGCCCGATCCAAGAGCACCTTCACCTCGCGCTCGGCGCCGCCGCGGATGTTCACCGCCGCCACGCCGTCGACCTGTTCGAGGGAGGGCCGGATCACGTCGTCGGCAAAATCCCGGATCTGGCTCAGGGATCGTTTGCCGCGGAGCGTATAGACGAGCACCGGCGCCGCGCCTGTGTCGAGGCGCGAAATGACGGGCTCCTCGATGTCCTTGGGCAGCTTGAAGCGGGCTTGTGCCACGCGCTCGCGGACGAGCTGCGCGGCCTCCTGGATGTCCACGTCGAGCTTGAAGATCACGACCGTGGTCGACACGCCTTCCCGCGAGAACGAGCGCACGCGATCGATGCCGTTCAGCGACACGACCGCGTCCTCGATCGGCTTCGAGATCTGCGTCTCGATCTCGGCCGGGCTCGCGCCCGGATACACGATCGTCACGCTTGCGACGGGGAAAGACACGTCCGGGAAGAGATCCGTGCCGAGGCGCTGGTAGCCCACGACGCCGAGCACGAGCAGCGCCATCGCGACCATCACCGTGAAGACGGGGCGCTTGATGGCGATCGCCGAGAGGTTCATGAAATGTCCTCGTTCGCCTGGTGGTTCAGCCGATCACTTCGCGGGCGCCGCCGCCGCGGGGCCGAGATCGAGCGCTTCGCCTTCCTTCACCTCGGGGCTCGGGTTCGCCACGACGGACGCCCCAGCCTCGAGCCCCTTGCGCACGTAGAGCGAGCCGTCGGGCGCGACCGTGAACGAGACCCGCACGAGGTGCGCCTTGCCGTCCTGCACCACGACGATCTCGTCCTGCGCTCCGGGCCGAAGCGCCGAAGCGGGGAGCCGCAGCACCTCGATCGTCTCCGCTGCCACGATCTGCGCGCGGACGAACGAGCCCGAGAGCATCGCGACCTCGGGCCCATTTGGGATCTCCGCGATCACCGGCACCCGGCGCGTCTGCGGATCGAGCGAGCCGAGCACCGCCGTCACCTTGCCCGTGGCCTTCGGCGCGCCGTCGATCGACACCGCGGCGCCGACCTCGAACACGTTTGCGTCGTTCTCGGAGACCGAGGCCGAGAGCTTGAGCACCGACGTGTCTTCGACGTGATAAAGCGGCTCGCCCGGCGCGACGATCTTGCCGATGCCGTTCGGCGCGCGCGTCACGAGCCCGCCGAAGGGCGCCGTGAGCGTCGCATTGCCGACCGACACCGACGCGAGCCGCGCCTGCGCGCGCGCCTGTTCGAGTTGCGCTGCCGCGAGCAGCGCCCGCTGCGTCGCCGTCGTCTTCTCCGCCTCGGGCACCGCGCTCTGCTGGAAGAGCGTATCCGAGCGCCTTTGCGCGTCCTTCGCCATTTCGAGCGAGACCTCGGCCACGCGGACGCCCGTCTGCGCGACGTTCGCCTGCGCCGAGGACTCCGACGCGTCGACCACGCCGAGGACCTGCCCCGTCTTCACGACGTCGCCGATCTTCGCCTTGATCGCGAGCAGCCGCCCGCCGGCCTTGAAGCCCACGTCGGCCTGCTGAATCGGCTCCAGCGTGCCCGTCACGGCGACCCTCGGCTGCCAGCGCATCGCCTCGGGCTTCGCGATCAGCGTGCCGCCGCGCGCCGTCACCTTCGGAGGCGCCGCTGGATTGCCGGGCGCCGCGGCGTGCTCGGCCGTCACGGCCGATTGCGCTTCGAGCGCCTTTTTCTGGGCGATCTTGGCCTTCACCCGGACCCCGATCAGCCCCCCGGTGCCCAGCACGATCGCAAGGGCGATCAGCTTGCCGGCGCCAAACTTTTTCGTCGTACCCGTCGTTGCCACGGTGCTCATCCTGCCTTCGCCCTCGACCTGGGTTCTCGCGGGCTCTCCTCCCGCTCCCGGTTCTTCGTGACCGTCCGGTCAACTACCGCGCTCGCCGCCACGGAGAAGAGCCCGCGCGTGAGCAAATCCTGCGCTTGACGCGCCCAGCCCTCGATGTCCGGGCGTCGCGGCTGCCTGATGATCTCGCGCACCAGCCGCTCGTGCGTGCCTGCGATGAGCCGCGCGACGATCGCCGGCTCGATGTCGTCGCGGTAGAGCCCCACCTCCACGCTGTGCCGCAGCCAGGTCTCGCTCTGCCGCTCGATTCGATCGGTGAACGCGTCGATCAGGTACGCATACGGCGTCCCGCCTCCCCCGGTCAGGATCATCCCCAAGATCCCGCGGTTTTGCCAGCAAAACTCGAGCAGGTCGACGACGTGGGTGAGGCGGCTCTCCTGGAGCGCCTCGAGGTCCTCGGCCGGCGGGCACTCATCGAAGCGCGCGGCCTCCACGCACGACGCGAGCCGCGCCACGACGCCCTCCACGATCTGCCGGAAGCAGTCCTGCTTGCTCTTGAAATGCAGGTAGAACGCGCCCTTCGACACGCCTGCTCGGATCGTGATGTCTTCGACCTTGGCTGCGGCCAGGCCGTTCTCGGCGAAGATCGCTTCAGCGGCCCGGAGGAGGTCGATGCGCGCGCGTGGGTCGGCGATACGAGGCATTACTGACCGGTGGGTCACTATGGGGGGATGGCCCTTTCCGGTCAAGAGGGCTCGGGCCCCCTCGGCTTCCGCGATACGATGGGGCGTCCTTGCTTCTCCGAGGAGGCTTCCCATGCGTATGCTCCCCCGTTTGTCGCTTGGTCTCGCGGCGGCGTTTTCGCTCGTCTTCGCGGCCCCACAGCCTGCCGACGCCTGCACGCCCCCGCTGCCGGGCCTCTACAACCACATCCCCGAGAACGGGGCAACGTACCCCGTGAACGCGGCGTTGTTCTTTTCAGGTCATTCGATCTCGCTCGACGCCGTCACGGTCACCGTCGACGGCTACCCCGCGTCGTTCGTGCCGGTCGCGGACGCGGCGCTCCAGGGGCTCGGCGGGTTCGTCGTGCGCATCGACCCGACCCCATCGATCGGGCAGGTCGTGAAGGTGAACGGCGATTTCTGCACCGCGGGCGTGACGTGTGAACCGGTATCGATTTCGTTCACGACGAGCGCGCCGGACACGACGGCGCCGGAGCCGGTGAAGAGCCTGCTCTTCAACGTCTACGACTACCCCGATTTCAAGGCGAGCCCCGGGGATTGCCAGATCGACAGTGATCTCGCGTATTTTCTGCACGTCGACGCGGCTGCTGCGGCGGCGGATGCGGCGCCCGAGGTGTGGCGTGTCGAGGCCTTCCGGGACGCGGCGATGCAAGACCTCGCATTCACGCGCTCGGTGTTCGCGGGTGGCGCGCTCCGGTTTTACAAGCTCGCCCAGGAGCTCCAAGGCGCAGAGCCCGCGACGGCCTTCACGTTCCGCGTGACGACACACGACGCAGCGGGACAATCCGGCGGATCCACTGTGGTTTCGCTGCCTTGCCACGTGCGCGTCGACCCGCCCGGCATGACACAGTGGACCCCCGACGAGCCGATGTGGACCGGGGCCGACGTCCATCCCGGCGGCGTCTGCGACGAAAGCGGGAGCGGCGGCGGAGGCGGGAGCGGCGGAGGCGGCGGAAACGGCGGAAACGGCGGCGCAGGCGGAAGCGGCGGCAGTAGCAGCGGCGACGACGGTTCCTGCGCGGTCCGCGCCCCGGGCGACGCGCGCTCCGGGGTCGCGGGACTCGGACTCCTTGGGTTGATGTGGGGGGCTTCACGGCTTCGCCGTCGGCGCCCCGCAGCATCGTGACCCGATCTCGTTAGTTATCCCCCCAAATTCATCGATTTGCGGCGAACGGTCGTTGCCTTCGTTCAAAAGATGAGCGACGGTTCACCCCGTGAGCAACTCGTCCGCACGACGAACAGCGCTTCCACGTCGCCGTGACGAGGCCAAGGCGCTGTTCCGTAACGCGATCCTCGACGCCGCCGAGCACGTCTTCGCCAAGCAGGGCTTCCACGGCGCGCGCATCCAGGACATCGCCGACCACGCGCGGATCGCGGTCGGCACCGTCTACAACCACTTTGAGCAGAAAGAAGACGTGCTCCACGCGCTGCTCGAAGTGCGGCTCGAGCAGATGATCGGGAGCCTGCGGCCGCATCCCACGGATCCCGAGCCCTTCGCTCAAAAGCTCAGGTGCTGCGTCGTCCGCACGCTTCAGTTCGTCGAGGAGCACCGCGACTTCCACCAGGTCGCGCTCGACTGCGGGCTCTTCGCGAAGGGCACGGCCTCGGCCTCGAACATCCTCAAAGAAAAAGCCGTGGAGCACTTCGAAAAGCTCCGCGCCACCACGCTCGCCCTCGTGAACGAGGGGATCTCGTGCGGCGCGCTCCGGCAGATGGATCCCGTGCCGCTCGCGCGCATGCTCGGCGGCCTTCTTCGCGCCTCCACCATCGGCATGGTCATGGAGCAGAGCCACCCCAACCTCGAAGCCGAGGCCTCGCTCCTCGTGGACCTTTATTTGAACGGCGCGGGCAGGGCCGATCGCCCCGAGCGCCCGCGTGATGAAAGCAATCTTGGAGAACGATGATGCGTCTTGATCAACCCGCGTACGTCGCCGCGCTCGCGCTGCTTCTTTCGCTCACGCCCTCGTGCGCCAAGAAGAACGCCGAGCAGAAGGCCAAACCCGCGGAGAGCGCCACCGCCGAGCCCGCGCCGGCGGTCAAGTTCGCGAAGGTCACCGAGCGCAAGCTCTCGCCCACGCTCGAGTTGACCGGCACGCTCGCCGCCGACGAGACCAGCGAGGTCGCCTCCGCGACCTCCGGCATCGTCACGAAGGTCGAGATCGACGTCGGCACGCGCGTGAAGAAGGGCGACATCCTCGTGCAGCTCGACAGCCGCGATCCGGCCCTGCGCGCGCAGGCCGCCGACGCATCGGCGACCCAGGCGCTCGCCAAGCTCGGCGTGAAGTCGGGCCAGAAGTTCGATCCGAACAACGTCGCCGAGGTCCGCGCCGCGAAGGAGGGCATGGACCTCGCCGTGTCGGAGGCCGACCGGACGAAGAAGCTCTACGAGGGCGGATCGATCTCGGCGTCGCAGTGGGATCAGGCGCGATCCCGCGCCGAGCAGGCGCGCGCGCAGTACGAGGGCGCGCTGAACGGCGCGATGCAAGGCTGGGCAGGCCTCGCGGCCGCGCAATCCCAGGCGAACCTCGCCCGCAAATCGGTCGCCGACACGAGCATCCGCGCGCCCTTCGACGGCGCCGTCGCCGAGCGCCGCGCCACGGTCGGCGAGTTCGCGCCGATGGGCAAGGTCGTCGCCGTCGTCGTGCGCGACGAGACCCTGCGGCTGCGCATCGACGTGCCGGAGACGGACGCGTCGAAGGTCACCGCGGGCAAGGAAGTGACGCTCACCGTCTCGGCGCACCCGGGCAAGACCTTCAAGGGCATCGTCAAGCGCGTCGGCGCGAGCCTCAAGGCGCAGTCGCGCACGCTGCCGATCGAGGCGGAGGTCCAGAACGCGGACGGCCAGCTCAAGCCCGGGTACTTTGCGCGCGCGTACGTCGAGCTCGGCGAGGCCGACACGAATGCGATCTTCGTCCCCCGCGCCGCCGTCGGATCCAGCGGCAGCGCGAGCCGCATCTTCGTTCGTTCGGGCAACCGCGTCGTCGAGCGCATCGTCACGCTCGGCCGCGAGATCGACGGCGAGGTCGAGATCCGCGGCAACGTGACCGCGAACGACGAGATCGCGATCGAGCGAGTCGACCTCTTGCAGGACGGCGCCGACGTGAATGTCGCTGCGCCTGGAGCGAAGTAACCCATGCAATGGCTCGCAGCGATTTGTGTACGAAGGCCCGTCTTCGCGACGGTGATCGTGCTCATCCTGACCGTGGTCGGGCTCTTCTCCTACGTGCAGCTCGGCCTTGATCGTTTCCCGAAAGTCGACTTCCCGGCCGTCGTGATCACCACGATCCTCCCGGGCTCGGCGCCTGAGGAAATCGAGACCGAGATCAGCGACAAGATCGAGAGCGCCGTCAACACGATCAGCGGCATCGACGAGCTCCGCAGCTCCTCCTCGGAGGGCGTGAGCATGGTCATCGTCACGTTCGTCCTCGAAAAGGACGTCGACGTCGCCTCGCAGGAGGTCCGCGACAAGGTGAACGCGGTCCTCAACGAGCTGCCGCCGGGCATCGAGCAGCCCGTGATCGCGAAGATGGACCCGGACGCCGCGCCGATCCTCACGCTCGCGCTCTCGGGCCCGGGCAACGTGCGTGACGTCACGGAGACCGCGGACAAGGTCGTGCGCCGGCAGATCGAGTCGATCAACGGCGTCGGCCAGGTGACGCTGATCGGCGGTCGCCCGCGGCAAATCAACGTCTGGATCGACCCGGAGAAGCTCCAGAAATACAGCATCTCCGGCCCCGAGGTCGAGCGCGCGCTGAAGACGCAGAACATCGAGCTGCCGAGCGGGCGCGTCGAGCAAGGTGCCCGCCAGCTCACGCTCCGCACGCGCGGCCGCGTCGAGTCGGTCCGGGAGATGGGCGAGATCGTGGTGGCGACGCGCGACGGCTATGGCGTGCGCCTCAACGACATCGGCGAGGTCGAGGACGGCACGGCCGAGCCTGAATCCGTGGGCTTCAAGGGCCAGCGCGCCACGGTCGTGCTCAACGTCCGCAAGCAGAGCGGCACGAACACGGTCGAGGTCGTGAACACGGTCAAGGAGCGCCTCGCGGAGCTCGGCAAGCGCCTGCCCCAGGGCTACACGATCGACATCGCCCGGGATCAGTCCGAGTTCATCGAGAACTCGATCCACTCGGTGAAGGAGCACCTCGTGCTCGGCGCCCTCTGCGCGGCGCTCATCGTGTTCGCGTTCCTCGGAAACGCCCGGTCCACGATCATCGCGGCCGTCGCCATTCCGACCAGCGTCATCAGCACCTTCGGCGTCATGCGCGCCGCGGGCTTCACGCTGAACGCGATCACGCTCCTCGCCCTCACGCTCGCCGTCGGCATCGTCATCGACGACGCGATCGTCGTCCTCGAGGTCGTCTTCAAGCGGATCGAGGAGAATGACGAGCGGCCCATGGAGGCCGCGATCAACGGGACGAAGGAGATCGGCCTCGCCGTGCTCGCGACGACGCTCTCGCTCGTCGCCGTCTTCCTCCCGGTCGCGTTCATGGGCGGCATCGTCGGCCGCTTCATGAGCTCGTTCGGCTTGACCATGTCGTTCTCGATCATGGTGAGCCTCCTCGTGAGCTTCACGCTGACGCCGATGATGTGCGCGCGGTGGCTGCGCAGGCACGTGAAGAAGGGGAGCGACGGCAAGGAACAGCCCGCCGCGGCCCCGGCCGCAGCCCCGGCTCCGAGCCACGGACACGGGCACGCGCATGGCCACGGCGAGGCGAAGGGGATCTACGGGGCGATCGAGCGCACGTACGTCCGGGTCCTCCGCTGGTCGATGTCGCACCGCTGGGTGATCGTTGTCTCTTGCGTCGTCGCGCTCTTCTCGATTCCGGTCCTCGCGGGCCGGGCGAACGCGAACTTCCTCCCGGACGAGGACGAGTCGCAGTTCCAGGCGAGCATCCGCGCGAACGAGGGCACGAGCCTCGACGAGATGCGCCTCATCGCGACGCGCATCGTCGGCGATCTCGAAAAGATTCCGGGCGTCGCGTACGCGATCACGACCGTCGGCGACGACGCGCAGAAGACCCCGAACCTCGCGAGCCTCTACGTAAAACTCCTCCCCGCGAACGAGCGCAAGCTCTCGCAGCAGGAGCTCATCGACAAGGCGCGCGCGGAGCTCTTGCCCAAGTACGGCAAGGACTACCGGATCTCGATCGGCCCCGTGAACTCGATGGGCGGCGGCGCGAACTACCCGGTCATGTACCAGATCACCGGCCCGGACATGACGAAGATCTCGTCCTACGCCGAGGCGCTGCTCGCCAAGATGAAGACGCTGCCGGGTGTCGTCGACGCCGACACCGGGCTCATCCTCGGCAAGCCCGAGCTCCGCGCGCACATCGATCGCGAAAAAGCGTCGGATCTCGGCGTCAGCGTCGCCGACATCGCGAGCTCGTTGCGCCTGCTCGTCGGCGGCTACGAGGTGACGAACTACAACGAGAAGGGCGAGCAGTACGAGGTCCACGTCCGCGCGGTGCCGAGCTACCGCTCGAACGTCGAGGGGCTCAAGCGGCTCACGGTGCCCTCGATGCGCCTCGGCACGGTCTCGCTCGAGAACCTCGTGTCGTTCACGGAGGGCTCGGGCCCGTCGAAGATCGACCGCTACAACCGGCAGCGGCAGGTCATGATCATGTGCAACCTGCAGAAGGGCTTCTCGGAGCGCACGGTCATCGAGGCGCTCGACAAGGCCGCGAAGGACCTCGGGATGGAGCCGGGGTACAGCGCGAGCGCGACGGGCCGCTCCCGCGAGCTCGGCCGCGCCGCGAAGAACTTCGGCCTCGCCTTCCTGCTCTCGTTCATCTTCATGTACCTCGTGCTCGCGGCGCAGTTCGAGTCGTGGCTGCACCCGATCACGATCCTGCTGAGCCTCCCGCTGACGGTGCCGTTCGCGATCCTGAGCGTGATCATCTTCAAGCAATCGCTGAACATCTTCTCGATGCTGGGCATCCTCGTGCTCTTCGGCGTCGTGAAGAAGAACTCGATTCTCCAGATCGATCACACGCTCAAGCTGCGGGAAGAGGGCCTGCCGCGGCTCGAAGCGATCCTGCTCGCGAACAAGGATCGTCTCCGCCCGATCCTCATGACGACGGCGGCGTTCGTGGCCGGCATGGTCCCGCTCGTTGCCTCCAGCGGCGCGGGCGCGGGCACGAACCGCGCGACGGGCTTCGTCATCATCGGCGGCCAGACGCTCGCGCTCCTGCTCACCCTGCTCGCGACGCCGGTCGCGTATTCGCTCTTCGACGACCTCTCGGTCTGGGCGCGCAATACGTTCAAGTTCGGCAGCTCGAACGACGACGAAGCCCCCGACGCCAATCCGGCCCCCGCGCCGGGCGGCGAATGACGTAATCCCGCCTCTACGCCTTCGGCAGGGTATCGTTCGCGACCGAGCGTCCGACGAGCCCGAGCAGTACGCACATCAGCCAAACGACCCATCCGGCGATTCGCCATCCCGTGTGCTCGGGGACCGTCGCGGCGACGGCGCCTATGACGAGGCACGGAACCACGATGCAGCCGACGCCGCTCGTCTGCGCCTTGTCCGGCGGAGGGTTGATCTCGAATCGATCCCCCGCTGGGAGCAGCGCCGCCGCGTCGTCGGCCTGCCGAAAGGGATGGTTGCCGGCCGTGGCCTCGGGGAGCTTGCAGGCGAGGACGAAGCTTTGCGCGGGGCCGACCTCGAAGGAAAAGCGCTGACGGACGCCCCCGTCCTCGGTGGTGACCGACTCGGTCAGATGGCGGCGCGCGCCGCCGAAAGCGTGGACCTTGAGGCGATGGCCGACGGGCAGCCGAAACGTGCGGCCGCTCTCGTCGGCGAGGAGGACCTCCACGGTTTCGAGCTCGGGTGCGCCCGAGAGGTCCTCGGCAGACTCGACGGAAGTGCCCATGTTGACGCGCGCAGCGCTGCCGGCGTCGACGACGTGGACACGGAGGCGCGCGAGGCCTGGGCTGAGATCGCCGGGCGCGCGGACCTCGTTCTCGGCCTTGGCGCGCCGCTCGTTCTCGCGCTGGACCCGCTTTGATTCCCGGAACGTCGCGAGGGCAAACGCCAAGCCGACGAGGACGGGGACGCCGACGCCGATGCCGTTGCGGAGCAGGCCGGTGAGGTCGTGCACGAGGAGGAGGATATCCTGGGAGGGATCCTGCTGGAACGGTCGAGCCTGGACCTCAAGCCCGAGGACCTCGCCCCCGTGCCCTGATCCGAGCCTTCACTCCGCGCACGAAGGCCACGGCACGTTCCGGAGATAATACTCCCACGTCTGGAAGTTCGACGTGTTGCTCCGCTGTACCTGCCCGCTCGTGCACCAGCGATTCTCGGTCCAGGACGTCCCGCGCGCGAGGCACTGGTATTGCACCGTGGCCCGCTTCGACCCGGCGCAGCCGTGAAACTTGTACTGCAGGCAGCTCTCCATGTCGGGCGTGACGTTCACCTTTTGCTCGGAAATCACGCTCGCCGCGTCGCACGCATCGCCGCTCCCGTCGCCGTCGCAATCGGATTGCGACGGATTCGCGACGTGCGGGCAGTTGTCGGACATGTCCGAAATGCCGTCGCCGTCGCTGTCGATGGGGCCGCGGACCTGGCCCGCAGAGGCCACGTCGGTCGTCCCGGACATCGTCCCGAGCGCGGCGAACAGCACCGCAATACGAATGGCTCGCCTTGTTCCACGCATGTGATCCCCTGCGGAGCAGGAAGTGCGCCGAGCCTAGTCGTGCCGCTGGAGGCGGGCCAAATTCCAGCGGCCGGCGCCTCACATGACAGGGGAAATCAGGCGGGATCCAGGAAAACGTAGCGACGTTGCTTCGCGGCCGCGAGCAGATCCGCGCGGTGGTCCGGGTGCGCGATGTCGATGAGCGCGAGCGCACGCTCACGAATGTTTTTGCCCCAAAGATCCGCGATGCCGTGCTCGGTCACCACGTAATGGACGTCGCCGCGGCTCGTCACGATGCCCGCGCCGGCCTCCAGCGTCGCCGCGATGCGGCTCACGGCGCCCTTCTTCGCCGTCGAGCGCATCGCGATGATCGGCTTGCCCCCGCGGCTCCGCGCCGCGCCGCGGATGAAGTCCACCTGGCCGCCGATGCCCGAGAAGAACCGGCCCGCGAGCGTGTCGGCCGCGACCTGGCCCGTCAGATCGATCGCCAGGGCCGCGTTGATCGCGATCATCTGATCGTTTCGCGCGATGGTGAACGGGTCGTTCGTGAAGCTCGACGAGCGCATCTCCACGAAGGGGTTGTCGTGCACCCAGCGGTAGAGCGCGCGGCTGCCCATCACGAACGAGGTCACGATCTTCCCCGGCAAGAGCGTCTTCTTGCGGCAGGTGATCACGCCTTTGTGCACGAGGTGCATCACGCCGTCGGAGAACATCTCCGTGTGGATGCCGAGATCGTGGTGCCCGTCGAGCGCCGCGAGCGCCGCGTCCGGGATCTTGCCGATGCCCATCTGCAGCGTCGCGCCGTCCGGCACCAGGCTCGCCACGTGGCGGCCGATCGCCCGGTCGACGTCGTCGAGCGGCTCGGCCTCGCGCTCCGGCAGCTCGTCGTCGACGGGCACGAGGTGGCCGATCCGATCCACGTGCAGGAACGAGTCGCCGTGGGTCCGCGGCATGCGCGGGTTCACCTCGGCGAGCACGAGATCGGCCGTGTCGATCGCGGCGCGCACGATGTCCACCGAGACGCCGAGGCTCACGTAGCCGTGCTCGTCCGGCGGCGAGACCTGCACGAGCGCGACGTCGATCTTCACGCGGCCCGAGCAGATGAGCTGCGGGATCTCCGAGAGGAAGACCGGCATGAAGTCGGCGCGCCCCTCGGCCACCGCGTCGCGCACGTTCGCGCCGATGAAAAACGCCGTGTGGCGGAAGCGTTTTTCGAGGCCCGGCTTCACGTACGGCGCGGGGCCAAGCGTGAGCAGGTGGACGATCTCGTTGCCTTCGAGGTGCGTCCCCTTCTCGGTCATCGCCTCGACGAGCCGCGCCGGCTCCGCCGCGCCCGAGCCGATGAGGATGCGGCGCCCCGGCGGGATCGCCCGGATCGCGCCTTCGGCTGTCGTGATCTTGCCCGCGAAACGCTCACGCCAATCCATTCCGTTCCCTGCCATCTCGTCACGCGTCTTCGCGCATGAGCGCGCGGTACGCCATCTGATCTTCGTACATCCGCAAAAAGACCCGGTGCTTCCGGTCGTGGAAGCGCGCGACCTCGCCGCCCGTGGGCGTGACGACCGCGCCGGCCTCGCTCATCGCGCCCATCGCCGCGAGCACGGTCGGCTGATCGCCCGAGGCCACGGCGCCGAGGATTGCCGCGCCGAGCAGGACCGCCTCGGGCTCGCGGGGCAGGATCACGCGGCATCCGGTCACGTCCGCGTGTTCCCGCACGAAGACCGGGTTTTTCGTGTCCCCCCCCGTCGCGTAGAGCGCCTCGATCCGGTAGCCCGCCTCGTTCATCGCCGTGAGGATGTGCCGTGTCCCGTGCGCGAGCGCCTGGATCGTCGCGAGGTACAGGACTGCGAGCGCGTCGACGTCGTCCGCGAGCCCGAGCCCGCTCACCATGCCCTTGAGCGTCGGATCGGCCCGCGGCGAACGGTTGCCGTGGTGGTCCGGCAGCACGTGCACGTCGCGCGTGATGGCTGCCGGGAACGCGGCTTTCGCGGCGAGCGCGTCGAGCCGCTCGTTCAAGAGCGCGTACACCGTCGTCCCGCGCCGCCGCGCTTCCTCCGCGAGCTCCGGCCCCCGCGCGTGCGCATGCACGACGTGATCGATGAGCGCGCCCGTCGCGCTTTGCCCGCCCTCCGTGAGCCAGAGGCCCGGGATCATGGCCGAGTTGTAGGGGCCCCACACGCCCGGCACGAAGCGCGCTTCGCGGGAGGACGCCATGTGGCACGTCGACGTCCCGCCGATGAGCGCGAGCCGCTCCTCCATCGCGCCTTCGTCCGGAGCCACGCCCTTCGTTGGGATGCCAAGCAACCCGAGCCCGCCGGCGTGCGCGTCGATGATCGGCACCGCCACGGCCGTCCCTGCGCGGAGGCCGAGCTCGGCCGCGGCGCGCTCTGTCAAACCCCCTGCACGCTCGCCCATGGGCCGCACGCGCTTGCCGATGCGGGCGAACCCCTCGTCGACGAGATCCCCGAGGCCGATCGACCGGAAATACGTGTCGTCCCAGCGCCCGATGCTCCCGTCCGCGCCGGGCTCGTGCCCGAGGTAGGTCCACTTGCACACCGTGGTGCAGAGCGAACGCACGTCGCTCCCGGTCGCGCGATAGGCCAGAAAGTCCGGCAGATCCAGGAAACGCGCGGCGCGCCTATAACTCGCGCCGAGGTGCGTCGCGAGCCAGAGGAGCTTCGGCGTCTGCATCTCCGGCGAGATCACGCCGCCCACGTACCGCAGGACCTCGTGGCCGCCGGCGTTGATGCGCGCGGCCTCCTCGATCGCGCGGTGATCCATCCACACGATCACGTTCCATCGATCGTCGCCCGTGGGGCTCACGGTCACGGGGCGATCGCCCTCGTCGAGCAGCACGAGCGAGCACGTCGCGTCGAACCCCACGCCGACCACGAATTCAGGGCGATCACCCGCTTCGCGCAGCGCGCTTCGCGTGGCCTCACACGCGGCCGCCCAGATCTCGTCGGACGACTGCTCGACGAAGTCCGGCGCGGGGCGATGCAGCGAGATCGGTCGTACGCCGATCCCGAGCTTGCGTCCTTGGCCGTCGAAGAGGGCGGCACGTACGCTCCCTGTGCCCACGTCGATCCCGAGATAGTGACGGTCTTGCATCCTGGCCGATTATACTCGGCGCCCATGTTTGGCCGGACCCTTCGTTTCGCCCTCACGCTCGTCGCCGCGCTGCTCCTGCTCTCGTGCAATCGAAGCAAGGACGGAGGCGCGACCAAGATCGCCGTCATCCCCAAGGGCACGACGCACGAGTTCTGGAAGGCCGTGCATGCGGGCGCCGTCAAGGCTTCGCGCGAGATCGGCGTGGAGATCGTGTGGAAGGGCCCGCTCGCGGAGGACGACCTCAAGGGGCAGATCGACGTCGTGCAGAGCTTCGTCGCCCAGGGCGTGAGCGGCATCGTGCTCGCGCCGCTCAACGACAAGGCCCTCGAAAAGCCGGTCGAGGGCGCCGTGAAGGCGAACATCCCCGTCGTGATCTTCGACTCGGATCTCGCGGGGAGCGCCCACAAGAGCTTCGTCGCGACCGACAACCTCGCGGCCGGCCGGCTCGCCGGCGAGAAGCTCGCCGCGCTGCTCGGGCAAAAGGGCAAGATCGCGGTGCTCCGCTACCAGGAGGGCTCGGCGAGCACGCAGAAGCGCGAGGAGGGCTTCCTCGAGGCCATCCGGAAGATGCCCGAGATCAAGATCGTGAGCGACAACCAGTACGGCGGCGCCACCACGGAGAGCGCCTTCGAGAAGGCCGAGAGCCTGCTCGCCGCGCAGAGCGCCGGCAGCGGCGGCGTGGACGGTGTTTTCTGTCCCAACGAATCGACCACGTTCGGGATGCTGCTCGCGCTGCGGAAGGCGGGGCTCGCCGGGAAGATCAAGTTCGTCGGGTTCGACGCCTCGGAGAAGCTCGTCGGCGCGCTCCGAGACGGGCACGTGGACGCGCTCGTCGTGCAGGATCCCTTCAAGATCGGCTACGAGGCGGTGCGCGCGATGGCCGAGATCCTCGCCGGCAAGCCCGTCGCGCCGCGCATCGACACGGGCGCGGTGGTCGTCGACAAGGCGAGCCTCGACAAGCCCGAGACGAAGGCGATCGTCGCGCCCGACCTCGCGCCGTGGCTCGGGAAGTGAGCGGCGTCGTCGCGCATGGCGTGACGAAGGCGTACGGCGCGACGACCGCGCTCGCCGGCGTGGATCTCGACGTCCGCGCCGGCGAGGTGCACGCGTTGCTCGGCGAAAACGGGGCGGGGAAGAGCACGCTCGTGAAGATCCTGGCCGGCGCGGTGCGGCCGGACGGCGGGCGCCTCACGCTCGACGGCGCGCCGTTCGCGCCGAAAGATCCCGCCGCCGCGCGCGCGGCCGGCGTGCGCCTCGTCAGCCAGGAGCGCGCGCTTTGTCCGCACATGACCGTGGAGGAGAACGTCCTGCTCGGCGGAGAGCCCACACGGTTCGGCGTACTCAAGCGCGAGGAAGCGCGGGCGATCGCGGCCCGCGCCCTCCTCGCGATCGATCCGACGGGCGCGAAAAAACATCGCCTGCGGCCGGACGCGCTCGTGCGGGATCTCGGCCCGGGGGAGCGGCAGCTCGTGGAGATCGCCCGCGCCATCACGGAGCCTCGTTGCCGCTTGCTCCTGCTCGACGAGCCCACGTCGAGCCTCGGCGCCGACGACGTCGAGGCCCTCTTCGCCGTCGTCTCCCGCCTGCGCGAGGCCGGCCTCGCCGTCGTGTACATCTCGCACCACCTCGACGAGATCCGCCGCATCGCCGACCGCTTCACAGTGATCCGCGACGGCCGCACGGCCGGAACCGGCCGCGTCGCCGAGGCCACGCCCGCGGACATCGTGACCATGATGGCCGGTCGATCCATCGAGGATCTCTATCCACGATCGCCGCGCGTCCCCGGCGACGTCGTCCTCTCGACGCAGGATCTCGCGGGCGCGGGTTTGCCCGTGCGCGCGAGCCTCGTGCTTCGCCGCGGCGAGGTGCTCGGCATCGCCGGCCTCGTCGGCGCGGGCCGCACCGAGCTCTTGCGCGCGATCTTCGGCCTCGATCGCGTGCGCCGCGGCGAGGTGCGCGTCGGCGCGTACGTGGGCCCGGCTTCGCCCGCGGCCCGGCTCGCGCAGGGCGTGGGCCTGCTCAGCGAGGATCGCGGCGGCGAGGGCCTCGCGCTCGGCCTCACGATCGCGGACAACGTCACGCTCTCGCGGCTCGTGGGCCTCGGCCCGCTCGGGTTCGTCACGCCTGCGCGGATGCGCGCGGCGGCCGCGCGGTTCATCGAGAAGCTCGGCGTCGTCTGCGCGGGGCCCGATGCGCCCGTCGGCTCGCTCTCGGGCGGCAACCAGCAGAAGGTCGCGCTCGCGCGGCTGCTCTACCACGACGTCGACGTGCTCCTGCTCGACGAGCCCACACGTGGCGTGGACGTGGGCGCCCGCGCCGCGATCTATGCGCTCATCGACCGGCTCGCGTGTGAATCGAACAAGGCTGTCCTCGTGGTGTCGAGCGCGGCCGAGGAGCTCGTGGGGATCGCGGACCGCATCGCGGTCATGCACAAGGGCGAGCTTGGCCCGGCGCGGCCGGTGGGCGAGCTCGACGTCCGCGCGGTGATGCTGGAGCAGGCAGGGGCCTCATGAAGTACTTGCGTAAGTACCCGTTTCTCGGCCCGCTCGTGGCCGTCGTCGTCGTGTACGTGATCTTCGCGATCGTCGCGCCCGGCTCGTTCACCCGGGCGGAGAACCTCACGACGATGGCCGGCCAGACCGTGGTCGTGGGCATCGCGGCGAGCGGCATGACGCTCGTGATGCTGCTCGGCGGGATCGATCTCTCCGTCGGCTCGAACGTCGCGCTCTCCACGGTCGTCTGCGCGCTCTGCATGCGCGCGGGCGCGCCCGCGATCCTCGCCGCCGCAGCCGCCATGGCGAGTGGCCTCCTCTCCGGTCTCGTGAACGGCGCGCTCGTCACGACGCTGCGGATCACGCCTTTTATCGTCACGCTCGGCACGATGCGGGCGCTCCGAGGCCTCGCGAAAGGTCTCGCGGACGAGCAGAAGATCGACGCGCCATCCTCGGGCCTCGACGCCCTCGTCGCGCCGCTCCCGCCTGGGTATGGCTGGGCCCTGTTCCCGCCGGGCGTGTGGATCATGCTGGCCACGTCGGGGCTCGTGGCGGCCATGCTCGTCTACACGAAAGGCGGGCGGCACATCGTCGCCATCGGGTCGAACGAGGCCACGGCGCGGCTCTGCGGCGTGCGCGTCGAGCGCGTGAAATGGCTCGTCTATGGGCTCGCAGGGCTCTTCGCCGGGCTCGCGGGCGTGATGGAATTCTCGACGCTCACCGTCGGCGACCCGACCGACTCGGTAGGCCTCGAGCTCGAGGTGATCGCAGCCGTGGTGATCGGCGGCGGCTCCCTCGCAGGCGGCGAAGGCTCGGTCGCGGGCGCGCTCTTCGGCGCGCTCCTCATGACCGTGATCCGCACGGGATCGACCTACCTCGGGATCGACAACTGGGTGCAGGACATCGTCACGGGCGGCATCGTCGTGACCGCGGTCGCACTCGATCGCGCACGTCGCGCGAGCGAAACGCGCCGCTGACGCTGACGGTTCTATCCCCCCTGGCTGTTGGAAGAACTGCGCATCGCGCAGTTCTTCCACCCAAGGTCCAGCGCTGGCGCTGGTCCGGGTCCAGGGGTGGACAACCCCTGGTCGGGTCCGGGGTGAAACCCCGGCGGCTCCTCCTGGATGCTCATGGCTCGGCGGAGCGAGGGCAGCGGACGGCCCACGCCTCTTCCGCGAATGTGCCGAGGTGCTCGATGAAGAGCTCGACTTCCGCCGCGTCTGTGGGACCGAAATACACGCGGTGCTGCTCGTCCTTCTGGAGATCGACCACCGGGGCCTCGGAGAGACCTGCGCACGAGGTCGGCGGCGCCGTCTCGACGATCGGCAAGGTCTCGCCGCTCGAGGCTCGCTCGACGCGCACGGGGACCGCGGGATGCACGAAGATGGCGTGCTCGCCGTCGCGCGTCGCCAGATAGCCGACGACGCCCGATCTCTCGCCCCCCTGCGACGGCAGCGCCACGCGAAACGCCTCGTGGACCTCGTCGACGCTCGGCGGCGCCGTCGCGTTGTCTTTCGCCGCCACGACGTTCTTCGGCTCGCCGTGCTCGACGTGGCTGCACGCATGGGCCACGAGGGGCTCGCCCAGGTGAGGAAGACAAGCCTCCTCGCCCTGCTCGACCACCACGTGGCTGCCGCATCCGGCGAGCAGGAAGAGCGCCGCGACGAGCGCGAGCCCCGAGGGCACGGCCGATGCGCGGCGACGGCGCCGCGCCATCGAGAGCGCCAGCGCGGCCAGAGCGAAGCGAGCTCCCTCGCGGCCCTGCGCGCCCACGCGACAACCGCAGCCGGATTCGACCTCTTGGTCTCCGTCGGGGGCAGCCTTCGCCGCGCAGCGCGCCTGTGCAGCGTCGCAAGGGGAGCCCTCCGCGCAATCGGCATCGGTCGCGCAGCCGCAATGGTACGAGCCCAGCACCGAGACGCATCGCGCCCCGCCAGCGTCGCCCTTGCAGATCTCCTCTTCGTCTCCGTCCGACACGCCGTCGCAATCCTCGTCGACGCCGTCGCACGACTCGGTGGAGGGCTCTTTCGGCACGGCCGAGCATACGACCGGCGCGCCGTCTTCCGCGCAGGCGTACGTTCCGCTCGCCTTGCAAGCGCCATCACCCGCGTCGCAAGGGAGGCCGACGTCGTCGGGGACGCCGTTGCAGTTCGTATCGGCCCCTTCGCAGAGCTCGGTCGCGCCGGGGTGAATCGAGGGATTCGTGTCGTCGCAATCGCCGTCGTTCGGCGCGTATCCTCCGGGCGGGGCGCACATCGTCACCACCGCATCGCTCGGGTCGCCAAAGCCGTCGCCGTCGACGTCGCGCCCGTTGAATGTGACGAAATCCTCCACGTTCTCGATGACGAGCAGGGCTTTGGCCTGGGAGGACGGGCCGAGCACCACCCGATAGCGGACGAAATCGAGCTCGTACACCGCCGTGCGCTCGAGCGGCCCACAGGGTGTGATGTCGTGGAGCAGAAGCGGCACGAGCTCGCTCCCCGCCGGATCGAAGACGCGCAGCGTGACGTCGGGGTCCGAGAAAAACGCCCACGTGCCGGCGCGGCTCTCGTCGGCCACGCGGTATGTCACGGTATTCGCCTCGAGCGGCGTGGGCAGCGTGATCTCGTAGAGGGTGTGCACGTCGTCCACGTCCGGCGCCGAGGCGATTTCGGCGAGCCCCGCCGCGGCCTCGACGGCCTCGTAGGGGCCGTGCTCGGCGTGGAAGCACGAATGCCCCACGAGCGCGGGGCCGAGCTCTTTGCAATCCGGAGGCAGGTCGGCCGAGGCGGTATGCGGATGGAGCAGCGCCCACAGCCCCGCGAAGAGGTACGCGCCGCGGCGCCGTGACGAGCGTCGCGTGATCGTCGCCATTTCAACCGTTCCTTTCGTGAGCGAGCGCGTCATGGCACCACGATCTCGCGCTCGAAGATGACCTCGAAGGTCGGCTCGCCCTCGGCGGAGAAGCGCAGCGAGTATTCGTGGTCCTCGGCGAGCACGGCCGTCCGCGCGTTTCGGATGAGCGCGCATACGGGCGGCGCCTCGCGCTCGCTCACCGCGACGTCCTCGGCCGAGCCGACGTCGACGATCTCGAGCCCAATGTCGGCGTTCAGAAAGAACGTATACGTGTACGCGTCGATGGTATTGCCCGCGAGAGGGACCTTCTGCGACGCGTGCCCCGTGTAGGCTCCATCCATCCCCGACGACGGCAGGTGAACCACGTACCGCGCATGCGTCGTCCCCACCGCGGGCGCGGACGCGGGCGTCTCGGTGGCGACGACGTGCGCATGGGGATCCTCGAACGTGTGCCCGCAAGCGTGCTCGAGGAGCGCGTCCATGGCTGCCGTCGAAAACACGAGCCGGCCCGCATCGAGCCCCTCGTGCGCGTCGTCGATCCGCATGCCCGAGGCGCTGCGCAGCGCGCCGAGGTCCACCGCGTACGTCGACTCGTAATCGAAGGGCAGCGAGCCTCCGTCCGAAGGATCCGGTGGACCGACCGCGAGAACGAGCTCACGCGCGTCCTCGGACCATTGCGCTGGAACCGTCCGCGGAGCGCCGCTCGAATCGGCGATCGAGACGGCTGCGACGCTCGTGTCCATGGGCGCGCTGAACGTCACGCGGACGATCTTGCGCCGCAGCGTCACAACGCCGTCACGGTAGAGCTCGAAGGGGTAGACCGCCAGGGCGCCGTGCGGCGGATCCGCGGTCTTCACGAAGGGCCGTGGCTCCTCCACGGCGGCGTCGGGAACACCAGCGTCGCCCATCGGCTCCGCGCCGTCGCTGCAGCCGGCGACGAGCAGGCTCGCGAGAAGGGCGAGCCCGAGCCAAAAGGTTTTCGTACGGGTTCGTCCGCGCATGGCCGCTCCTCAAAATAGGGTGACGTCGGCCATCGATGCCGGAGATTCGTCGTCGCCGACGTCGTCGGTCGAGCCGGAGCCGAGCGCGCCGTTCTGCCCCTTGCCCCAGCACCGTATCGCGGAGGACTCGAGCCTGACACAGACGTGTGAATACCCCGCCGCCACCTCGCTCACGGGCGACCCTCCGCCCACGGCGACGTCGGGGGGCGGCAACTCGCCTGGCATGTCGCCCACGTACGTCGTCGCGCCGCCTCCGCATTGGCCGGCGCTGTTGTGGCCCCAGCAGCGCAGGGAGCCCTCCGCCATTCGAACGCAATTGAATCGATGGCCCGACCCGATCCGTGTCGGCGTGCCCTCGCCGATCGGCACGTCGGGCGGCGGCATCTCCCCCGGGGCGTCTCCGATTCCATCGACGACCGGATGGCCGAGCTGAAATCGCTTGTTCGTCCCCCAGCAGCGCACGGCCCCCGACGTCAAGAGCGCGCAGGTGTGCTCGTCGCCGGCGCCGCCCATGGCGACCCTCCCTCCCAGGAGCACGTCGGGCGGCGGCATTTCGCCCGGCTCGTCGCCGACGTTGTTCGTCGAGCCGAGCCCGAGCTGCCCGGACTCGTTTTTGCCCCAGCAGCGCAGCGCGCCCGTCTCCATGCGGGCACAGGTATGGTCGTAGCCCGCGAAGAGATACGTGGCCGCTCCGCCGAGCGGCACCTCGGGCGACGGCATCTCGCCCGGCGCGTCGCCGATCGGGCTCGTATGGCCTTGCCCGAGCTGGCCATAGTCGTTGTCACCCCAGCAGCGCACGCCGCCGGTCGAGAGCAGCGCGCAGGTATGCCGCCCGCCCGCGACGAGCTGCACGACCGTTCCGCCCACATCGACCGCCGGGGGCGGCAATTCACCGGGCTCGTCGCCGAGGTGGCTCGTATTCCCCTGGCCGAGCTGCCCGTATTCGTTGTATCCGAAGCAGCGCACGGAGCCGCCCTCGAGCCTCACGCACGTGTGCGCGCCGCCGAGCGCCGCTTCGAGCGCAGGCTCGCCGAGCGGCACGTCGGCGGGCGGCAACTCGCCGGGCTCGTCGCCGAGGTGGCTCGTATTCCCCTGGCCGAGCTGGCCGAATTCGTTTGAGCCCCAGCACCGGAGCGTCCCCTGCGGTCCGATCGCGCAGCCATGCGCGTCGCCCGCTGCCATTTTCGCGGGGACGAGCTCCGGCGCTGCGCCGCCTCCCTCGCCGCCTTGGCCTCCGCCGCCTTGCGCTCCTTGCCCTCCCGTCCCGATCGACCCGCCGCCCCTTCCTCCCGCTGCGTCGACGCCGGCGTCGACCGGCGTCGGATCCACGGGCTCATTTCCGGCTCCGTCCGTACAGCCCCAGGGCCCGAGCGAGCCCAGCGAAATGCACGCCAGCGCGACCCATTCTGATCGGCGCATCCTACGACCTCCGCGAGAAACGGTCCTTTCGAAATGCGAGAACGAAGCCGCCGCGCACATCTCCCAGCGCGGCGGCCCCGTGCGAGCGCTATTCTTCGAGGTTCTCCGGGATGACGAGCAGCGTCGCGGAGGTGTTCGTGAACTCGACCGAGTAGGTCTCGCCCGACTCGAGGTCGTACGTCTTCACGTACGACAGCGCCGCGTCCGTGCCGTAATCAGGCAGGCTCGTATTGCTCGAGCCGGCGCATTCTTCCGCTGTCAAGGTCGTGGACCAGACCGGCGTGAGGACCGTCGTGCCGAGCTTGACCGTGATCGTCACGCTGGGATCGGTATAAAAAGCGTGCTCGGCGTCCTCGTCGGCCTCGAAGGCGACTTTGCCGGCATAACTCGATCCCGAGCCGGGCAGCGTGACGTTGTAGGCCCCGTGCTCGACGAGGAACGGCGCCGTGCCGGAGGTGACGGCGGAGACGTTCGTATATGCGCCGCCCGTCGGCGACTGCGCATGGCTGCATGCATGCTCGATATCCTCGGCGGTCGCGAGGCGCTGCACGGCTTCCCCCGCGCTGCCCTCTTGCACGGGCTCTCCTGCGCAACCGACGAGGCAGCAAATGACGATGGAACTCGCCCACAGATATACGTTCTTCATAACCTCTCCTGGTGTTGGAATGGGCCCGTCGCGCGGCGCGCGCACGGGCTCCTCCCACGCGGACGTCGCAAAGCCCGAGGCACCGCTACAGCCTCGGGGACCGACATCCACGGCGCGGTAACCTATGCAAGACGCAACAGAGTTGCAAGTGAAATTTTCGTTCGATCGTTGCATGCGCAAAAAGGAGACGAACATGCCTCCGATGCGAGATATCGATCCGGTGTGTGGTGGGTCGCCTCTCGTCGGGTGGGCGAAGTGGTGCTCGTCACGCGGTGCGGCGGCGTGTGATTCTGAAGTTATGAAATGGGGGAGCTGCGCATCACGTCCACGGCGTAGCCGCGCAGATGCATCATCGGGGCACGTACACGCGTCGGGTCAGGACGCGGACACGACCGACAGGGAGGTAGCGTCGTGCTAACTCGCCTCCCGCAACCCCGCGAGCAGCGAGATCAGCTCCGAGGGCTCGAAGGGCTTCGCGAGGTGCGCCCGGTAGCCTGCGGCGAGCGCGCGTTCTCGGTCTTCGGGCCGCGCGAAGGCGGTCACGGCCACGGCGATGATGGCCTTTCCGTGGCCGTTGTGCCGCGCCTGGAGCTCGCGGAGGAGCGCATAGCCGTCCATGTCTGGCATCCCGATGTCGCTCACGATGAGGTCGATGGCCCGTGACGCGGAGACGTCGAGCGCCTCGGCGGCCGAGGCTGCCGTGCAGACGACGGCTTCGTGTTCTTCCAGCACGCGTTTGACGAGCTCGCGTGAATCGGCCTCGTCGTCGACCACGAGGATGGCCACGCCGTGCAGGAGCCGCGGATCGTTCGCGGGCACGCTCGGGGGCAGCCGGGAGGGCATGCGGAGACGCTCGCCGACTTCGCAGGGCAGCTCGACGGTGAAGGTCGCGCCTCTCCCTTGGCCTTCGCTCTCGGCGCGCACCACGCCCCCGTGCAACTCCACGAGCCGCTTCACGATCGAGAGCCCGAGGCCGAGGCCGCCGTGCCGCCGCGCCATCGACGAGTCGGCTTGGCGGAATCGTTCGAACAGAAAGGGAAGGAACTCGGGCGTGATGCCTTCTCCCGTGTCGCGCACGGTGATCACGGCGCCCTTGCCCGCTTGGGCCAGCATCACCTCGACCTGCCCGCCCTTGGGCGTGAACTTGATCGCGTTCGAGACCAGGTTCCAGACGACCTGCTGCAAACGCGCCGGGTCCCCGCGCACCGCGACACGCGTGGGATTCCGCGGCCCGCGCAGCGTCACGCCTTTGGCCTCTGCGGAGGCGCGACAGGCCTCGATCGCGGCCTCCACCACCGGCGCGAGCTGCGTCGGCTCCAGCTCCACGTGGATCTTGCCTGCGACGATGCGGCTCACGTCGAGCAGATCGTTGATGAGCTGCGCTTGCAGGTGCGTGTTCCGCTCGATCACCGCGAGCCCCTTGGCGAGCTGCTCCGGCCGGATCCCGGGCCGTTGCACGAGCTGCGCCCAGCCGAGGATCGCGTTCAGCGGCGTGCGCAGCTCGTGGGACAACGTCGCGAGGAACTCGTCCTTCATCCGGCTCGCCCGCTCGGCCTCCGCCCGCGCGGTGCGCTCGCTCTCGAGCAGGAAGGCGCGCTCGATCTCGACTTGTTTCTCCTTCGTCACGTCGCGGCAGATCCCCACGATGCGCAGGGCCTTGCCTGCTTCGTCGTAGGTGATGCGGCCGAGCGTGTGGATCCACCGCTCGCCTCGCTTCGGGTGCGCGAAGCGGAACTCGTGCGAGAAATCCGGGATCCGCTGCGCCATGCGTTGATCCATGTAGGCGTTCGCGCGCGCGAGATCGTCCGGATGCACCCCTCGAACCCAGTCGGCGAGGTGCACCGTCCGGTTCTTCGGGTCGAAGCCGAACATCTCGTACTGCACCTCGGACCACGTGTAGAGGTCGCTCGCGACGTCGTACTCCCACCACCCGGCCTGCGCCCCGTCGAGGGCCATGCGGAGCCGATCCGTGCTCTCGGCGAGCGCCGCGGCGGCCTCCCTGCGCTCGGTCACCTCCTCGCAGACCACGTTCACGCCGACGATCACGCCGGACGCGTCGTGAAGCGGGAAGAAGCTCTCCAGCCATACCCGCGTCTTGCCGGGCTGCGCGGGCGTCTCGCCGACGAGCTCCACGTTCCGGAGTGGCTCGCCCGTGTCGAAGATCCTCTGGAACATGGGCTCGGCCTTGTCGGCGAGCCCTGGCAGGATCTCGCGCACCGAGCGGCCGATGTGCGCGGCCGGCAAAAAGCCGTTGATCTCGGCGAGCCGCTGGTTGATTCGCACCCAGCGGAAATTTCGATCGATCACGCAAAGCCCGATCGGCGCGGCCGCGTACGTCGCTTCGAGCTCGGCGAGCTGCCGGCGCGCCACGGCCTCGCTCTCCCGCAGCGCCTCCTCGGCTCGCCGCGCGGCTTCGAGCGACACCATGACCTCGCGCTCGCTCGCCTCCAGCGCGGCGGCGCGTTCGGCGATCCGCCGTTCGAGCTCGGCATTGCGGTGACGAACCTCGGCCTCGGCGCAAATGCGGGCTTCGAGCTTTCGCGCCAGGACGGCTTCACGCGCGCGCCTCGCGCGCTCGTTCAGCATGGTGATGGCCATACCCACGGCCACGAAGAAGCCGAGGCGCACTTGATCCGCGAACGAGGTGATGGTCAGGCTGCCGACCGGGCACAGGAAGAGCGCTGCGCCGAGCAAGGCGGAGAGGCCCGTGGCGACGAGGCCCGCGAGGACCCCTCCATACACAGCGGCGATGGCCACGGGCAGCAGCAGGGCGAGCAGGGGCGCATTGCCATCCAGCCACGGCTCCAGGGAGAACCGGACGAGGACGATCACGAGCATCACGGCCATGGAGAGGCCGTAGGCGTGGAGCGCCTTTCCCGGACCTACACGACCACTCCGGGGGGCCTCGAGCCGCGCTTCGCGGCATTCGTCGGCTGTTTGCATCGACCCTCGCTCGGAACGGCGGAACCAGGGCACACTCGTCCTGACAAGGCTAACGAGATGGCAGCACGTTCGCAACGTGGTCTGCCCTCTCGTCCTGCTCGCCCACGCCCGGTCGATATCCCTGGTCACAGGACCGACCGGGCCGAACGTTTGTCATGACGTCCCGGCGCGGACGCGCCTCAGCCCGCCCGGTCGGCGAGGATGCGGACCTTGAAGCCGAGCTCGCGTGACAGCGCGACCATCTCGTCGAACACGTCCCCGTAGGCCACGGCCACGTGATTCGAGAGGTAATGCGCCATGAGCGTGTCGCGTCCGATCCCCATGTCCGCGGCCATGAACGGCCATTCGCGCGTCGTGCCCTCCCACCAGGCGTCGCGCACCGCGGGCGGGAGTTTGACGACCTCGCCCTTGCCGATATCCATCCAGAGCGCGCCTTCCTTGATGTACGTCCGCGCCCAGGTCATCGCCCCGGGCAAGCTCTCGCCCGCGAACGAGCCGCCCGGCGTCGGGAAATACATCGCCGGCTGCCGGTAGCTGTGCGCGCCGCGCAGCGTGTCCTTGTCGTGGTTGAACGCGTAGGCGCCGCATGAACCCGAATTCAAGAGCACCCACAAGAACCGGCCCTCGTGCTCGCCGCCCCAGCGCACGTCGTGGAACATCACGGCCTCGTGCAGCCCTTTTTCCCGCAGGAGCCGCTTCATCAGCTCCATCGGGATCGCGTTGCCCTGGTCGGCTTCGGTCGCGCAGGCGATCGTCGTGCCGTTGGATTCGGGGCGACACGCCGAATTGAACAGGCCCTCGGCGAGGTCCGAGGGCGGGCGCAGCGGGATCAGCCCGAGCTGGTATTGCCAGCCCAGGCAATCGGCCTTGTATTCGTTCACCAGGTCGAGCACCACGAGGTAATCGCGGAGCTGCTCGCGCGTCGCGCGCTCGTCGAAATCGGCCGCGCCGTTTTCGCCCCAGTGGAACGAGAGGCCCCGATCCTTCACGAACCGGAGCGCGTCGTCGATTCGCTTCTCGGCGATGCCCCGGCCTCGATCGAGGATCCACGCCTGATCGATCTTGTGCTCCGTGAACCCGTGCTTGTTCAGGAGCCGCGGGCCGAAATACCCGTTGATCATGCCCATCGAGGTGTCGCCGAGCATGAGCAGGAGCACGCGCCGCTTGTGGATCTCCTCGGCCACCTTGCGGGCGATCGCCGCCGCCGCCGGGGCGATCGGGCCGGGCTCGCGGATCGCGTCCTCGGGCCAGGCGAGCCGGCCCGTCTGGCACCACGTGTCGAGCCGCTCCATGAAGGCCTTGTCCGTGGTCCAGTCCTCGGCGTCCGTCCAGATCCGCGAGAACGGCCGATCCAGGCTCTCCAGGCAGGCGCCCGTGTTCAGCAGGCCCACGAGGCCGGGCCAGCGGCCCGAGAAATTCGACGCCAGGAGCAAGGGGTTTTCCTTGCCGACCACGCCGTCCGTCGTGTGTGGCCCGTAAAACCAGTGCACACACACGCCGATCATCGGGTCGTCGACAGGCCCGAGCTTCTCGATCGACTCGTGGGGCTTCGAGAGGAACCCCTCGATGCGATAGGGCGCGTGACCGAGCTTTTGCAGCGCTCGTTCGAGCTGGATCGTCGCGGCCGTGATGCTGGGGACGGCGACCTCGTTCGGCTTGGCCCGCGCGTCGCCGGGCCAGAACAGGGCGATCTTTTTCATCGCCTTCTGCCATCGACCACGCGCCGGCCGGCGTCAAGCGCGCTCGAAGAGCCTCTCGTGCAGCACCGCCGACGCGGCGCCTACGTCCTTGTCGGCCACGAGCATCGTCAGGCTGATGCTCTTCATGCCGTAACTCACCATTTCCACGTTCACGCCTGCGTCCGCGACGGCCTGCAAGATCGCCGCGCCGAGGCCCGCCTGCGCCGCGAGCCTCCGGCCCACGACCACCATCAGCGTCTTTCCCGCCTCGACCCGCACCTCGCCGAGCCGCTCCAGGTCCGGCAGGGCGCGATCCAAAGGCTCGCGGCGGTCCGTCGTGAACGACACGCTCACCTCCGAGGTCGCGATCATATCGACCACGACCTCGTGCCGCCCGAGCGCCTGGAACGCCTCGCCGAGGAAACCCGCAGCGCCGAACATCCGCGTCGAGCGGATCGTCACGGCGAGTTGCCCTTCCTTGTAGGCGATGCTCGTCGCCGAAAGCTCGCTCGGGGGCGCGGCCTCGCGGATGACCGTGCCGGGGTGCTCGGGCCGGTTCGTGTTGAGCACGCGGACCGGGATGTTCTTTTGCATCGCCGGCACGAGCGTCGAGGGGTGCAGCACGCGGCTGCCGAAGTAGGCGAGCTCCGCGGCCTCGTCGAAGCGCATCTCGGAGATCGAGCGGGCCTTCTTCACGACGCTCGGATCCGCGGTCATCACGCCGTCGGTGTCGGACCAGATCTCGACCTCCTCGGCGGCGATCGCGGCGCCGACGAGCGTCGCCGTGAGATCACTGCCGTTCCTGCCGACGGTCGTGATGTCACCGGCCTCGGTCTTTCCGACGAAACCCGTCACGACGGGCACGACGCCGGCCGGCACGCGCTCGCGCACCGCGCGTTGCATCGCGGCCTCGTAGCCGGGTAGGGGGCGCGCCGAGCCGAACGCGCCGTCCGTGAGGAAGCCGAGATCCCAGACGTCGAAGGCCTGGGCGGGCAGGCCTTCGCGCGTGAAGAAATCGGCGATGACCCGCACGGCCATACGCTCGCCGAAGCTCGCGGCGTAGTCGAGGCTGCGCAAGCTGAGCTCCCGAACGAGCGAGAGGCCCCGGTAGAGGGCCGAGATCTCCTCGTAGAAGGGCGCGAGCAGGGCGTCGTCGCAGCCGAGATCGCGGGCGATCGCGGCTTGGCGCTCGATCACGCGCTCGGGGGCGTAGACGCCGCGGGCGGCCTCGCGCGCGCCCGAGAGCAGCGCGTCGGTCATGCCCTTGTGGGCCGAGCTCACGACGAGCGGCGTCCGCCCCGCGCGCCCGCGGACGATCGCGAGCACCTTCTCGATCTGCTTGCGGTTGGCGACGGAGCTGCCGCCGAACTTCATGACGATCATGGCGGCCGGACGGTAGCGCAGTGCGTCGAAACGTGCAGCCGGTTTTTCCGGGGTTTGGGGCGTCGCCCCGAGCGTCAGGTTTCCCCGGGGCCGCAGCGAACCGGATTCCGCATTTACGGCAAATGTCCGAGCGCGCCGCGGACGGCGAGGCCGGCGAGCGCGCCGCCCACCACGATCCACGTCGCATTGATCTTCGGCTGCATCGCGACGGGCAGGGCGGCGGCGAGGATCAGCCACGCGGGGACGTCGACGAGCGCGCCGCGGCCGAGGGCGATCGTGGCGGCGGCGAGCAGGCCGAGCGAGGCGGCGGCGGCGCCGTCGAGCAGGCCTGCGAGGCGGGGCGCGGCGCGCATCTTCGGCAGGAGCGGCGCGCTCGCGCGGACGAAGACGAAGCTCGGGAGGAAGATGGCGAGCGTGGCGACGGCCGCGCCGGCGGGGCCTTCGATCAGGTATCCAATGAAGGTCGCGGTGGAGAGCACGGGGCCCGGCGTGAATTGGCCGATCGCGACGGCGTCGAGCAGCTCCGCCTCGGTGAGCCAGCCCCGCTCGGTCACGAGCCCGGCGCGGAGCAGCGCGATCAGCACGTATCCGCTGCCGTAGAGGACGCTGCCGACTTTGAGGAAAAACAGCCCGAGCGGGAGGAGTTTTCCCCCTGTGGTCGCGACGGACGCGGCGACCGGACCCAGGAGCGCAGCGGCCGGCGAGCCCGTGTTTTTCGTATTCGTATCGGAGGGCGGCTTCTCCGGCGGCTTCTTCCAGCCCGCGCCCATCGCGCCGAGGGCCGCGCCTCCGAAGAGCACGCCGATTTCATTCACGCCGAGCACGCTCGCCGCGGCCGCTGCGAGGCCGAGCGAAAGGAACCAAACATCCTTCTTGCGAGGCAGGACGAGCCTTGCCATGGCCGCGAGCACGATCGAGAGCATCGCGGGCTTCAGGCCGTAGAGCAGCCCTTCGAGGGCGGGCAGCGTGCGCAGGCGCTGGTAGGCGATCGCGAATCCGGCGGTGATCAGCGCCGCGGGCAGGATGAAGCAGACCCCTGCGGCGACGAGCCCCGGCGTGCCGGCGCGGCGATACCCGAGGTGGATCGCCATTTCGGTCGAGTTCGGCCCGGGAATCAGGTTCGTCGCCGCGAAGAGATCCAGAAACTCCTCGCGCGTCACCCATTTCCGGCGGACGACGACCTCGGCTTCCATGAGCGCGACGTGCGCGGCGGGGCCGCCGAACGAGGTGCATCCGAGGCGCAAAAACAAGAGCGCCACCTCGCGCAGCCGGCCCGGAACGGCCGCGGCGGGTGGCGCCGGGGGAGGCAGAGCCTCCTCGCTCAGATGTGGACCCCGCCGACGAGCATGGCGTCGATTTCACGCTCGGCGACGAGCCAATCCTCCACGGGGTCGGTCGTGCCAAGCCCGTGCGTCTCGGCGCGGCGATAGGCGGTGAGCGCGATCAGCCGGCGGCGCTCCTCGATCGAGATGGGCCTGCGCTCGGAGGCGGCGGGCGCTTTCAAATCCTCGTCGATCACGGCCGGCGCTTCGTGCGCGGGCGCGGCGGCGACGGGCGGCGGCGGCGCGATCGTCTCGGCGACGGCGGCGGCGGTGGCCACGGCGGCCTTCGCGCTCTTCTTGCCTGCGTCGCTCTTCTTCGCTGCTGCCTTCTTGCCTTTCGTCTTCATCGATCCTCTCCTCGGTGGTTTCGTCCGGGCGAGGCGGCTCCTAACGTGGATGAAGGGGGAGGGCAAAGTTCTGGCAGGAGTGTCCGTGTCCACCGAGGCGGCGCCGCGTGGCTTGGCGTCGCGGGAGCGGAGGCGGGGGCGGCGTTCCAGGGCTCCTGCTCCTGCGACGAAGCCGGGGGCGCGCCCGAAGCGCCGCGCAGCGCTCATGTGGTGTGGGTGCAATTTTGTGTTGTAATCCTGCCAATGATAGATCTTGACCAATGAGTTTTGCGTGTGTATTTGCGGGGTTGGCGTTTTTTGATCGAGTACGCACGGAGGAATTTGTGACCAAAGGCAACGTTGTTTTGAAAATTGTTGCGCTCTTCGCGTCTTGCGCTGCCATCATCAGCGCTTGCGACCGTGCGCCGGTGTTCGACGAGCGGGCCAATGAGAATGTGGCCAGTGCCGAGCAGCTTCTTTGCACCGACGTGGGGACTTCGTGCAGCATCGACGCGGACTGCTGCACGAACCAGTGCTGGGGGAACACCTGCGAATGCCTGTGGCCTTCGGATTGGGGGTGTACCAAGGATGCGGATTGTTGTTCCCCTGCCGTCTGTACCATCAACGCTCCGGCCACCATTGGCACGTGTGGCCTCCCGCTCGGTGCTCCGTGCGCTCCGTCCAATCAGTTCAGCGAGACCTGTGACAGCGAGGTGTGCTGGGACGATGTCTGCGCGGAGTGCAGGCTGAGCGGGTACGCATGTAGCGGGGAAGAGGACTGTTGTGAAGGCGATTGCCGCTCGGGGGGATGCTGCCAGCCTCCCGGTGGTGCCTGCGAGTATGACACGGACTGCTGCATCGGACCCAGCCTCAGCTATGGTTGCGACCAGGGCATCTGCCAGTGCCTGTGGCCTTCGGATTGGGGGTGTACCAAGGATTCGGATTGCTGTTCCCCTGCCGTCTGTACCATCAACGCTCCGGCCACCGTGGGCACGTGTGGCCTCCCGCTCGGTGCTCCGTGCGCTCCGTCCAATCAGTTCAGCGAGACCTGTGACAGCGAGGTGTGCTGGGACGATGTCTGCGCGGAGTGCAGGCTGAGCGGGTACGCATGTGGCGTGGACGAGGACTGTTGTGAAGGCGAGTGCCACTCGGGGGGATGCTGCCAGCTTACCGGTGGTTCCTGCTGGTATGACGATGAATGCTGCTCGGGAGGCGTCGGCGCTTGCGACCAGGGCACCTGCCTGTGAACCTGGCCGGGTGACTGGGGCTGCGACAAGGACGCGGACAACTGCGCGGGCGACGGCGACGGCGCCCTCTGCAACCCCGCCGTCGTCACGCCGTTCCAACCATGCGTGTCGCCGCGCCCCCGCGGCGACAGGAGCCCCCCGCGGGCACCCAAGGCGTCATCCACCCCCGCTTTTCGAATGAAAGGCGCAGGCGACCCGTTCCTTGCCCCCTCCACGGGAATCACGCGCGAAGGACGCCCCGATCCTCCCCCGCGCACCTCCCGCGCTCGCCGAGGCGAAGCGTGATCCTCCCCTGGTCACGCGATGCAGAGCGGAAGATCACGCCGTTCCTTGCGTCGTCACGAGCTGCGCGGGGGCAGGCGAGCCGTCATCCGCCCCCCTCGACGATGCGCGCGGACGCAGGTGACGCTTGCCGCGCCCTTGGGCGGACGCAAAAAGCGACGGGTCGGCAGCGCATGACATGAAATGGCGCCAGGTAGCGCTGATGCCGGACGCAAGAACCGAAGGTTTGGCGCGTGCAGGATTGTCGGCGCGGGGGCCGCCGAAGCGCAAACGGGTGCCCTGGGGCAACACGTGCTGCCGTTTTCGAAGAAGCGTCGGGTGTGACGGACCTGGCGCAGAGGCTTCGGTGAACCCATTTGCGATCGTATTGGCAGCGCCGATGCACACGTGTGTCCGATGGTCAAGAAAATTCAACGATGAACTGCTCGTTCGGGGAACAGCGATGACGGGTCGTCTTCAGACCGTGGGAAAAAATACCCCACTCTGGAATCCAGCTCCAGCTAGGATGAACTGCTTCAAGCTGTTCGTGGAGGGACTGTCATGACCGATTGGAGACTCACGCTCGAGGACTGGATCAACGCCAGCGATCCGTTCAAGAACGCCATCAAGAACATCGTGGCGGCCAACGACTATGGCGCTGATCGAAGATTGCGCGACGCTCTCATCACCGAGCTGGACAGCTTCTACAGGGGCCGGGTCATGCATCGGGCGGAGGTGGATACCGCCTGGGCGACAAACCAGAAGGGAACGTTTGTCCGCGACGTCCTGTCGGCCGCGCTCCAGCCTGCCCTGCTCGCAAGGATCCGCTTCGTCAACGCCACGCCGCTCAACCAGGAAGCCCAGCGTGGCCCCTTGCGGACCGAGTTGAGAACGGCGCTGAAGAACGCGGTCAGCCTGAAGGTTGCCGCGCTGGAGCTTGCGAGCCCTGCCCCGGCCCCGCGCGATCGCAGCTACAGCGCAGCCAGGGATTTCGCGGCGATGGCCGTCGACTTCAGCCTCACATGGAAGACCAACAGCACGCGCCCCGGCGAGCTGACGAACAACGGTCGTGATGGGGTGGGCGCCGAGGACGCCGAGATGCAATGGATTGATGGGCACACGGACGCTCTCGTGAATGCCGTCACGGAACGAGCGAGCGACGTAGCCTATCCTGAAAAGCGTATCGAGATTCATGTCAAGGCCCGGCCCTGCCATTACTGCGGCCCGCGGCTCAACACATGGAAGGCCGAGAATGTCGCCATTGCTCCGCTGCCTGTTTTTGTCTACACCTATTACAACGATCAAGCCGGCCTGGCGGGCAAGCACGTCTACAAGCTCGATTCAACTGCCCCCAACGGCACGAAATATCTTGGGACCTGGGCATGAGCGGCGCACGTTTCGAGCGAGTCGGCGTGCAACCGGGCCGTCTGCATCGCCGCGCCAAGCCTCGGAAGGCTCCACGACGATGGTGTGTCCCCCCTTCGAGAGCTTCTGGCCGCTGAGGACCATGGGACCAAAGTCCCACACGAGAGCATGCGCCGGCCCTCCCCCGTGGACCGTCCGGGGAGACCGTGTATCCTCCTGTGGCCATGGCTGATCCTTTTCGCAAAAGGCAACTCTCCCCGGCCGAGGTCCGCCGCATCCTGCGCCGGGCCCTGGATCTCGCCGAGCAGGACGCCGAGACGCAAGCGATCGAGACCTCGATGACCGAGGCCGATCTCGTGCGCCACGCGGGCGAGCTCGGCATTCCGCGCACGGCCATCCGGAGCGCCGCGGCCGAGCATGCGCCGCCCGAGGAAACGAAGGCCCAGGGCGGGTGGCTCGGCGCGCCGACGCGGACGGTCGCCGAGGAGGAAATCGACGGCGACATCTCGTCGGAGACGCACGAGGATCTCGTCGACGTGATTCGCAGCGTGATGGGCGACGCGGGGCAGGTGCAGATCGTGGGAAAAACCCTGACCTGGACGCCCACGGTGCATCCGCAATCGCAGCCGCGGCAACTCTCGGTCACGGTGCGCTCGCGGAATGGGAAGACGCTCGTCCGGGTCGAGGAGCGATACACGAACCTCGCCCTGGGGTTGTACCTGGGCATCGGGCTCGGCGCGGGGCTCGGCGTGGGCCTGCCCGCCGCGGCGACGATCGCGGCCGCCACGAAGAGCGGCCTGTCCGCCGTCGTGGCCGCGGTCGCTTGCCTTTCGTTCGCGTTCCTTTTGCCGCGCCTGATCTTTCCCTGGATCGTGCGGCGCCGATCGAGAAAACACGACGCGCTGCGGAAGCGGCTTTCGAGCGTGATCCGCGGAGCGTCGCGGGACACGCGGGCGGGGGAGGAAGCGACGGCGCCGCGGAAGCGGAAGCGGATTGCGGGCGCGGCGGCGGGAGCGGCGGCGGAAGCGGAAGCGGAGGCGGAGGCGGAGGCGGAGGCGGATGCAAGGCAGAGGCGGAGGCGGTAGCGGGAGCGCGGGCAGCGAGCGAAATCTGATTGTATACGGCTCCCGCCGGCTCCCGCCGCCCCGGTCATCGTCATGGGATGCTCGGTTCCCGGGCGCATCGTGAGCCCCCCTGGTTTGCTTTCCCTTGCCGCTCAGCCGCTCAACGTGCGATTCGGTCCTCCATGCAAGCATTGAGGAGACGCCGCTGGGCAATGCTGGGCGTGCTGGGGTTGGGCTTCGGTGGGGCAGCGATGGTGGGTGCGTGCGGGGGGCCTCTCGATCCGGGGTCTGCCGATTCGTGCCCTGCTCCAGCCGAGACCCCGACCGACACGTCAACCGAATGCGCGGAGCCGATGCCCGAGCCGTGCAAGCTTTACCGCATCCCGCTCGATGGTAACCCGGGCACGGACGTCGCGCTGCGGAGCAAATACATCGCCGCATTCGGCAGCGCTTGTTACGTGTCCGAGGCTGGCACGTTCGACTGCTTCTACAAGACGTGGGAGGCCGCGTGTGCCGATGCCGTGAAGATCGGAGAGGCGTCGGGAAATGCGCCGTACGACAAGGGCTACGAGTGCGAGCCCGTCGGCAACGGTAACTACACGCTGCAGGTCGGCTCGGATGTCGCGAACAAGATCACGATCTCCTACGATGACGCGCCGCTACAGTCGTCGCTCATCGAGATCAAGGGCATTCCGACGGAGGTGCGCGGTCCGTACCGGAACTTGGTCGAGGTGACGACCATCAAGCCGGACAAAGGCTTCTACTGCTCCAGCGGCCAAGTCGGAGACGACGGCATGACCCTCAACCAGAGGGAGTGGGTCCTAGAGGTCAACCGCAAGGCGCACGGTGGCGAGATCCATTCCGATCTCGCGGGCTTCACGTGGCCTTGTGTGGATGAGAACTGCAAGCCAACGACTTGCACCGAGAAGCTCGTCCTCCTGGATGAGGATGATGGCAAGACGCCTCGATACGACCCCGATCGCGCGGAGGTGCACCACGTGGTGCCCAGGAAGGATCTGCGCGGTTGCCGGTGGGGCACGAACGCGTACAAGAACGCGGCCGTCATCTCGGCGAGGCTCAACCAACATCTCCGCAACAAGGTCCCGCCGGAAAAAGAGGTGGTGCAGCTCAACAAGGTTCCGCCGTACACGCCGTGACGCGGCCGGCGGACACAGGCGGCGGGCACGTTGACGCCGAGACCAACGGGGTGTAGCCGAGGCACCATGATCGAACGGGTCACCCCTCGTTTCGGACGCCTCGTCTTCGATCGAGACGCCATCGTCCGCGCCGCGTTGCGCGCGTACGTTGAAAGCTACCTGAAGCGGATCGCGCGTTTTTGGTATCCAGCTTCCGACGGCATGGAGTGGACGGGCGACCCGAAGCGCGGCGCCATATACAACAACGACGGAGAGGGAAACTACGAGGTCGTGGCGTGGACCGAGGCAGGCGTCGTCGGCCTCGCGTGCGAGCTCGGGTGCGGGTCGATCGAGCAGCTCGGCCTCTCGCTCGATGCGGTGACCGGCGGCCCGGACGACGTGCGCGGGGCCGTGCCAGGGCTCCCCGCCGAGCTCGAGCCCGCGTTCGTGATGGCCGTCGGTTGGCTCTACGTGGGGGACGAGCATGGGGAGAGGCGGGCGGGCGTGGGCTTCTGGCTCCACGGCGATCGCGTCGGCGGCACGCTCTTCGACGATCCAATGCCCCACGGCGCCGTCCGGCTGGCCGCGTGGGGCTTGCTCCACAACGGGCGGCTCTTGCCGCTGTCGTGTGAGTCGTATCGTCCACGCCCCGGGTGGATCGTGACGAACCACGACCGCCCGCAAGACGCCCCCGCCCACGCGGTCATCGACGCAGTGACCGACCGCGCGCTGAAAGGCCCCACGGAGTTCACGCCCGCCGAGCTCGATACGCTCCTTCTCCCCACGCCCAAGCCGGAGCGCGTGCTCGGCGCTCAGCGCAGGCTTCGGAAGGTGGGCATCACCTGGCCCGGCTCGCCCGAGATCCCCGAGGCGCCGACATAACGGGCCAACCCCTTTTCCTGCTGCACCATGGTCCGCGTGCCCCGTCGCCTCGTCGCCGTCCTCGCCATCGCGCTCGTGGCCACCTCCGCGCGCACGTCCACCGCAGCCACCGACATCCGGACCCGCGGCGTGCCTTGGATCCGCACGTTCGGCCTGGAGGACGGTATCCCGCAGAGCACCATCTATGCCATCGCCTTCGATGCCGCGGGCCGGCTGTGGATCGGCACGCAGGGCGGGGTCGCCTCCTACGACGGGCGCCGCTTCACGCCGCTGTCGCTACCGCCCGAACAGGCGTCGAGCTGGGTGCAGTCGATCACCGGGACACGCGACGGGGCCGTTTGGCTCGGGATGTACACCGGCCACATCCTCCGTTATGCGGAGGGCCGCTTCACCCGCTTCGGGTCCGGGGAAGGCCTCACGGCCGAGCGGGCGTCGATATCCTGCTTATTCACCAAAGCCCGTGATGTGAAAAGCGACATGAGGTACGGCAGTGCCGTAAGCAGCGAGACATCCTCGTTGGCAACACACCATTACAAGGACTGCTACGATGTCTACGAAACGCTACACGGTCACTGTGATCACCGGCACCAAACAGCATGCCGACACCCGCGCCAGGGCCCACATCACCCTCGAGGGCGCCCTCGGCGCCACCCCCGAGCAGAATCTCGCGGGCGATTTCGGAGCCGGCACGACCCGTCGATTCCCTATCGAGTCTCCGGATCTGGGAAATCTGCAGACCGTCACCATTCGCCACGATAACACCGGCGACGCCCCGGCCTGGTTCCTGGACAAGGTGCTGATCAAGGACGAGGCGACCGGCGCAGAGTGGATCTTCCGCTGCGGCGCGTGGCTGTCGCAGGACGGCGGGCTGTCCCGGACCCTCACCGGCGAGCTTCTCAAGCCGGGCGCCGAAGTGACGCCCACGCTGTCGGTGGACTGGGCCTGGGGGGCCAACAACTGGAAGCAGGCGGATGGCGACGCGGAAGGGCTCCGCAACAAGCCAGTGACGCTGTCGCACCTCACCGATAACGGCGTCCGGGCCCTGGCGTCCGGCGGCTGGCACAACCTGGCGCTGATGGAGAATGGCACCATGCAGGCGTGGGGCGCCAACAACTTCGGCCAGCTCGGCGACGACACCACGACCACCCCGACCAAGGCGGTGGAGGTCTCGCACCTCAGCAAGCTCGGGCTGCGCGCCAAAGCCATCAGCGCCGGCACCTGGCAATGCCTGGCGCTGCTCGAGGATGGCACCGTGCGGGCCTGGGGGCGCAATGACTATGGCCAGCTCGGCATCGGCAGCGTCGGCATCCACGGCGCCGGTGAGGTGGTCGGGCTGCGCGGGGTCAAGGCCATCGCGGCCGGCGGCTGGCACGGCCTGGCCTTGCTGGAGAACGGCGAGATCTGGGCCTGGGGCTACGACGGCAACGGCCAGCTCGGCAACGCCACCACCACCAGCACCACCAGCAAGCCCGTGCCGGTGAAGATCTCGGATTTCGGCGGCGCCAAGGTCAAGGCCATCTCGGCCGGCTGGCGGCACAGCCTGGCGCTGCTCGAGGACGGCACGGTGTGGGCCTGGGGGCAGAACAACTTCGGCCAGGTCGGCAATGGCACCCTGAGCGCCAGCATTGACACGCCGGTGAAGGTTTTGAACCTCACCGGGGTCAAGGCCATTGCGGCCAGCACCAACGCCGACTTCGACGAGAGCTACAGCATGGCGCTGCGGGAGGATGGTACGGTATGGGTCTGGGGCCTCAACAACTGGGGCCAGCTTGGCAACCGCCCGACCGTCGGGTACAGCGCCACGCCGGAGAGGGCGTTCGACCTCACCGGCGTCACGGCCATCGCCGCCGGCGGCTGGCACGCCCTCGTGCTGCTACGGGATGGCACGGTGCGGACGTGGGGCGCCAACAACTGGGGCCAGCTCGGCGACGGTACGCAGCTCACCACCAAAGACAAGCTGGTGCAGTTGGCGGAGCTCACCGACATCAAGGCCATCTCCGCCGGCGGCTGGCACTGCGTGGCGGCCCGCTGACCACGCGCTCGATCGCGCGCGGACGGGTCTCTATTGTTTGACGCTCCAGGCGCGCACCTCTGCGTGCGCCTGCCGCGGTGGATGCCGCGTCGAAGCGTGGGCGCGTAGATCCGACCTCGACGACGTGCCGGGCACGTGCGCCGCGACAGGGGGAGCGCCGAAGGGCAAGGCCACGAAGGACGTGACCAAAGCCGTCACCATCTGCTGTCTCTATCCGTTTTACCTTATCAACTGATACCCACCTCGGGTACGACACTCTCCCACAAATTGACAACGGTCGCGTTACCTCGCGCCCGCTGGCGCATTGTTTGTCTTTGAGGGGACGAGCATCTCGCTCCCTTCACAAGACACAAGCGACCCGCAGAAGGGGGCGAAGGGGAATGCTTCTCTGGGCGAGCACTTCCCTTCGTCCTCTCCTGGGCCTTTTGAAACAGGAGGTAAGCAACATGCCCAGAAAGAAGACGCAGAAAGATGAGATGGTCGTTCCCGCGTCGTCCGAACCTGTGGAATTGTCCACGGCGTTCGCCCTCGCCAGCGACGGAAAGCTGTACTTCGCGTTCGAGAGCGCCCCGCCGCCAGACCGTCCGCTGTTCGTGGGCTATTCCCTGCATGCCGACGAAGCCATGAAGCTGGGCGCGGCGGGATTGCTCGGGTGGGCGATGCTGCACAAACTCGCGCTCGGGAGCGACGGGTGCGTTTATGTGATGGTCGTCTACACGGGGGCGCCGAAGCGTCACGTCAGGGCGTGCAATGCAACGCCATCACCTGCCCGGCGCCCTCATGACCGTCGAAGGGCGCTCCCGGCGCGCTGACGGCGATTTCTCCCTTGCCGTCGCCGTCGAGATCCCCGAGCAACGCGACGCCGCTCCCGAAGCCATACACGCCGATGTTGTCCGGGGGGAGCGCGTGCACCACGTCGATGAGCACGGCGCCGTCCTTCCCGCTCAGCACAGCGACGCGCCCGGTCATGCCGAGCACGATGATGTCCATGCTGACGCCGTTCGCACCGACGATGACGTCGGGCACGCCATCGCCGTTCACGTCGTCCGCAGACGCGAAGGCCACACCCAAATGGTCATCGGCCCGGTCTCCCTTGCTCGTCCACAACACGTCGCCGGTTCGCCCGTCCAGCGCGACCACCTTCCCACCATTCGGCACGAGCGAGGCGTGGTTGTGCGCGCCCACGATCACGTCGGGGTATCCATCTGCGTTCACGTCGCCGTGGCTCGCGAGGGGATTGCCTATCAAATCCGGCGCGCCCCCCTGGCTGCCCGCTTCGCCCACGTGGGTCCACAGAGGGTCTCCCGCGAGAGAGCCGATCGCTTGCACGCGCCCCTTGAAGAAGTCCGCGTACACGTCGCCGACCAAAAGCTCACGCAGGCCGTCGCCGTCGGCGTCGGGCACCGTCGCGAGATTGCCTCCATAAAGCGGGCTCGCCTGGGCAGGCGTCGGCGGCTTCGTGAACACCGACGCATCCGCGCCCGAAGAGAGCTCCACCCAGCCCGGGAGCTGCTGGCTGCCCCCGGAGCTGCCCACGAAAAAGTCCGGCGTGCCGTCGCCATTGCGATCCTCCGCGAGCGTGATGCCATGACCAAAGCCATCCGCGGCCGGCGTTCCTTGGCCCAGGCGCGTGAACCGCTCCCCGAACCCCTTGGGCGAGAAGACACGGACATTCGTGGCGCACGCGAGGGGGCTCGACGAGGAACCCCCGGAGGAACCCCCGCCGTCGTCCTCGCAGACGCGCTCGTGGGCGGCGACCTCCTCGACGCCGTCGCCGTCGAAATCACCGCCCACGGCCCGCAGGTAGGCGTTGCTCCCGAGGACGATTTCGTCGAGCCGCGTCCCATCCTTGCCCGAGAGGACGACCAGGGCCGTGGCTTTGCCTTGCTTGCGGGTCACGACGAGATCCCGAAGGCCGTCGCCGTCGACATCCCCGACGCCGACGACGTTTTGGCCGAGCCCTTCCGAGGTCGTTTTCCCACCGGCGATCCACAGGATCTCGCAAGAACCAGCGCGCGGCTCGAGGAGCAAGGCATTGTCTTCTCCGCCTCCCGCACCGCCTTCGCCCCCCATTCCGCCGGAGCCCCCCGTCCCGCCCGGATCGCCGGAGCTGCCCGGGTCATCCCCTCGATTGTTGCAGCCGCCCGCGACGAGCGCGAGCGCAAGTCCGACCATCACCGCGCGGCCTCGCCCCGTGAGATTCATCTTCGTTCGCATCTGTGCCATGCTCCTTAAGAACGCGGCCGCCATGACCGCTCGCCTTGAACATGCGCAGCGGGAGACCGAGCGACGACATAAACCGGGGCGCGCACGCGCGTTCTAAGGTCCTTTAAGGTGTCCCGATCGCGCGCTCCGATCGCGCTGCCCGCCAGCGCGCGCCTGCCCGAGCAAACGACGAGCTTCGTCGGGCGCGTGAGAGAGCTGCGCCGGATCGGCGCGCTCTTTCGCGAAGGCGCCCGGCTCGTCTCGGTGCTCGGGCCCGCCGGGATCGGCAAGACGCGCCTCGCGCTCCGGTACGCGAGGCGCGCCCTCGCCGGCGGGCGGAGGGCCGTGGGGTGCGTGGATCTGTCGCGCGCGCGGGGCGCCGACGCGCTGCTCACGGCGCTCGCGCAGGCGCTCTCCCTTCAGGTCGGGCCGCGCGGCCCTTCGGTCGAGCTGATGACGGCGGAGCTCTCGGCGCGCGCGCCGCTGCTGCTCGTCCTCGATAACCTGGAGCAGGTGGACGGCGCAGGCGTCGCGCTCCTGTCTGCGCTCGCGGCAGGGGCGAAGGGCGTGCGCTGGCTCGTGACGTCGCGCGCGCCGCTGCGCATCCCGGAAGAAGTTCGCCTTCGCCTCGATCCCCTGCCGAGCCGCGCGGCGGCGCGCCTCTTCGAAGCGAGGTGCCGCGCCGCCGAGCCCGGCTTCGTGATCGGCGAAGGCAATCGGGGCGAGGTGGAGGCGCTCGTCGAGCGGCTCGATCGAAACCCGCTCGCCATCGAGCTGGCCGCCGCGAGGGCCGACGTCCTGACGCTCCCGCAGCTCCGCGCCCGGTTGACCCGCCGCTTCGAGCTCTTGAGGCCTCCCACAGGCGCCGCGCGCGCGCCGCGATCGCAGGAGACCCCCGCGATGGTGCGCGAGCGATCCTTGCTCGCTGCCCTGGATGGGTCCTGGGAGCTGCTCGACCCTCCCGAGCAGCGCGCGCTCGCGCGCTTGTCCGTGTTCGCGGGCGGCTTCGACCTCGATGCCGCCGAGGCGCTGCTCGCGGAAGGCGCGGCCGGACGGGCTCCCTTCACGCTCGACCTTCTGGAATCCCTGTGCGAGCAATCCCTCCTGAGCCGCGAGCGCGTGGCGCCGGAGGCAGAGGCTCGTTATCGCCTCGGGGAGAGCGTGCGCGATTATGCGGCCGCGCGCCTCGGCGATGGCCCGGAGCGCGCGGCCGCAGAGCTCGTGCACGCACGCTTTTATGTTTCGCTCGCCGAGCGATGGGCGCGCGGCGCCGTGGGGCCCGACGCGGACGATTGTTGTGCGAAGCTCCGGCGGGAGCGCGAAAACCTCCTCGCCATTCACGTGCGCCTCGCCGAGCGGGCGCCTTCCCTCGCGGTGCGCGCGGCGCTCGCGCTCGGCCCCGTGTTGATTGCGTCCTCTCCGCTGCGAGCGCGGCAGGAGATCTACGGCGCGAGCGCCGTCCTCGCCGAGCGCGCAGGAGACGCCGCGCTCACGGCGCGCGCAGCACTCGCGTGCGCCGAGCAGGAGCGATACCTGGGCGAGACGCGCGCGGCGCTCGCCCGCGTGGTGAAAGCGGCCGAGCTCGCGCGGGGGCTCGCGGACCCGACGCTCGAGGGCGAGGCCGCGCTCGTGCGCGCATACCTATGCTTCGACGCGACGGCGTTCGCGGACGCGGCGCAGCACGCCGAGAGGGCGCGCGCGAGCTTCCTCGCCGGGAGTGATCGGTACGGAGAAGCGCGCGCGCTGCACCTCCTGCTCGTGCTCGACGCGCACGGCTCGCAAAACCGCTCGCGCGAGCTCGCCGAGAGAGCCTTGCACCTGGTCCGCGAGGTCGGAGACCGGCGGCTCTTGCTCTCCACGATGGTGCATGTCGGGAGCCTTTCGGTGGAGCAAGGGCGGCACGCCGAAGCGCGCGTGGTCCTCGAGGAGGCGTTGTCCCGCTCACGCGTGGACGGCGCGAGCGAGGTCGAGTGCCGCGCGCTCGTCTACCTGAGCCTGCTCGAGAGTGATCTCGGCGATTTCGATCGCGGCGAGGCGCGGCTGCTCGAAGCGATGCCGCTCGCCCGGGAGCTCGGGCACAGGCTCGCCGAAGGCCTGGTGGTGGGATCCCTCGGCGTGGTGGAGCTCTTGCAGCGCCGCGTGGGCGAGGCGCGCGCGCACCTCCGCCGCGCGGCCTTGTTGCTGGAGGACGTGGGAAACCGCCATGCGCGCGCGACCTTCGTGGCGTTCGCCGGCGCCGCGGAGGCGCTCGAGGGCCGCGACGCCGACGCCCGGGCGTTTTTCCAGGTCGCGAGCGAGCTCGTGAGCCGTGCGGAGCCGCCGCAATGGGTGGCCGGGGTGCTGCATGTCCTCGGAGGTCTGCTCGAGGTCGCCGAGGCGCGGCGCGCGCGGGACCTGCGCGGAGACGACGAAGGCTGCAAGCGCCTCGCGCGGCGCGCGCACCGGCGCCTCGCGGACGTCGAGGCGGGCGCGCTGCGCGGTCGCGCAGAGGGCCGGCGCAAGGGGAGCCAGAGCCGAGCCGCGTCGCCCGCCGTTTCCTGGGCTGACATCCGGCTCGCCGCGCAGCTCTTGCGGACCGAGCTCGCGGCGCTCGAGGGCCCGCTTCCGGCGCCCTCGTCGACGCGCGCCGGAGCTGCCTCGACCCCGGAGGTGGCGGCCGACGGCTCGTGGTTCACGCCGGCCGGGGGGACGCCCGTGGATCTCGGCCGAAGGCCCGTGCTTCGGGCGATCCTGGCCCGGCTCGTGGAGCACCTGCGCCGGAGCCCCGGCGCGGCGCTGTCGCTCGCGGAGGTCTTCGCCAGCGCCTGGCCTGACGAGCGGCCTCGGCGCGGGGTCGCCGAGAACCGCGTGTACGTGGCGATCGCCACGCTGCGCTCGCTGGGCCTGCGTGACGTGCTCCGCACGCGCGACGACGGCTACCTGCTCGACCCGGGGCAGGTGATCCACGTCCGCGTGTGAGGCGGAGGCGGACGCGAACGCGGTGCGCGGCCCCTCTCGCCCGGTCTGTTCAGTGGTCCTTTCCTGATCCGTCGTCCGGGACACGAACCAGGATCCCGCGGGCCCGTTTCGGTCTTCCCCGGACAAGTTCACCGGTGATCGGACAGAGTACGTCCGTCACAGGCGCCCGGTTCGTGTCATCTTTCTTGGCCGGCGTTCAGGTACCTGGTAAGGTGTTCAGTATGCACCGCGCCGCCGCTGCCACGGTCCTCGCCACGGACGCCGACGCCCGCCACAAGGAGCTCTTCCAGAGCGCCCTCGTCCGTCCCGCGATCGAGGGCCTCTCCGGCCGCGCCAAGGCCCTGCCGCTCGGCCTGCACACCGTCGACGCGTCCTTGCCCGAAGGAGGCCTGCCCCGAGGCGCCGTGGTCGAGCTGGCGGCGCCCCAGGGCCTCGCCCGCTCGACGACGCTCGCCTTGTCCCTCTGCGCCTCCGCGCAAGCCGAGGCCCGCCTGCGCGGCGAGAGCGACACGCGTGGAGCGTGGTGCGCCTGGCTTGATCCTACACAAACGCTCTTCGCGCCCGCTCTCGCCCGCGCCGGGGTGGATCCCGACCGGCTGCTCGTCGTCCGGCCGGACCTCGACGACCTCGCCCGCGTCGCCGTCCGCGTCGCCGGCTGCCACGCCTTCTCCGTGGTCGTGGTCGACACGGCCGGCGTGCCCGGCTGCCGCGGCGAGACCCGGCTCGACCGATGGGTCACGATCGTGCGGCGCCTCGCCCTCGCCGTCGAAGGCAGCGACACGACCGTTCTTTTGCTCACGGACGCGGCCGCCTCCCGCGCGATGCCGCTGCCGGCCGCGATGCGCATCGAGCTCGAGCGGCTCGGCGAGGATCGGCTCGGCCTGCGGGTCGCCAAGGACCGGCGCGGCCGCGTGACGGGGGCGCAGTCGATCGAGCTTGGAAAGAGCGCATGATGGGCGCATGAGGTTCGGGTGATGGGCCGGCGAATCGTGGCGGTGGTCTTGCCGCAGCTCGGCTGCGAGCTCGTGCGGCAACGCGCCATTCCAACGCTTGGGGCTTCGGATCGCCTTCAGCGCCCTTCGCCCCAAACCCCAGAGGAGAGCCACGAAGGCGGCCCGCTCGCCGTCTTGTTCGCGAGGGGCAAACCCGACGGGGGAGGGGAGGCGCAGGATCGGGCGACGGCCGCGCTCGACCTCGTCGACGAGGTCGCGTGGCGGTACGGGATCCGCCCCGGCCAGCGCGTGGCCGAGGCACAAGCCACGCTCGCCGAGCTGACGATCCAGAGCGTCTCGTTCGCCGAGGTCGACACGGCGCTCGGCCGCGTGGCCGAGGTTTGTTTGAGCCTCGGGACGACCGCGGCCATTCGGCTGGCCCCCCCACATCCCGACGAAGACAAACGCCGCGGCCCCGCAGGCGACGCGCCCTTCGACACGGTCTTTCTCGACGTCACGGGCGCGGCGCACCTCGTGGGCGGCGAGGAAGCCCTGCTCGACGAGCTTTGCGAGCGCATCCACGCGCTCGGCCACAAGGTCCTTGCCGCGATCGCCGACGGCCCGCGCATCGCCCGCGCCCTCGCCCGGTTCGCCGCGAGCCCCGTGCTCGCGAATGGTTCGGTCAACGGTCAGGGGCTACGCTCGGACAAGCCGAGCTACGCCCCCGAACCCCCGCTCCTCGTCCGCAAAGCGCCCCACCCCACGGTCGTCGCCAAGCCCGGCGCGCGGGTCCTCGGCCCGCTGCCGCTCACGGCGCTGCCGCTCGATCCCGACACGGCCGCCTTTTTCGGGCGGCTCGGCATCTTCACGGTCGAGGCCCTGACGAAGCTCCCGCGCAGCGAGCTCACGCCGCGGCTCGGCCTGCGCGCCGCCGAGGTGCTCGATCTCGCCGCCGGCCGCGACGAGCTCCCGCTCGTCCCGTACGCGCCCCCGCGCACGATCGTCGAGGAGACGAGTTTTGAGGACCCGATCGCTACGGTCGAGCCGATCCTCTTCGTGCTCCGCGGCATGACCTCGCGCTTCGCGGCCCGCCTCGGCGCCCGCGGCGAGGCTTGCCTCTCGCTCGTGATCACGATCCCGCTCGACCGATCCATCGCGAGCCTGCGGGATCCCGCCCGCGAGCCCGTCCTTTCGCTCTCGATCGACCTGCCCTCACCGCTCTCCGACGCGGGCGACCTCCACCGCGCGCTCCGGGCCAAGCTGGAGCGCGCCGAGCTCTTCGCGCCGGCCGTCGGCGTTCACCTCGAGGTCTCGCAGATCGTCGAGGCGCGGCGTGTCCAGATCGACCTCTCGCGCGACAAGGCCGTTCGTCCGGACGCCCTCCCGGCCCTGCTCGCCGAGCTCTCGGCCGAGATCGGCCAGGACCGCGTGGGCCTGCTCGAAGCGACACACGCCCACAAGCCCGAGGCGCGCTCGAAGCTTGTCCCCGTCCGGGATCTCGACCAGAAGCGCGTCCCCGCCCAAGCAGGCGACCTCGATGCTGCCGAGGATCGCGACGTCCCCCTGCCCACGCGGCTCTTCGCGACGCCCGTCGCGATCGGCCGGATCACGAAGGGCGCGGTCGTCGCGATCGACAACCGGCTCTACGCCATCGAGTCCTTGCGGTTCGTGATGCGGCTCGACGGGGTCGAGTGGTGGACGAGCTCGGCGGCCTCGCGGGATTACGGGGTGGCCTGGCTCGTCCCGGGCGCCACGAGCGCGAAGGGCCCGGCGGGATCCAAGGCCGAGGGGGCGTCGCGGGCGGCCGGCCTCGCGTGGGTCTTCGTGGACCGGACGACCGGGGAAGGGTACCTCCAGGGCTGGTGCGAATGAACCGACGAAGGCCGGCCCTCTCCGTCGTCTCCGGTGGTGCCTCCGAGCCTTCGCCCGAAGGGCCCGCGGAAAAGCCCGCGTTCGCCGAGCTTTGCGCGCGCTCGGCCTTCTCGTTCCTCGAAGGCGCCTCGCAGCCCGAGGAGATGGTGCGGCGGGCGCACGAGCTGGGTTTGTCCTCGATAGCCATTGCCGATCGGGACGGCCTCTACGGCTCGGCGCGGGCGCACGCCGAGGCGAAGAAGCTCGGACAACCCTACATCGTCGGATCCGAGCTGACGCTGGAGAGGGAGGGCGAAAGGAGCGGCAGTGTTGTCCTCCTCGCCCAGGATCACGAGGGCTACTCGAACCTCTGCCGCCTGCTCACGCTCGCCCACGCGACACACGAGAAGGGCACGGCGGGCATCACGGTCGAGGACGTCGCGCAGGCGCACCGCGGCCTTTTCGCCCTCGTCCCCCTCGGGAGCCCCGCGCTCGCGACGGACGCCCTCCTCGGGCCGCTCCGCGACGCCTTTGCCGAGCGCGCCTTCCTCGCCACCTGGCGCCACCTCGACCGCGGCGACGCCCCGCGCCTCGAAGCCACCACGAAGGCCTCCGCCCGGTACGGCCTCGCCGTCCTCGCCACCGCGCGCCCCCTCTTCCACCACGGCGGCCGCAAGCCCCTCGCCGACGTCCTCACCTGCATCCGCCACAAGACCACGCTCGACCAGGCCGGCGCCCTCCTCGCCCCGAACGCCGAGGCCACCCTGCGCGGCGCCGCCTCGATGCGGAACCTCTTCCGCGACGAACCCGCCTGGGTCGGGCGCACCGTCGAGGTCGCCGAGGCCTGCCGCTTCTCCCTCGCCGAGATCCGCTACCACTTCCCGAGCGAGGGCCTCTGTTTGCCCGGCGAAACGCCGGACGACGCGCTCCGCCGCCTCACGTACGAGGGCGCGCGTGACCGTTACCCCGAGGGCACGCCGCCCCGCGTCGGAGCGCAGATCGAGAAGGAGCTCGATCTCATCAAGCTGCTCGACGTCGCCGCGTACTTCCTGAGCGTCCACCAGATCGTCTCGATCGCCCGGGAAAAACGCATCTTGTGCCAGGGGCGTGGCAGCGCGGCGAACAGCGCGGTCTGCTTCGTCCTCGGCGTCACAGCCGTTGATCCGGCGCGTTCGAGCCTGCTCTTCGAGCGTTTCCTCTCGCCCGAGCGGCGCGAGCCGCCGGACATCGACGTCGACTTCGAGCACGAGCGCCGCGAGGAGGTCATCCAGGCCATCTACGAGATGTACGGCCGCGACCGCTCCGCCATGGTCTCCGAGGTCATCTGCTACCGCGGCAAGAGTTCCTTGCGCGAGGTCGGCAAGGTCTTCGGGTTGACCACGGATCAGCTCGATCGGCTGAGCGGGCTCGCGCTCTACCACGAGGCCGACACGAGCGAGAAGAAGCTCGCCGAGCTCGGCTTCGACCCGAACGACGCGCGCCTGCGGCAGGTGATTTTCCTGGCGAACGCGCTCGAAGGCATGCCGCGGCACCTGTCGATCCACGTGGGGGGCTTCGTGCTCTCGGCCGCGCCGCTGCACCACGTCGCCCCGATCGAGCCCGCGCGTATGCCCGGCCGATCCGTCATCCCCTGGGACAAGGACGACCTCGACGAGCTCGGCTTCTTCAAGGTCGACATCCTCGCCCTCGGCATGCTCACCGCGATCCGCAAGACGCTCGCGATGGTCCATGAGCGAACGCGCCCCGACGAACCCTTCGACCCGATCGACGCGCTCGCCCGCATCCCGGCCGAGGATCCCGCTGTCTACCAGGCGATCCAGCGCGCGGACACGGTGGGCGTCTTCCAGATCGAGAGCCGCGCGCAGATGTCGATGCTGCCGCGCCTCAAGCCGAAGACGTTTTACGACCTCGTGATCGAGGTCGCGATCGTGCGACCGGGCCCGATCCAGGGCGGCATGGTGCACCCGTACCTGCGGCGCCGCACGGGGCAGGAGGCGCCGATCTCGCCGCACCCTTGCCTCGACGGGATCCTCGCGCGCACGCTCGGCGTCCCGCTCTTTCAGGAGCAGGTCATGCAGATCGCGATGGTCGGCGCGGGCTACACGCCCGGCGAGGCCGATCAGCTCCGGCGCGACATGGCCGCGTGGAAAAAACACGGAAGGCTCTCGCGGCACCGCGAGCGGCTCCTGCGCGGCTTCTCCGAGAAGGGCATCTCGGCTCGCTTCGCCGAGCAGCTCTACCTGCAGATCCACGGCTTCGGCGAGTACGGCTTCCCCGAGTCCCACGCGGCGAGTTTTGCTCTCCTCGTCTACGCCTCCGCGTGGCTCAAGGTCCACCACGCGGCCGCGTTCACCTGCGCGCTCCTGAACTCCCAGCCGATGGGGTTTTACAGCCCGTCCTCCCTCGTCCAGGACGCGCAGCGGCACGGCGTGATCGTGCGGCCCGTGTGTGTCGTGTCGAGCGGCTGGGATCATTTCCTCGAAGACCCCGGCGTGATCCGGCTCGGGATGCGGCTCGTGAAGGGGTTTGGCTGGGGTGGGGCCGAGGGCGTGCTCCGGGCGCGCGCGGAGGCGCCGTTCACGGGCGTCGCGGACCTCGTGCGGCGCGCGGGCCTGCAGAAGAACGAGGTCGAGGCCCTCGCGGAGGCGGGCGCGCTCGAAGCGCTCGTCCCGAGCCGGCGCGAGGCGCTCTGGAGGGCGCGGGCGCCACGCCTGCCCGACGGCCTCTTCGCGAAGGTCCCGCTCGAAGAAGAGAAGGACGTGGGCCTGCCGAAGATGCGCGCTGCCGAGCAGCTCGTGCTCGACTACGGGCGGGTGGGTTTGTCCCTTCACGACCACCCCTTGCGGCACCTGCGCGCGCGGCTGGAGCAGGAGGGCACGGTGACGGCGGCCTCGATCAAGGAGCGGCGCGCGGGCGAAACGGTGCGCGTCGCGGGCCTCGTCGTGGGCCGGCAGCGCCCGGCCACGGCGAGCGGTGTCACGTTCGTCACGCTCGAAGACGAGACCGGCGTGGTCAACGTCATCGTGCGCAAGGACCTCTTCGAGGCGAGTTACGCGGCCGCGCGGTACGCGAAGATCATGGCCGTGCGGGGCCGGGTCGAGCGGCAGGGGGCCGGGGCCCCGGAGCCCGGGGCGTCGAGCTACGAGGTCGTTCACATCCTCGCCGAGGCCCTCGAGCGCCTCGACGCACCCGGAAAACGCGGCGTTCCCACGCGATCACGCGACTTTCACTGAGGCGCGCGAGGGGAATCGTTTGTGCACATACCGACCGGAACCTGCGCCTCCCCGGTCGCTTTTTGCTCGCCAGACCGGCCGCGACGCGGCAAAGATCCTGGCCGATGCTCGGTCCGTACCGACCCCTCGTCCGCGGCCTCTTCGCCGCGGCCCTGCTCGCCGCGTGCAGCAGCGGGTCGTCTACGACCACCGAGGCGGCGCCTTCTGCGAGCGGATCGCCGGGGCCTCCGCCGCTCGGCTCGTTCATCGCGCCGAGCCCCACGCAGCCCCCGCAGCCGAAGTCGCCCCAGCCGAACCCGCTCGGCCTGCCGCCGCGCAAGATCAAGCTCGACCCGGGGCGCCGCGTCTTCACCTTCTCCGAGCCCATGCTGACGAACGCGCGCATCGGCTCGACGCTCGTGCTCTACGCGGCCACGGCGATCGGCTTCGACGGCGACGACCTGGTTATCGAGGGCCAATCCGGCGGCCCGTCGTACAAGGTCCACCCGGGCTACGTGATCCCGGTGCCGGACAACGTGAAGCCGAAGCTCAACGACGCCGTGCTGACGGAGTGGAACGGCGTGATGAAGCACGCCGTCGTGCGGCGGTACGTGAAGGATCGGATCGCGGTCCGATACACGGACATGGAGGCGCGCGCGCCCGAGGGGCTCTTGAAGGGGGTGCGCTGGGTCAAGCAGGTGAACGGGCTCGAACCTGGTAACTATGCGGCGCACCGGCAGGAGGGCGAGGTCCGGCACGTGCTGCTCGTCTCGCCGTTTGAAGCCGGCGGCGTGAAGCGCTGGTTCTGCCTGGGATTCGGCGGCGCGGCGCTCATCGCCGACGAAGCGGATTTGCAGCCGATCCCCATCAAATGGAAAGGCAAGCCGGGCGCGGTCGTATGGGCCGAGTGGGCGGGCACGATGCGCCGGGCCGTGATGCAGAGTGAGACCGAGCCGGGGATCTTCACGGTGAAGTTCGAGCGAGCGGGCAAGCCAGAGGTCGTCGGTTATGGCTTGATCATGGATCCGCTCTAGCGCGAGATCGCGCCCGCCGCGCCAAACGAGAAACAAGCGCAGCTCAATCCAGCGATGCGCGGGATGCGCTCCGACAAGAGCCTTGGCGAAACCTCGTTCAGCGCGTACCATCGGCCGTCTGTCATGCAACCCCGTCTGATCGTCGGCCGGTACGAGATCTACGAGGCAATCGCCCGGGGGGGCATGGGGGCGGTGCACTACGGTCGCCTCGTCGGCGCCGAGGGGTTCGGTCGCATCGTGGCGGTCAAGCGCATGCATCCGCACCTCCTCGACGACGTCGCGCTGGCGAACGCGTTCCTTGACGAGGCCCGGCTCGCTTCGCGCATCCAGCACCCCAACGTCGTGCCGGTCATCGACGTCGTGCGCAGCGAAGATGAGCTTTTGATCGTCATGGACTATGTCCGCGGTGAATCGCTCGCGGGGCCGCTCCGCCAGCACAGGATCCGCGGCACGCTTCCCCCCTTGCGTATCGTCGCCGGGATCGTGGCGCAGGCGCTTCACGGCCTGCACGCGGCGCACGAGGCGCGAGACGCGTCGGGCAAGCCGCTCGAGCTCGTGCACCGCGACATCTCGCCGCAAAACGTGCTCGTCGGCGTCGACGGGCTCGCGCGTGTCGTCGACTTCGGCATCGCCAAGGCCGCGCAGCGCCTCCAGAACACCAAGGAGGGCGAGCTCAAGGGCAAACCTGCGTACATGGCGCCCGAGCAATTTCACGGGCAGGCCTCGCGCGCGACCGACGTCTATGCCTTCGGCGTGGTGTTATGGGAGGCTCTCACGGGGCAGCGCCTTTATGGCGGCGAGAATGATTTCCAGGCGATCATGCAGATGCTCACGACGCAGGCGTCCCCCCCGAGCTCCGTCCGGCCCGAGGTGCCGCCTGCGCTCGACGCGCTCGTGATGCGCGCCATTACAAAGGATGCCGCCGCGCGGTTCCCGACGGCGCGTGAAATGGCGCTCGACCTCGAGCGCGCATGCCCGCTCGCGAGCCCGGCCGAGATCGGCGAGTGGGTTTCGTCGATGGCGGCCGAGGCGCTCGCGAAGCGCGACGTCATCGTGGCGTACATCGAATCGGCGCAGCAGAGCGCGCCCGCCGAGGAGCCGCCGTCGGTGCGTTCGCCGCCGCTCTCCGCTCGGACTCCCGCGCCCTCGCAATCGGACGACGTGACCACGAAGAAGGTCGGTCCTCCGTCCGGCCCGACGCCCCTGGCCGCGGTCGTGCCGCGTCCGCCGGCCGCGGGGGAATCGGTGTACGTGGAGGCGCTCCCGCGCGAGGTCCCCCCGCGAGTAGCCCCGCGTGATTCGCGATTGGCCGCGATCGCCGGCGCCGTCGCGTTCGCCGTGGCCGCGACGACCGGGCTGGTCTACGTAGCCTTCGTGCGCCCCGCGATCATGCCGGAGGCCTCTCCCGCCGCGTCTGCGCCGCTCGTGGCCCCGCCGCCTCCGTCCGCCGCGCCTCCCGCCGTGGAATCGGCCGCTCGTCCGCTCACGTCGGCCTCTGCGGTTCCCGCGACCAGCGCAGCGGCGAAGCGCGCGACGGCACCATCGAATACGGCGAACCCGGGGCGGACGCCGACCACGTCGAAAAAGTCGTCCTCGCCGTCCGCTGCGCCCGATTTTTTATGAGCCATCGTCGTCATCGAACGAGGTTTTCCATTTTTCTAGCCGCGGTCCTCGCGGCTTCGTGTCTCGGCCCGACCCTCGCCGCGCCGAGCGCCGTGGCGGCCCCGGCGGCGGAGGTCGCGCGTGCGGCCGAGCTGAAATCGCAGGGCGACGACCACATGCGCGTCAAGCGGTACGAGGACGCGCTCCGGGCGTACGACGAGGCCTACGCGCTCGCGAAGGATCCCGTCCTCCAGTACAACCGCGGCCGCGCGCTCCAGTTCTTGGCGCGGTATCCCGAGGCGCTCGCCGCCTTCCGAAAATTCGAGGCCGACGCGCTGCCCGCCGTGCGCGCCAAGGTGCCGACGTTGAAGGACATCATCGCGGAGGTGCGCGGGAAGGTCGCGCTCTTGCGCGTGCAATGCGACGTGGAAGGGGCGCGCGTGCTGCTCGGCAAGCGTGAGATCGGGACCACGCCGGTCGACGCGGCCCTGCCGGTGAATGCCGGCCGCGCCACGCTGGAGATCCTGGCTGACGGGTATCTGCCGTTCTCGCGGGAGGTCGATCTCTCGGGAGACGAGGCCGAGAACGCCGTCGAAGCAAAGCTCCAGGCGAAGAGCCGGGTGGGGCTGCTCGTCGTGAAGAGCCGCGTCACCGGGGCGCGGGCCGAGGTGGACGGCAAGGCGATCGGCGTGGTGCCGGCGGAGGCGTCGCTCGGCGCGGGCAAACACGACGTCGAGGTGTTTCGGGACGGCTACGATGCGGCGCGCACGCAGGTGGTCATCGTGGCGGGGGAGCGCAAGGAACTCTCGCTCGATCCACTCGCGAGCACGCCGATCTACAAGAAGTGGTGGTTCTGGACGGCGGCGGGCGTGGTGGTCGCGGGCGCGGTGGTGACGGCCGTGGTCGTGACGACGGAGCGGGCGGCGCCGACAGGGAGTTTTTCGCCGGGGCAGATTCGTTTTTGAGGGAGCCCGGGAGGGCGGATGAAAAGGTCATTCACGGTTGTCGCCGTCGCTGCGCTGGGGTTCGCCTCCTGCGCGCCGCCGACGGCCATCACGGTGGACGTGTATACCGAGGTCGATTGCGCGAGCGATGCGGAGGTCTCGCTGACGGTCGCGCCGGATCTGGCGTCGCTCGCGGCGCGCGCACCGTCGAGCACCACGCGTGGGTGCGTCGCGCCGGGGCGGGCGGGGAATGTGGTGATTGCGCCGGCGGACGATCGGGAGAAACCGCTCGCGTTTGCCATTGCGACGCGTGTGGACGAAGGGTCGATCGAGGAGTGCCTGACGTCGCCTTTGCCTGCGGGCTGCATCGTGGCGCGGCGGCAACTCCGGTTCTCGCCGAACCAGGAGTTGCCGATGCGGGTCGATTTGCGGCTCGCTTGCCAGGGGATCGAGTGCCCGTCGGAGCAGACGTGCGTGAAGGGCGCGTGTGTGGCGGCGGAGGTGGAGCCTTCGCGGTGCGTGGGCGGGTGTGACGAGGGGACGTTGCCTCCTCTTTCGTGTGGGCCTGCGGAGACCCACCTCATCGGAACCGTCGAGGGGACGTCGTCCATGCAGCTCGTCGATACGCCGAGTGGTCCTGTCGCGGCATGGCGTATCGTACAGCCCGACAAGTCGTCCACGATTCATCTGCAACAGCTCACGGTGGGCGGAGCGCCGAAGAGCTCGCCTGCGGCGCCCATTTCCGCTGGCCAGGCGGACAACTACTTTTTTCTGTTGGGGTACGATGGGTCGAGTCAGGTCTTGGTGTACCAGGATGTCCTGACGATGATGTTCCAGAAGGTCGACCTCCAAGGTGACGTGCTGGCGGGACCTATCTCGCCGACGAGCATGTACCGGCAGCAGCTACGGGAAATGCCCTGGAATGGGACACGATTCGCGTTCTGGGTCTCCAGCGTGTCAGCAATCGAGTTTTCGGTCGCAACCATGGATCCCTCGGGCGTGCTGGGGCCGGCGCATGTGATCTCGCAAGCAACCGCCCTCGGTAACGTCGCTTGGAACGGCACGAGCTTCGGCGCTTCGTGGCGCGGTGCGGATGGCAATTGCTACGTCACACTCGTTTCAGCCGACGGAACGTCGAGCGAGCCCGAGAAGCTCGTGGCGCCATCGTGCTCGTCGCCCCATCTATCGGGGCACCCGCAGGGCTGGAATTATGTATACGAGGTCGGTGGTCGCATCGAGTACGTACAGCTCGACGGGCAAGGCGACACGACCATGCCGCCCGTCGTCGTATCGCCGCAATCCATGAGTATGTTCCAGGTGCCCCGCTCCGTCTCGCTCACCACGGGGAAGACATGGGTCATCTTCGCGGAGGAGCTGAACCAGTACAGGGAGATGTACGCAGCTCTTTTGGAGGGCGGGGACGTCGTTCGTCCAGCGGCTCGTTGGCCAGGAGATGCGCTGGTCCTCGGGGGCAACGATTATGCAATCGCAGCGCGGGCCGATCGCGTGCATATCGCCTACGTGGGATATCCCACCGGGATGACGTCGGATGCATACAGCACGGTCCTTTGCGATGGAAGCGCGCCATGACTTCGTGGAGAGTGCTCATCGTCGGATCCTCCGCGCTCGTCGCCTCCTCTTGCGCGCCGCCCACCGCCATCACCGTCGACGTTTTCACCGAGGTCGACTGCGCCGAGAACGCCGAGGTCTCCCTCACGATCGCGCCCGATCTCCTCTCGCTCGCCTCGCGCGCGCCGTCGAGCACGACCCGCGGCTGCATCGAGCCGGGACGCGCGGGCAACGTGGTGATCGCGCCGGCGGACGATCGGGAGAAACCTCTCGCATTCGCCATTGCGACGCGTGTGGACGAGGGATCGATCGAGGAATGCCTGACCTCACCTCTGCCATCGGGCTGCATCGTGGCGCGGCGGCAGCTCCGGTTCTCGCCGAACCAGGAATTGCCGATGCGGGTCGATTTGCGGATCGCTTGCCAGGGGATCGAGTGTCCCGCGGAGCAGACGTGCGTGAAGGGCGCATGCGTGCCGGCGGAGGTGGAGCCGGAGAGGTGTGTGGGTGGGTGTGACGAGGCGACATTGCCCGCGCCTGCGTGTCCACTGGGGGAGATCCACCTGCTCCAGGAATTCACGAGATACTTCACCACTCGCATCATCCGTACATCGGGCGGTCTGATCGCAGCATGGCGCATCTTGCAATCCGACCAGTCGGCCACGCTCCACGTGCAACCGCTCGCGGAAGGCGGCGCGCCCAGCGGGCCGCCGTGGCCGCCCATTTCCTCCGCCCAGGGATCCACGGGCTTCCTGCTGGGGTACGACGGAGCGGGCGTCGCGGTGGTCTACGACGACGCCGGGGCGATGATCCTCCAGAAGCTCGACCTCGAGGGCAACGTGCTCGAGGGGCCCACGTCCATCACGACGATGTACGGGCTCCACAGCCAGGTCATGGCCTGGAGCGGGACACGCTTCGGACTTTCTGGATCCGTCGATCTTGATGAATATTTCTTCACGATGGATGCGTCAGGCGCCCTGGGACCGCCGGAGTTCATCGATATCGCGCAAGGCAACATCGGCGTTCCCGCGTGGAACGGCACGAGCTTCGCGCTCCCTTGGTGGGACATCGCCGCAGGCGGCTGCCACGTCTCGTTTTTTTCGGCCGAAGGGACGCCGAGCGGTATGGCAAAACGAGTGGGGGCGGAGTCGTGCGTACGGCCCCACCTCTCCCCACACCCGGAGGGCTGGAATTACGTATACGAGGTCGACGACCGTATCGAGTACGTGCTCCTCGATGCCCAGGGCGACCCGATCACGGCTCCGGTCACGATATCGCCGCCAGACGGCAAGGTGTACGGTACGCCCCGTTCCATCCCGTTGGAGTCGGGGAAGACATGGGTCACCTTCCGGGAAGGGCTCGGCGCTCTCGGCGATTTCTATGCGACGCTCCTGGTGCGAGGGGACGTGGTCCTTCAAGCGGCTCGGTACCTGGGGGCGGCGGCGGTCAGCAGGCATGAAGTCGCGGTGCAGGGCGATCGTGTGAACCTGGTCTATGAGGGGCATCCCCCGGCCGGCGGGCCCGAGGGGGTCTACAGCACGGTCCTCTGCGGCGGCAGCGCCCCCTGATGCCCCCTCCCTGACCGCACCTCGTCTCTTCCCGGACCCGACATGTCCGACCGACCGTTGGGAGCCGACGGGCCCACGGGTCGAGGTGGCTCGGCCGTTTCCCACCCCCTGCGAAGCATTTTGCGCACGTTGCAGGTCTGGAATTGCTTCCGCCGTGGTGTTAGGAAGGCAAATCCATGCAGCTCCGAGAAGCCATTCGCGCCGCGCGTCAGTGGGTTCCTTTCACCGCTCGCACCGTCGGGTATGGGACGATCTCGCTCACGCTCGGCCCGCTCACGCAGGATCACCGCGCGAGCCTGTGGGCAATGAAGCGCTGGTGCAAGTCGAGCGCGCGGGGGCTGCACATCGACGTCGACGCCACGGGGCTCGAGAACGTGCCCACCGACGGCGCGTACGTGTATGCCTCGAATCACCAGAGCCTGCTCGACATCCTCGTCCTCGGCGCGGTCCTCCCGGGGGATTTCAAGTGGGCCGCGAAGCGCGAGCTCATGAACATTCCTTTCCTCGGCTGGCACCTCAAGCTCGCGGGGCACGTCCCGGTCGAGCGTGGCGGCGGGCCCCGCGTCGCGGCCGAGGTCATCAAGCGGTTCACCGAGGTCCTCCAGCGCGGCAAGCCCCTGCTCATCTTCCCCGAGGGCACGCGCAGCGAGGACGGCGTCCTCAAGGACTTCAAGATGGGGGGTTTTTACGCGGCCGTACGCGCCGGCGTCCCCGTCGTGCCCGTCGCGCTGGAGGGCGCGGGGCACCTCATGCAAAAGGGCGCCATCGACTCGGGCGACGGCAGCATGCGCCTCGTCCGCGTGCGCGTGGGCAAGCCGATTCAGCCGATCACCACGGGCAAGGAGTCGGCGCGTGTCGTCGACCTGCGCGACCGCACGCATGCGGCCGTCGCCGAGCTCCTCCTCGGGCTCGGCGGCCGCGTCGCCGACGCTCCGTCCAAAGAGAACGGGAGCGCGAACGCAGCCTCCTCGGCCGACTCCTGACGCTCGCTCGCTCTTGACCCCGACGTGGGTCCCGATACCCTGAGAGCCTTCCTCGTTCCTTTGCTGGGTTAGGGGGGTTCATGGCTTACGGGCTTTCGCGCTTCGTTTCTCGGCCATTGGCGGCGGCAGCGGTCCTCGTCCTCGCGGGGTGTGGGATGCAGCCCGAAGGGGGGATCATCCCGAGCAACATGGGCGAGACGCCCGACGGTCCGATTCCCGACACGCCGGATCATCCGCCGCTCCCCGACCCGGGCGCGCTCACGTGCAATCCGGACATCACCGTCGCGGCGGACAGCCGCGCGCTCGTCGTGCGGGATCCGTCTGTGCTCGCGCGATTCAGCCTCGAGCGGGTCCTGTCGCAGATCGTCTCGCTCGCGGGGGAGGACATCACGCCCGAGGAGCTCCTGCGACGCCTCTTCGACGCGCAGAACGCCGCGGCCGAGGGGGTCTTCGCGGACAACCCGCATTGCGACGATCTCGACAACGCCGCGTTCAAGAACGGCGCGGCCCTCTTCTGCCCGCGGGCCGAGGGGGCGCTCGCGTCGAGCGCGGGCCTCTTCGAGCCGGGCCACCCCGACTCGTTCGTGCCCGTGGCGATCGTCAATCGCTTCGACCTCACCCCGCAGTTCGGATCGACCTGCGGCGAGCACCGCATCGTATATGCGAAGACCTCGGGCCGCACGGACCCGGCGAACCGCGTCTTTTTGATCTTCGAGGCGGCGTTGCCGAACCCGTCGGGCTTCGAGGTCCTCTCGAGCTGCCGCCCCGTGGCCGAGGCGTGGGCGAGCCTCGGGGCCGAGGCGGATCTGGAGATTGTCGCGGACAAGCTCGAACAGCTCTTCTTCACGGGCCTGCCGGGCTTCTCCCCGGTCGTCCACCCCGACCATTACGGCGCCGTCTCCTCCGAGAGTGATCCCTACAGCGGCTCGCACGGCCAGGTGCGCGTGAGCCAGCAGATGCAGGCGCCCTGGGAGATGCGCGAATATCACCTGAAGCGGTTGCTGCCGGGGGCGATGAAGCTCGCGCTCAGGTTCCAGCCCGTCACGGTCAAGAACAACCCCCTGCCGGATCTCTTCGATGGCGCGAACGACACGGAGACCGCGCTGAGCTTCCGGAGCGAGTTCGTCAATATGAGCCTGTGGGATCTCGGGCAGAAGGAGCTCCCCAAGGTCCGCATGCAGACCGGCAAGCAATTCAACATGGGCGAGAGCGTCGTCTCCGGGGACGCCTCCGTCGATTATGCGTCCCGCGCCATCGGCGTCGCGGGAGCCGATTTCGCGTCGGAGATCCAGACCTCGATCGACGCCTTGGGCCTGAACCTGGATTGCCCCCCGGGTGATCCGCTCACGGCGGAGTCGGTCCTGCACCGCGCGACGTCGCTCACGTGCGCTGGTTGCCATGCGCCGCAGCGCTTCCTCGGCCCGGATCGGTCGCTCGGGTGCGGGCTCTCGTTCCCGTCGACGCTCGGCGAGGTGCACATCGACGAGAACGGTACGCTCTCGCAAGCGCTCACGGACGTGTTCTTGCCGCGGCGCGCGGAGGTCCTCTCGATGTTCCTCCAGGCGTGCGACGTCGAGGCCATCAAGGACAACCTCGAACCAGGCGAGGCCGCTATTCCGAAGTGACGGTCCGCCTCACTTCGAGCCGCAGGGCCCCACGTTCCCCGCGCCGAAATAATACTGGCTGATCCCCTCGCCGCACGGGCACTTCACCGCGCCCATCTCCGCGACGAGACACGCGACGACCTCGTCGTTGGGCTCCTCCATCCCGATCACCTCGACACACCCGCCGGGGCCCATCCGCACCTCCAGCCAGCCGTTCGTCTTGCAGCCCGAGGCCGCCTGGCATTCTTTGGCCGTCGCGGCGACCCAGTCCTCGAATGCGCATGGGAAATCGTTCGAGCCGACGCATTCACCCGTGGGCCGATCGGCGCAGAGCGGATGGGCGTCGCTGCCGAGGCCGCTGTCGAGCTCGGGGATGCCGCCGGCGTCGAATTCGGGGGGACGTTCGATGCTCGATCCGTCGGGTTCGTCGCGGAGGTCGGCGTGCCTGGTGCAAGCGAGCAGCGCGGCCGTGGCGCCGAGGGCCACGAAGGCGAGCACGACGGGAGCGAATTGGGGGGATTTCACGGCACGCGCTCCTGCTCTTTTTCCGTGAGCGTCCGGAACCAGACGACACGATGGGGCGACAACGTGACCACCGTGTCCGGCTCGATCCGGATGAGCTCGCGGATCGGGAGATCGAGGTCCTTGGAAAGCTCGCGCGCCTCCTCGTAGGTCGCGGGGCGGGCGTCGTGGACCGTCATGAACAGGAGCCGCGCGTCCTCGAATTGCAGGCGATCGAGGATCCGGACGAGCGTGAGCTCGCCCGGCTCGTCGTATCCCTCCACGGCCACGAAGGCGCCAGGGGTATCGATGCGGGCTTCGGGCGGGGTCAAATCGTCCGACGCGCAACCGGCCACGAGGGCGGCGCTCGCCCACCCGAGACAGAGGTTCTGGAGCCATGCTCGCAACAAAGGTCGCCTCCCTTCAAAAGCCGAGGGTGATACCTGCGCTCGGCGCGAGCACGAGCGCGCCGAACGGGAACACGGCATGCGCCGCGATCTCCACGAAGGCCGCCCGGCGGCTCTCCCACGCGAACGCGAGGCCCGCCCCGGCGCCCACGAAGCCGTCGCCCGCGCGTTTCCAGACCGTGACCTCCTGCTCCAGGTCATTGCCGCCCTGGTAGGGCGGGGCGAGCGGGTTTTCCCGCACGACCGTGCGTCCTTTCAGGTCGACCATCGCGTAGCCGCCGGTGACGAACGTATAAGGCCGGGGCCCCGAGCGGGCGAAGAGGTCGTCGCCGAACCAATGGGTCGCGCGGGCGGCGAAGGAGAACGGCACGAACGCCGTGCCCTCGCGCGGCGTGGGACCTTCGCCGAAGAAGGCCCAGCCGACCCGCAGGCCGAGCGTCGTGTCGTAATGGATGAGCCGCTCGAACCCGACGACGACCCGCGTCGGCCCGAGGCCCCCGGACGGAGGCGTGTTCGTCTGCACGGCCGTGCCCGTGTATTGCGCGTCGTCCGCGCGGAAACAGGCGTACCCCTCGTTTTCCTGCGAGTAGAGGCTGCACACGCCCGCCGTGGCAAAGGCGCCCACGTCTTGCTGCACGCCGAGGGAGAACCAGTTCTTGCGCCGATCGACCCGCTCGCAGAACCCGCGCCAGCTACACGTCGTGCCCCCCTCGCAATCGGCGTCCGACTGGCAGGCGATCTCCACGACACGTTCGCTCGGGCAACCGAGCAGGCCCGCGGGACAATCGGCCGGATCGGGGCATTTGGCGCCCTTCCCCTGGCCGGGTTCGAGCACGGTGTCGTGCTTGATCGTCACGAGGTAGGGCCGCGCGCGGGACGCGCCCGTCGCGATCACGCGGCCCTCGGCGTCGTGGACACGAATGTAGTAGCGGAGATCCCCGGTGACGGTGCTGATCTCCAGGCAAGGGATCGCGCCCTCGTACCTGGCGCCGCTCCGCCGCAGTTCGAGCGCGGTCCAGTCCGGATCCCCCCAGAGCCGGTAATGCACGAGCACGCGGCGGGCGCGGAGCGCGATGTCGATCGGCAGCTCGATCGAAATGGGGACGGCGCGCAAGATCCCCTGCTCGGCCGTCCGCTCCAGCGTCGGGTTGTGCAGCACCTCGGGGCCCATCGTGCCCCGATCCTCGGCCGGCTCCTCGGCGCGGCCCGCGCCCGATACCGAGGCGAGCGCGAGCGCGGCGAGCGCGAAGATCCCTCGCGCGCGGCTCATTTCGCCCCTCCCGCCGCGGGTTTGCCCTCGTCCTTCACGGCCGGCTTCTTTTCGAGGATCCGGAACTCGACGCGCCGGTTCTTGCCGCGGCCCTCCTCGGTGGTGTTGTCCGCGATGGGCTTGTCCGACCCATACCCCTTGGGCACGAGCCGCGCGCGGCCGATCCCACGCCGGACGAGCCATTCGACCACGCTCTCGGCGCGGTCTTGCCCGAGCTTGCGGTTCACGTCGGGCGTGCCGGTGTCGTCCGTGTGGCCTTGCACCTCGATGCGCGTGACCTCCGGGTGATCCGTGAGCACACGCGCGACCTCGCCGAGCACGCCGTCGCTCTCCGGCCGGAGGACGGCCGTACCGGTCTCGAATTGCACCTGCTGGGAGATCACGATCTCCTGCTCGGCGAGCGAAGCGACGGGCGGCGGTTCGGGCTCCTTTGGCTTCGGGCAGCCATTCCCCGCGGGAGGCTTCGGGCCGGGCTCCGTGGGGCAGGCGTCTTTCTTGTCGGGCACGCCGTCCTCGTCCGTGTCCTTGGGACAGCCGTGTGTTTTGCGCACGAACGTGGCCTCGCCGGCGGCGCGCGGGCAAGCGTCGTTCTCGTCGGGGACCGCATCCCCGTCGTAATCGGGCGGAGGTTCGGGGCAGCCGTGCAGGAGGGGATCGCCCGATTCCACGCCGACGAGGTCGAGACAAGCGTCGCTTTTGTCCGGAATGCCGTCGCTGTCGCGATCCGGCGGGGGTTTGGATTTTTCGGGTGCATACCCGAGGAGCGCGAGGACCCGCACGTCAGCGCTGCCCGCGCCGCGGCCGAGGCCCGGGCCCATGGCGAGGCCGATTTCGAGGGGGCCGCCGGTGATGCGGTAATGGCCGGTGACGAGGGCGTGCGCGACGGTGGCGCGAGGGTCGAAGAGGCGGGCGCCGCCGAGGAAGGGGAGATCAGCGGAGAGTTCGCCGCCGAGGGTGAGGGTGCGGGCGCCGTCGACGAAGAAGCCGCCGGCGAGGCCCAAGGTGAGGGAGGTGGCGACGCGGGTCGGCAAGACCCCGGGGAGCGCGACGGCGGGGCGGGTGCGGAGGCCGCCGGAAAACGCGCCGTGGAGGCGCTTGCCGGTGGCTTCCGCGACGAGGGCGAAGCGCGCGCGGACGGCGCCGTCGCCGGCGTAGCCGTCGGTGCCGGTGGGGAGCCAGAGGGAGGCGGAGAGGCCGAGGGCCGCGCCCTGGCCAGCTTCGTCGAGGCCCCCGGCGAGGCGGACGCGGGCGCCAATGCGGAGGTCGCCGAGGGCGGCGCCGACCGCGGCGCGGGGGAAGGCGTCGCCGGAGGGAGGCGTGCTGCCGGCCTGGGTGAGGGAGAAGGGGACGTCGAGGGAGATTGTGGCCCGGTAGAAGAGGGAGAGGGACGCGAGGGCGTGGAAGTAGGTTTGATCGGAGATGACGGGGTCGAGTTCGTCGTTGGTGTTGCGGAGGACGAGGGGGCGGCGGGCGTAATCGAGGAGGAGGCGCGCCGAGGGGAGGAGGTGGCCGCGGACGTCGGCGTGTTCGACGAGGAAGGCGCGATCGCCGGCAGGGGCAGGCTCGGCGGCAAGGGACGGGGTGTCGTCGGCGGAAGCGGGGGGCGCGGGGAGGAGCGCGAGGGGCGGGAGGAGGAGGAACGGGAGGAGGCGCGGCCAGGGTGGCACGAGGGGGGACGGTAGGCGGGGGGCAGGGAGAGGGTCAAGGCTGAAGCTGAAGCTGCCGCTTAGGCTTAAGCTTGAGCAGGAGCTTGAGCTTGAGCCTGGGCTTGAGCTTGGGCTTGGGCTTGGGCTTGAGCTTGAGCTTGAGCTTGAGCTTGAGCTTGGGCTTGGGCTTGAGCTTGAGCTTGAGCGGTTGTCCTTCTTCTTCTCGTCCGGGGATGTCGATTGTGCCCGCGTGCTCGGAAGGCGAAAGGCCAAGCCGTGCTCGCCATCCTCGCCGTGCTCGCGCTTCGCGCTCCGCGCGGCTCCGGGTGGCTGCGCGCGGTGCGAGGCTGCGCCTCGCAGCCTTTCACCTTCCTCCGCGCGCGGGCCAGGGGCCGGGGTCCCCGGTCGGGGATACGGAGGATGACATGGCTCTCAGGATTTATGGCGTGGCGATCGATATGCTCAGGATGTTGCGGCCGGTGATGGAGCGGATTGGGAGGAAGGATCCAAGTCTCGGTGATCAAATGCGCCGTGCAGCGATGAGCGTTCCGCTGAACCTGAACGAGGGCGCGTATTCGCAGGGACGAAACGAACGCGCCCGGTGGCACACCGCCATGGGCTCGGCCGCAGAGGTCCGCGCATGCCTGGACGTGGCAGAAGCGCTCGGATACGTGGAAAACGTCGACGATGAGATGCGCAACACCCTGAACCATATCATCGGCACCCTGCATCGCCTCACGCGACGGTAACGTCCCGGCGTGCCGTCCCCCCCCCCCAGGGCGGCACGCCCTCCACCGGCAGCGGCAGCGACAGCGGCAGCAGCAGCAGCAGCAGCAGCAGCAGCAGCAGCAGCAGCAGCTCAAGCCGCTGCGGCCCCCGTCCGCCGTCGCTCCCGCGTCTCCAAACGTCCCACCCCCCTCGCGTCATCGTCGCTTGCGGGTGTTCGAACGTTCGAACACCCACGCGTCACCGTCTCCTGTGGCTCTCCTGCCGTTCGATCCCCCTCGCGTCACCGTCGCTCGCGGGTGTTCGAACGTTCGAACACCCACGCGTCACCGTCTCCTGTGGCCCTCCCGCCGTTCGATCCCCGGCGCGTCACCGTCGCTCGTGGCTCTCCAAGCGTTCGAACACCCACGCGTCACGCGCGCTTGCTGCCCTTCGAACGTTCGAACCCTCGCACGCGACAGATTCCGCCGCGAAATGCAGCGCGCCCCTGCCCAAGTGACGCGGGGAAGCTCGGCGTCGAGGCCGAAGGACCACGCGTGGTCGCCACGTGTCACCAGGTAAAAGATTGCGTCATGGTGGAAATGCGCCGTGTCGTTGGATTCTCGACGGGACACATGGAATGCTTGATCTCCTGCGCGAATCTTTTTAGTGTGACTGAAGGGGGCCGCACTGACTGGAGGAGGTACACAATGGAGCAGAGCAGCCGTTCGGGGTCACGGGCTTCTTGGGGTCGCGTCGGAGCTGCGTTGTGCGCGGGGGCCATTGCCGCGAGCGCCTTGGGGGCGGCGACGCCTGCCGAGGGCGGTCATCCCGGGGGCGGGCATGGGAATGCCGGGGGGCAGCAGGGGCTCGCGCGCCTCCTCGACGAGGCCGAAATCGAAAAGCTGACCTACTGTTATGCCGCCGGGACCGACGCCATCGGGCGCGGCGAGCTCGAGGTGGGCCGGGGCCTGTACCAGAAATGCTTCACGCCGAACGCCGTCCTCGAGGCCTATTACCCCGGTGACGACCCCAATGGCCCCCCGAGCCTGACCTCCAATCCCACCGCGTGGGCCGACGTCGCGGACAACGAGTTCACCACGAACGGCTACGTCTCGACGCAGCACTTGAACGGCAATGTCGTGATCAACGTGCAGGGGAACACGGCGACGATGTCGACCTACCTCACCGCGACACACGTCGTGGATCCTTCCGGTATCGTCGACCTGGCGCACGGGACCTACGAGGACATCGTCGTGCGTACGCCCCACGGCTGGAAGATCGCAAAACGGACGCTGCGCCTGCTCACCTACATGCGCGTCCAATCGCCCTGACCCAGCATCCAACCCCGGGGGGGTTCGGGTTGTCTCGGGACAACGCCGAGCACGGCACGCGCGGATGAGGTTCGCCCCATGTCTCCCATGCACGACGAGCACAAGATCCAATTCGAGCACTTCTTCGAGACGTCCAGGGACCTCCTCTGCGTGCTGAGCGGCGACGGGCGGCTGATCCGCACCAACGAGACGTTTCGGAGCACGCTCGGGTATACGGAGTCCTCCCTCGTGGGCGCGGAGCTCACCCGGCTCGTGCATCCCGACGAAGCCGCGCCGCTCTCCGCGTTCCTGCGCCCGCGCGAGGGGGGAGACGCGTCGTTGAAGCTCGACGCGGGGTTCCTGCACCGGGACCTGAGCTACCGGAGGCTCCTCTTTTCGTTTCGCCGCGTGGCCGGTGATACGAAGGTCTACGGGGCCGGGCTCGAGGTCGAGGCGCAGGAGCCCGTGGACGAATGGGAGAGGCGGCGGGATCTCCTCCAGAAGATGCAAGCGACGGGGCGCGTCGGGGGATGGGACGTGGATTGCACGACAGGACGCCAGTTCTGGACCGAGGAGACGTACCGGATCCACGAGGTGCCGATCGGATTCAATCCGAACGTGGACAATGGGATCTCGTTTTACGCGCCGGAACACCAGTCGATCATCACGGAGGCCTTCAGCGCCTGCGTGGGCGAGGGCAAGCCCTACGATCTGGAGTTGCAGATCGTCACCGCGAAGGGCCGTAGGCTCTGGGTGCGCACCGCGGGCACGGCGGTGATGGAGAACGGGAAGGTGACCCGGGTCATCGGGGCCTTCCAGGACATCGACGATTTCAAGCGCCGCGAGACCGAGGTCGAGGAGAAGCTCGCGATCATCGCGCAGCAGCGGTCGGAGATCCACGCGCTCTCCGTGCCGGTCATTCAGGTGTGGGACGACGTCCTCGCGCTGCCGGTCGTCGGCGGGCTCGACGAGGCGCGCGCGTCCGAAATCACGACGCGGCTGCTCGACGCGGTCGTGTCGACCCGAGCGCGGTTCGCGATCCTGGACCTGACCGGGGTGGAGGCCGTGGACGCGGGGACGGCGGAGCGGCTCTCGGGCATCCTCCGCGCCATTCAGCTCCTCGGGGCGGAGGGGCTCGTCACGGGGATCCGGCCCGCCGTGGCGCAGACCTTCACGTGCCTCGCCACAGGGTTCGCGGGCGCGAGGACGCTCAGCAACCTGCGCGAGGCCATCAAGGTATGCATGCGGGGGAGCGCGCGGCGCGTGGACACGCGGCAGGGCCCTGTCGAGAAGCTGCCACGCGTGCGGTAGCCCGGCGATTCGTGTCCTTTCAGGACGCTGCCGCGGGCGGACCTGCGTGCGGCGCGTCGTAGGCCTGGCTCAGCGCGCCGAGGTTCTCGACCACGAGGATGTGGCAGATCTTGTCGCCGCGGAACGTGCACACGACGGCCCACTCCGTGAAGAAGACGGCGCCATTCTTCACCACGCGCAACGTCTCGTCGCCGGTCACCACGGCCTTCTCGTCGTTGGCGAAGAAGTCATGGACGTTGAGCCCTACGTGCTCGACTGCGGAGGGCATCCCACGGAAATACTCCGCGACCCCATTCTTGCCCCGGAACTCGCCGCTGAGGGGCGTCCCTGGCCCGATCGAGAGCTTGTAGACGATATCGTCGGTGAGGCTCGAAAGCAGAATTTGCGGGTCCCCCGTGGCCGCGAACTCCTTGAAGATGGCACGTAGCAGCGTGATCTTTTCGTCGGCGGTCATCCTGATCTCCTTCGTGTTGCGGACGTGACGATACACGAAACGAGGACGTCGCGCGCGGCTGCACCTGTGTCTCCACCGCGCGCCCGATGTCCAGGGCCAACGGCCCCGGGCGGGGAGGGGACCCAGCCCGGAACGAACCGAGCATCCCTGGCAAAACGAGAGCCGGCAGGATCCGTGTGGCTGTACGCCCAGCCGCGCACGCCCTCAGCGTAACCCCGAGCACAGGACTTCGGAAGATCAGATATGCTGGAAACGGATACATAAGAAACTTTTTTCACGCGTGGATGGAACCGCGGCGACCGTCGTGCCGACTTATCTGCGATGAACCGACCCCCCACGCCCTTCCTCTTGGTCGCCGCCTTCTTGGTGGTGGGGTGCCACCACGAACATCAAGAGCCGCAGGAACATGGCAAGTTCCTCGTGACGCGTCCTCTTCGGAAAGACACCGAGCTCACCCGGGACTACGTCGCACAAATCCGCGCGATCCAGCACATCGAGGTGCGTGCTCTCGAAAAGGGCTACCTGCAAGGGACCTTCATTGACGAGGGCCATCAGGTCGCGAAGGGCGCGAAGATGTTCCAAATCATGCCCATGATTTACCAGGCAGAGGTGCAGAAGGCCGACGCGGAGGCGCAGCTCTCGGCGATCGAGCTCAGAAACACGAAGCTCCTCGCCGACAAGAACGTCGTGTCCCCCAACGAGCTCGCCCTGGCCAAGGCGAAGCTCAGCAAGGCGAAGGCCGAAGTGGCGCTCGCGGCGACGCACAAATCGATGACCGAGATGCGGGCGCCGTTCGACGGCCTCGTGGGGCGCTTTCACGTGCGGATGGGCAGCCTGGTCGACGAGGGGGACCTGCTCACGACGCTCTCCGACAACAGCAAGGTCTGGGTGTACTTCAACGTCAGCGAGGTGGAGTACCTCAAATACGAATCTCAGCCGGAAGAGGAGAGGATCACCACCGTGAAGCTCCAGATGGCGGATGGCCAGGACTTCGATCAACCCGGCACGGTGGAGACGATCGAGGCCGATTTCAACAACCAGACCGGGAGCCTCGCGTTTCGGGCCACGTTCCCCAATCCCAAGGGGCTGCTCCGACATGGCGAGACGGGCAAGATCCTGATGGAGGTGCCGCTCAAGCACGCCTTGCTCATTCCGCAGAAGGCGACCTTCGACGTGCTCGACAAGAAGTTCGTCTTCGTCATCGACGAAAAGAACGTCATCCACTCGCGCCCCATCACCATCGCCGCGGAGATGCCGCAGGTCTTCGTGGTCGCGAGTGGCCTCGAAGAACACGACAAGATCCTCGTGGAAGGCCTGCGCAAGGTCCGGGACGGCGTCGCGATCGAGGTCGATTACAAGGAACCCGCCGACGTGTTCGCGCACCTGGAGGTGCCGGCGGAATGAGCATGATGTCCAAGTTCATCCATCGCCCGGTCATGGCGATGGTCCTGTCCATCGTGCTCGTGTTCCTGGGCATCCTGGCCATGCGCTCGCGCCCGGTCTCGCAGTTTCCCGAGATCTCGCCGCCTCGTGTCATGGTTTCGCTGACATTTCCGGGCGCGAGCGCGGACGTCCTGGTCCAGTCCTCGATCATCACCCTGGAGCGCGCCATCAACGGCGTTCCGGGCATGGTCTACATGATCTCGGACGCCACGAGCGCCGGCGAGGCGACGATCCAGGTCGTGTTCAAGCTCGACGCCGACCCGAACGAGGCCGTCGTCAACGTCAAGAATCGCATCGATCAGGTCATCAGCCGACTTCCGACGCTCGTGCAGCTCGAAGGTGTCGTCATGAACCGCGTGCAGCCCAGCATGCTCATGTACGTGAACCTTTATAGCGAGGAGAAGACGGCCGATGAGAAGTTTCTTTACAACTTCGCCAATGCCAACCTCCTGCCCGAGTTGAGCCGCGTCGACGGGATCGCACAGACCCGGATCCTCGGCTCCCGGCAATACGCCATGCGCATCTGGCTCAATCCGGACAAGATGCGGGCGTACAACGTCTCGACCGAGGACGTGATGAAGGCGATCAGCGAGCAAAGCGTGATCGGGTCGCCAGGACGTCTCGGGCAGGCGACCGGCGTGAAGGCGCAGTCGCTCGAATACGTTCTCACCTACGAGGGCAGGTTCAACAAGCCCGAGCAATACGAGAAGATCATCATCCGGGCGAACGAAAACGGCGAACAGCTCCACCTCAAGGACATTGCGAAGGTCGAACTCGGGAGCGAGTTCTTCGATATCTATTCGAATCTCGACGGTCACCCCTCCGCGGCGATCGTGCTGAAACAGACCTACGGGAGCAATGCGAGCGAGGTCATCGAGAACGTCAAGGCCAAGCTGGAGGAGCTCAAGAAGACCTCGTTCCCTGCCGGGATGAACTACGAGATCAACTACGACGTTGCGAGCTTCCTCGATGCGTCGATGGAGAAGGTCCTCCACACGCTCGGTGAGGCCTTTGTCCTCGTGTCGCTCGTCGTGTTCCTCTTCCTCGGGGACGTTCGCTCGACGTTGATCCCGGCCCTGGCCGTCCCCGTCTCGCTCATCGGCGCCTTCGTCTTCATGCAGATGTTCGGGATCACCATCAATCTGATCACGCTCTTCGCGCTCGTCCTCGCGATCGGCGTCGTCGTCGACGATGCGATCGTCGTCGTCGAGGCGGTCCACGTGAAGATGGCGGAGGAGGGGCTATCGCCGTACAACGCCGTCAAGAAGGTCCTCGGCGAGATCAGCGGCGCCGTCATCGCGATCACCCTGATGATGACAGCGGTCTTCGTGCCCGTGGCCTTCATGACCGGGCCGGTGGGCATTTTCTATCGTCAGTTCTCGATCACGATGGCCTCCGCCATCGTGCTCTCCGGCATTGTCGCGCTGACCCTGACGCCTGTCCTCTGCGCGATGATCCTGAAGAATACGCACGGTCAGCCGAAGAAGCGGACGCCGATCGGCATCTTCCTCGATGCGTTCAATCGCACCTTCGACGCCGGGACCAACGTCTACGTCCGCCTGCTCCGGAAGCTGGTGAATCGAAGGATCGTCACGTTCGGGATCCTGCTCGCGTTCGGCTTGGGTGTCCTGCAATTGAACCGGGTCCTTCCGGCCGGCTTCGTGCCCAACGAGGACCAGGGGCAGATCTACGCGATCATCCAGACGCCCCCGGGCACGACGCTGGAGCAAACGAACGACGTCTCGCGAGAGCTGCAGGGCATGGCGAAGGGCGTGGACGGTGTCGCCTCGGTCTCCTCCCTCGCGGGTTATGAGATCCTGACCGAGGGACGTGGCTCGAACGCGGGCACCTGCCTCATCAACCTGAAGCCGTGGTCCGAGCGTACGCGCTCTGTCACCCAGATCATCGAGGAGCTGGAGCAAAAGGCGAAGGACATCGGCGCGATTGTCGAGTTCTTCGAGCCGCCGGCCGTCCCGGGCTACGGCGCCGCGAGCGGCTTCTCGCTCCGCCTCTTGGACAAGAACAACGAGACGGATTACCAGGACTTCGATCGCGTCCAGAGAGACTTCATGGATCAGCTTGGGAAGCGGAAGGAGCTGACCGGGCTCTTCAGCTTCTTCGCGGCGAATTATCCGCAGTACGAGCTCGAGATCGACAACGAGCTGGCGATGCAAAAGGGCGTCTCGATCAAGAACGCCATGGATAACCTCAACATCCTCATCGGCAGCACCTACGAGCAGGGGTTCATTCGCTTCGGCAACTTTTTCAAGGTGTATACCCAGGCGGCGCCGGAGTTCCGGCGATTCCCCTCGGATCTCATGAATCTCTACGTCAAGAACGACAAGGAAGAGATGGTGCCGTACTCGGCCTTCATGAAGCTGAGGAAGACGCAGGGGCCGAACGAGATCACGCGCTTCAACATGTACAACTCTGCGGCGATCCGGGGCGGTCCGGCGAAGGGGTACACGAGCGGCGATGCAATTGCTGCTGTCCGTGAGGTCGCCGCGAAGACGTTGCCACGCGGCTACGACATCGCGTGGGAGGGCCTCTCCTACGACGAGGCGAAGCGTGGGAACGAGGCTGTCTACATCTTCCTGGTCGTTCTTGCATTCCTGTACCTGGTGCTCGCTGCCCAATACGAGAGCTTCATCCTCCCGCTGGCGGTCATCTGCTCGTTGCCCGTGGGCGTGTTCGGCTCCTTCCTGATGCTGAAGCTCCTCGGCCTGGCGAACGATATTTACGCGCAAGTTGGGCTCGTCATGCTGGTGGGCCTCCTCGGCAAGAACGCAGTCCTCATCGTCGAGTTTGCCGTCCAGGCACACCACAACGGAGCGTCGGTGATGGAGGCAGCGATCCAGGGAGCGAAGGCGCGCTTCCGCCCCATCTTGATGACCTCTTTTGCCTTCATCGCGGGCCTGGTTCCCCTCGTCCTCGCGACGGGGCCGGGCGCCATCGGCAACCGCACCATCGGCGCGTCGGCGCTCGGGGGAATGCTCTTCGGCACCATCTTCGGCGTGGTCGTCGTGCCGGGTCTGTACTTCATCTTCGGGACGCTCGCGGAACGTAGGCGCCTGATCCAGGGCGAAGAAGACGAACCCTTGACCGAGAACGTGAGCCATTATGCGGAGGGGTAGGACAGGATCGTCATCGTCGGTCGCCGCGCTGGCGTGGTTGTGCTTCTTCGCGGCGGGCTGCATCCCCTCTCTGGAAGGAAACGAGCCCAGGGAGCCGAGCAAGGCGATTCCGGCGAGCTTCGGGCATGCGAGCAGCACCGCGGGCGCATCGTCCTCGCCCGCGAGCTCGACGCAGACGGTGTGGCGTACCTTCTTCGACGACGCCGAGCTTCGGGCGCTCATCGAAATGGCGCTCGCGAAAAACCAGGAGCTGAACATCCAGCTCCAGGAGATCATCATCGCCCGCAATGAAGTGTCGGCGCGGCAAGGTGATTACCTCCCGAAGGTGGGCGTCGGGGCGGGGGTCGGCGTCGAGAGGATGGGAAAGAACACGAGCCAGGGCATCAGCGACGAAAGCCATGGGCTGCCGCAGAACCTGGGGGACTTCACGTTCGGATTCTGGGGCTCGTGGGAGGTCGACGTCTGGGGGAAGCTGCGGGATGCCACGAAGTCGGCCGACCTCCGCTACCTCGCGACCATCGAAGGCCGGAACTTCATGGTGACGCAGATCGTCGCCGAAATCGCCAGCTCTTATTTCGAGCTGGTCGCCATCGACAACCAGCTCGACGTCCTGAAACGGAACGTCGAGATCCTCGCGGACGCGCTGGAGATCATCAAGCTGGAGAAGCAGGCGGCCCGGGTCACGGAGCTGGCGGTGCAGAGGTTCGAGGCGGAGGTGTTGAAGAACAAGAGCCGCCTCTATGGCCTCGAACAGGAGAGAGTTCAGATCGAGAACAAGATCAACTTCCTGGTCGGTCGTTACCCGCAGGCCGTGAGCCGAAACGATCAGAAGCTCAAGGACCCTCTGCCGAAGGTGACGTCGGGGCTCCCTTCCGATCTCTTGAAGAATCGCCCGGACATCCGGCAAGCCGAGCTGGAGCTTCAGGCCACGAAGCTGGACGTGCAGGTGGCGAAGGCGGAGTTTTACCCTTCGCTCAGCATCGACGCAGCGGTCGGTTACAGGTCGTTCAACGTCAAGCACCTCCTCGTGACGCCGGACTCGCTCATCTACAACCTGGCGGGGAATCTCACGGCGCCGCTCTTGAACCGGAAAGCGATCGAGGCCCAGTATCGTTCGGTGAACGCCCGGCAGCTTCAGGCGGTGTTCAACTACGAGAGGACCCTGCTGCAAGCGTTCACCGACGTCGCGAATCAACTTTCGCTGGTCGAAAACCTTCAAAAAGCCTATGACCTCCAGGCGCAGCAGGTGGAGGTGCTCACCCGGTCGAGTGAAACGTCCACGGTCCTCTTTCAATCTGCGCGCGCTGACTATGTGGAGGTTCTGCTGACCCGGCGGGATTCGCTGGACGCGGAAATGGAGCTGATCGAGACGAAGAAGCGGCAATGGCTGGCCGTGGTTCATCTCTATCAAGCGCTCGGGGGTGGGTGGCGTTCCGGCGGCTAGAGCGCCTCGCCCCTCCGCGCGGATCTTCTCACGCGTCTTCCTCCCGGCCCGGTGATCGTCATGTCCCGTGAAGGGTCCGCGGCTTCCCAGGGGCCCTATCGAGGCGACGTGCTTCCTGAAGACCTCGAGATCCTCCCCGGGGAGCGCGCCGAAATTCTCGCCCGCGAGCGCTGGGTTTCCCTTTCCCCGATTGACGCAGTCACGCTCGCCGTGCTTCTCGTGGCCTCGATGCCGCTCGTGGCTTTCTGGCATGGGTGACGTGCTGGGAGCTTGGTGACGCCACGTCAGCCCGACGTGAAATGCCGGGTCGGGGGTTCCGGAGTCCGCAGCGGAAGAGGATTCCGGTCCGCCTGACCCGGGGGCGCCGACCCCGCGGACTTGCGACACGAGACCCGTGCAAGTAACTAACGTTCGCCTTGATACGTCCAAACCCGTTCCTCTCTGCGTGCATCATGGCGGCGTTCGTTCTGGCCGCGCCGAGCGTGGGCGCTGAACCCGCATGCAACCTGGTGAAGTTCGTCTGGTCACGTGAAGCCGGTGCGGAGAGCTGCCCGGACCAGGCGGAGATCGAGCAGGAGATCACGGCGCGCCTTGGCCGCGACGTGTTCTCGAGTTGCGCCGACCGCTCCATCCAAGCGCGTCTCATCCGGCAGGAGAAGAACGGGCGCTGGATAGCCCAGATTGAAGAGCGCGAGGGTGCCCGCCTCCTCACGTCCCGGGCACCCCTCCACGTGGACGCGCCGGATTGCACCCCCATCAAGGACGCGAGCGTCTTCGTGATCGCGGTGCTCATCGATCCCGAGGCGGCATCGTCGCCGCCGCCGCCGCCATCTCCCTCGCCGCCGCCACCCCCGCCGCCACCCCCGCCGCCGCCGCCACTGCGACGGCCCCCGCCGCCTTCACGGCCCCCGCCTCTGGCGCCCATGACGATGACGTTCACCGCGCGAGGAGCTGCTCGTTACGGGCTTCTGCCGGGTGTGGCGCCCGAGGTGGCGCTCTTCGCCGGCGTGGGCAAAGGGCGGTGGGAAGCCTCGGTGGGCTTGTCGTGGATGCCCGAGGTCCGGACGTCCGAGGACGCGTTTGCCTTCGGTCTCAACGCGGTGTGGCTCGGGGGGTGCTTCCATCCGCTGCGCTTCTGGCGGGCCACGTTCTCGACGTGCGGGCATGTCCTCGGCGGCGCCGTGCATGGCGTTGTCGTCAAGCTCGAGTCCTTCGAACCGGTTGCCACAGGGGAGCACGCCTGGGCCGCAGTTTCGCTGTCGCCGCGGCTCCGGCTTCGCCTTGTTTCTCCGCTCGTCGTCGAGCTTGGCGGGGACGTCACCCTGCCCCTTACCCGCCACCGCTTCCATGTCGAGGGGGACCCTCCGGAGACCGTCTTCGAGCAGACGGTGATCGGCGGTTCCGGGTTTGTGGGGGTCGGCTTGTCGATTCCGTGACGCGCGGGGCGAGCTGAGGGGAAGAGGAGGAACGTGGACGGCGTGTTCCGCAGGAGCCGACGGCTTTTCAGGGCGGCCTTGGGGGAGCCCGCCCTCGGCGGTGGAGCAACCGCTCGACGTGGTCGCGGTTCAAGCGGGCGGAGCTGTAAGGAGCTGCTCGACGAGCTCGACCGCGACAAGCGCGTGGTGCTCGTGATGTTCGAGAACGACAGATGGGTGCGAGGAGATCTCCGCGTGTGCTGCGGTGGGTGCCGCGGCGTAGCTACCTCCGCTCAAAGATTGTATGAACAAAAATATTTTTCATCCTATCGGGATTCGATTCGGGGCCGCAGCCATGCTGGTCTTCGTTGGATGCTCACTCGATATTGGAATCGCGCGTCCTTGGGCCTCGACCTCACCGGATGCGGGCGCCAACGGGGGCGGCAGCATGGCTGAGGGTGGCGGCGGGGCTGTTGGGATTGGGGGCAGCAGCATGGCTGAGGGTGGCGGCGGGGCTGTTGGGATTGGGGGCAGCAGCATGGCTGAGGGTGGCGGCGGGGCTGTTGGGATTGGGGGCAGCAGCATGGCTGAGGGGAGCGGCGGGGCTGTTGGGATTGGGGGCAGCAGCATGGCTGGGTGCGTCGACGGGGCAGCAGAGGCAGTCAAGGAGACGATCAGCATCGGTGCCGAAGAGACCGTCATGATCGGGACGACGGGTCTCCCGGGAAGCGCCTTCAAGGGTGATACTTCCCTCCGGCTCTGCAACTTCTTAGATAAACAGGTTGCGTACAATGACGACGCGGCATGCAACCTCAACACGGGCTCCTTGATTTCGTTTACGTCTCCGTATGGGGTATCGCAGGATTTTGTTCTATGGGTTGGCTGTATCGATACACCATGCGGGCCGAATGCGGTGCGGATTGCTCGAAGGGATCCGGTGGTATTCTCTTATGCGTTCCAAGATGCCAACAGCACCGCCGAACAGACGTACACTCTGGAGGCCAGCCAGAACATTCGTAACACCTCGCCCACCCCCGTCTGGACGCCGCCCCGCCCCCGTGGCAGGCGCCGCGAGCACGCGCATCCGGGCCTGCCACCGCGCGCCAACGGGCTTCGACAGCAAGCACCGCGCAGACGCCTGCG
>NZ_JARZHI010000051.1:0-75714 GCF_029946465.1 Polyangium sorediatum
CCTTCGCGCGAGCCACTGTGCCCTTCGCGCGAGCCACTGTGCCCTTCGCGCGAGCTGCTGTGCCCTTCGCGCGAGCTACTGTGCCCTTCGCGCGAGCCACTGTGCCCTTCGCGCGAGCCACTGTGCCCTTCGCGCGAGCCACTGTGCCCTTCGCGCGAGCCACTGTGCCCTTCGCGCGAACGGCTGTGTCGTCCGCGCGAGCCACTGTGCCCTTCCAGCAACCGCGGCTCACCCCCTCATCGGCATGGCCATCGCCCCTCGGCTCGGCCCCTCGGGCGGCGGGAGCATCACCGTCAGCGCCTCGATCGCTGGCAGCGCGGGTCGGATCTTCGCGGCCAGCGGGAACGGCGTGAACGGCCCGCTGAACCAGAGCAGCAATACGTAACCGCCGAACGATTGCGCGTAGGTGAACGGCTCTTCATCGGCCAGCGCGACCGTGAAGCGCGCGCCGGGTTTGTCGTTCCCGGGCGCCCGCGCCCGTAGCACACGCTCGAACATCTCGCTGAGCGTGGAGCGCTCGCGCTCGAACTCGGCCTCGGTCAGCCGCAACGAGGGGACCTCGAGCGCGGCGGGGCCGTTCTGCGGTCGCCGCGACAGACCGTAACAGAGCAAGCTGCCCGAGAGGTCGCACACGATGGCGTTCGTGGCCCCCACGCCGTCCTGCAGGGACACGAGGAGGCGATGCAGTTTGAGCCACGCGGGAATCTCGTCGGCCGAGGCCATGGTCGCAGAGCCTACATCCCTACCGCCCGAGGCACAAGACCCGGGCAGACTCTCGACCTCACCCCATGTATCTTCCCCCGCATGGACGCCCAATCCTTCCTGGATCGACTCCGCAACGACGAAGGCGCCGACGAAAAAGAAATCGCAAAGTCGGCTCTTGCCGACAATCCCGATCTTCCCGCGGAGCTGCTCGCCTGGGCCACGCGGGCGATGAACGAAGAGGTCGTGATCGAGCGCGCGGATGCCTCCACGTTCCTCGTCGTAGCCATGGCCGTGACGGACCCCGCCCTGAAGGGACGCCTCCGCCTCGCCCAGGCCGAGATCATGGAGGCCTCGGGGGATTCCCATCAATATGTGCTCGACGCCGCGATCGACGCCGTCGGCTGGGCTCCGGACCTCGCGCGCGCCTACGAGCTGATCTTCGACAAACTCCGCGGATCGTCCGATCTCGACTGGACCGAAGCAGTCGAAAAAATGGGCGGACGGGGCCTCCCCGAGGACGCCCTCGCGCTGCTGCGCCACGTGATCGAGCGCGCCGAGCTCGGCGTCAAGACCGGGGACCCTCCCTATTTTCTGAGGTTTGGCCCCACGGACGGGGCCACGCGCGCGGACGTCCAGGCGCTCCTCGAAAAAGGCCTCCTCGCCGAGGCCCTCGCGGCCCGCCGCGGCGCCACGGGGGAGGATTTTCCCACGGCGCGGCGGGGCGTCTTTCACGGCCCCGCGCTCGCCGTGACACGGCCGTGACATTTCCATGCGAACCTCCGCCTCGTGCTCACCGAACGCGCTGCGCGGCTGCGGGATCTCCTCCTCTTCGTGACGCTCGCGCTCCTGCCTTCGATCGCGGTGGGCGTGCTCGGCCTGCGCGCGATGGAGGGCGAGGAGGCGGCGCAGCGGCGCGAGGCGCAGAGCGCGCTCGACTTCAGCGCCGAGCGGCTCCGGCTCCGCGTCGAGCAGGCCCTCGCGGAGGCCGACGTGGCCCTCGCCGCCGCGCGCTTCGGCCCCGATCTCCGGGACGCCGAGCGCACCCTCGCCGGCATCGCCCCGCCCTTCGCGGCGCCCTTGCTCCTCGATCGCGACCGCGCCCTCGCCCTCCCCGCCGCGCCGCCCGCGAGCGCCGCCCGGCCGGCTTCGACAGAGCATTGCAATACCCTCGCCGCCACGTTCACCACCACGAAACACCCCGACACGCGGAAGGCCGCCCGGAAGGAGCTGCTCGACGTTTGTCCGGAGGTCCGCGGGGCCGGCGGCCGGTTCCTTTATCCCGTCGTCGCGCTCGTAAACCTCTCGGAGAGCGAGGCTCCGGCCCTCATCGCCTGGATCGAGAGCCATGCGGCCTCCTTCGCCCCCGGGGAGCGCGAGGCCACGCGCGAAGAGATCACCACGGCGACCGCCCTCGGGGATGCCTTGCGCGCCCGCGCGCTCCTCGCCTTGAAGGGGTCTCCCTCGACGCGCGGCCGTATCCTCGAAGCCTTGCGCAGCGAGGAGGCCGCGACGGCGCTCCGCGGCGGCCCCGATCACGCCGGCATGCTGCGGTTTCGCGCCCCGGGCGCCATCTTCGTCCTCCGCGCCCTCGACGACGGCCGGATCGCGGGCCTCGTCGTGCACGGCGAGTCCCTCGCCGCCTCCCTCGACGCGGGGTTTTCCGTCACGCAACCCGGCGAGCGCGCCCTCTTCGCCCCGACGGTGTCCTCGTTCGGGGATCTCCGCGGGACGACCCTCCTCTCGCCCGGCCTCGCCATGCACATCGTCCCCGCCGATCGCACCGCGCTCGATCGGAGGGCTGCGCGGAGCCGCCGCGTCCTCGCCGCCATCGGCGGGGGCGCCGTCGTCGTCTCGCTCGGCCTCCTCGCGTTGTTATGGGCGCGCATGCGCGCGGCGCGGCGCACGAGCGAGCTTCGGGTCGATTTCGTCTCCGCCGTCTCGCACGAGCTCCGCACGCCGGTCTCCTCCGTGCGCATGCTCGCTGAGCTGCTCGAAAGCGGGCGCGTCGAGCCCGAGGAGCAACACGAGGTCTTCGAGGCGCTCGCGCGCGAGTCGAAGCGGCTCGGCGACACGGTCGAGCGCATGCTCTCGCTCGGCCGCATGGCCAAGGGTCGGCTCGCCGCGGTGCGCGCCGAGGCCGATCTCGCGGCCGTCGCGGACGAGGCCATCCTCGCCTTCGAGGAGCGATTCCCCGATGTGCCCGCGATCGAGCGCGCCATCGACGCCCCGGCCCCCGCGCACGTCGATCCGGGGCTCGTCCGCCTCGCCCTCGACAACCTGCTCGACAATGCACGCAAATACGCGCCCGACGGCGCGCCGTATCGGGTCGTCGTGCGGCGCGCGGGCGAAGCCATCACGGTTCGCGTCGAGGACCGGGGCGCCGGCATTTCGCGGCGGGATCAAGCGCGCATCTTCGAGCCCTTCGAGCGGCTCGACGACAAGTTGAGCCGAGAAACCGAGGGCAGCGGCCTCGGCCTCTCGCTGGTCCGGCACGTGATGCGCGCGCACGGCGGTACGGCGCGCGTCGAGAGCGAGCCCGGCCGCGGGGCGGCATTCATGTTGGTGTTTCCCGGGGGTTCGGGGGCGAAGCCAGGCTCGTCCGGGCGGAGCCCCCGCGCGCTCGAGGAGAGCAAATCATGAGCACGAAGAGCCCCGCGGGGCGGCAGGAGACCATTCTCCTCGTCGAGGACGACCTCGGCTTGCGCCTCGCCATGACGAAGACCCTCCGATCCGAGGGATTCCGCGTCGAGATCGCGGGCACCGGCAAGGACGGCCTCGAAGCCGCGCTCGCGCAAAAACCCGACCTCGTCCTGCTCGACGTGATGCTCCCCGGCATGAACGGCTTCGAGGTCTGTCAGCGGCTCCGCGAGGCGGACCCCGAGGTCCCCATTCTGATGGTCACGGCCAAAGGCGAGGAGCCCGACAAGGTCCGGGGCCTGCGGCTCGGCGCCGACGATTACATCGTAAAACCGTTCGGCGTGGCCGAGCTCTGCGCGCGCATCGACGCGGCCCTCCGGCGGCGCAGGCGCGCCGAGGTCGAGACCGAGGTCCTCCAGATCGGCGACATCACCGCCGACTTCCGCGCCCACACGCTGAGCCGCAGGGGCCAGCCGCTCGAGACGACCGCGCTCGAAATGCGCCTGCTCCGGTACTTCCTGCGCCACGAGGGCACGCTCCTGCCCCGCCAGCGGATCCTCGATGCCGTGTGGGGCGCCGACTACTTCGGCACCGATCGCACCGTCGACAACTTCATCAACCGCCTCCGCGCCAAGATCGAGGACGACCCGAAGAACCCCCGCCACCTCGTCACCGTGCGCGGCGCGGGCTACCGCTTCACGCGCGCCCCGAGCGCGGACGGCGACTGACCCGCCCCCGGTGACCGAACGGTGACATGGCAGAGAAACTTCGTACAGGAACGCGCCGCATAGTGGTCTCCAGACGGCGCCGCGATGGCAGCCATAGGGGGTTTGGGGCGTAGGACGCCGAAGGCGATCCGCAGCCCCAAGCGCCGACAGGAGGTCTCGTTATGAACAGCAAGCTTGGCCGTGGTTTTGCGCTGGTTTCCTTGGCTTCGACGTTCGTGCTCGGTTGCGCGGGGGAAGGCACCGAGGGGACCGAGGCGCCCGCCATTCAGGCGGCGCCGGCCGGTGAGGCGTCGGTCGCGCTTCGTATCGAGCGGGTCGCGCGCGCGCTCGACCGGGGCGAGGATCCGAAGCAGGCGCTCGATGAGATCGTGACTGCGCTCACGCATCCCGCCGCCACGGCGACCGAGCAGGACGAGGCGACGCTCGTGCAGAGCCGCGCCCTCGAAGCCAACGGCGACATGGAAGGCGCGATCAGCGCCGTCGAGGCCCTCCTCGCGAACCACGCGGGCGATCGAGAATGGTCCTTCTCGTCCGAGGCCGAGAAACGCCTCCGCAAGCTGCTCACGGGCAGCGAGGACACGCCGAAGCGCCGCCTCACCCCGGCCGTGCCGCCGGTCTCGATCTTCGCGGCCGAGCTCGCGAAGTATTTCCCGGCCGACGCGGGCGGTCGGTATCGCGTGCGGGTGCTCGTGTTCGGCGGCGACCGTCAAGTCTCGGGGGATCGAATCGGCACGTTCAACGTGGATGGCGCGCTGCGCGCCGAAAAAGAGAAGACGTGCCCGACGTGCGAGGTGAACGTCCAAAGCACCACGAACCGCGAGACGTCGTGGGTCGGCATTGTCCGCGCGCGCGCCGAGCTCGCCTCGTCGCTCGTCGTTTATTATTACGACCTCGAAGGCGGCGAGATCCCCGCGCGGTATGACGCCGCGTTGCCGCTGCCTTCGGCCGAGATCAAGGCGCGGCTCGCGAAGGGCAAGGGGCTCGTGGCGGCGAAGAAACGCGAGGGCGCGCCGCCCGTGATCCTCATCGCGGCGCCGCGCTTCGCCCAGCTCGACAACGTCGAGACCACGCTCGCCGGGATGGACGAGCTGCCCCTCGAAGCGACGAGCGTCGATGTGCCCGAATCCCTCGAAGCGGAGGAGATCCAGGCCGTCGTGCGGAGCCACTTCGGCGCGTTCCGGGGTTGTTACGAGGCGGTCCTCCAGACGAATCCGGCGGCGTCAGGTCGGATCTTGCTCGATTTCAAGGTGGACCCCGACGGGCACGTGGCGAGCCTGAAGGCCACCGCGGAGTCGGCCGCGCTCCGGTCGATGGAGACGTGCATGCGGGACGCCGCCCAGAGCTTCGTGTTCCCCGCGGCGACGAAGGAGACCTCGGTCGTGTATCCGGTCCTCTACACGCCCGGCTGAGACGATTTCTCCTCGCCCGCTCTCGCCGGCACCACGAGCGCAGCCACGAGATACGTCGCGGCGCCGGCCACGAGCAACCACCGAAACCCCGCGTGCATGGCGACGAGCGTCCCCAGCGCCGTCGCCACCACGCTGGCCACGCCATTGAGCCCCCAGCACCAGGGCAGAAGCTCGGCCGCGCGCGCGTCGAGGAGCCGCACGCCGAGCGGCGTCTGGGATCCGAGGAGCAACCCGAGCGGCGCGAGGAGGGCCAGCGTGAGGGCAAGGCGCAATCCGAAGGGCAAGCTCACGGCGAGGCCGAGGACGCGGCCGAGCAGGAGCGCGTAGATCACGAGCAGCGCCGCGAGCAAGATCGCCCTCGCGCGCGCCGCTCGTTGCGCGCGCTCCACGCCGATCCGCGCGGTGAGCAGGCTCCCGAGGCCCGTCGAGAGCAAAAGCGCCACGAGCACCGTCGAGAGCGCATAGATCGGGTGCCCGAGGTACATCACGAAATACTGCACGAGCGCGACCTCGACGTAGACGAACCCCGCGCCGAGCCCGAGGAAAAAGAGGAGCGCGCGCAGCCTCTGGCCCCGATCGGGCGCCCGCAGAATGGAGACACGACGAACGAGGAGCGGGCCCAGGAGGAAAAGCGCCGCGCTCACGGCGCTCGTGACGAGCAGGCCCACGAGCGTGAGGAGCCCGTGTTGCAATTGCCGCTCGCTCGGGCTGCCGAGCACCGAGACGAGGCGGCGCGCGGGCACGGTGTAGAAAAAGAAGGGGCGGTCGTCGGTGGGCGGGGTGAGGTCGGTCGGGGCGTCGGGCCATGCCTGCCTCGCGTCGGGCAGGGCGGCGAGGCGGCGGCGGAGATCATTGCCGGGCGCGTCGGGGGCGAACACCTCGTAGAAGTGGTTCGTCTGGCAATGGGCGCGGAGCGAGGCGATCTCCTCGGGCGTGAGCGGCGTGCGCTTGACGAGGAGCGAGGTCGAGCGCTCCTTGCCGCAGGCGAAGAGGTGGTCTTTGGGTTCGGCCGCGCCGGTCTCGCGCAGGGCGGCCGCGCCGAGGGCGAGGAGGCGGGGAAACTCGTTGTCCCAGCGATTGACGAGGAGCGTGCCCTCCGGGGTGAGGCGCTCGATGAAATCGCGGAACGCCTCGACCGTGTAGAGGCTGTTCTCCGAGAGCGCGAGCGCCCCGACCGAGGCCGCCGCCCAGGTGTCCACGAGCGAGATCACGATGTTGCGGAACTGCACCGGCGAACGCCGCACGAAGCTGCGGCCGTCGGCGACCGAGACGTGGACCTCGGGCTTTTCGAACAGGCCGCCGCTGAAATCGCGATACTTCCCCCGCATCACGCCGTTGACGATCGTGGGGTTGATCTCCGCGGCGAACACGTCCTTCTGGCCCGCCTTGAGCGCGGCGCGGACGTCGCGCCCGCCTCCGGCCCCGATGACGAGCACGGGCCCCTGATCCCGGTGCAGGACATACGCCATTTCATCGGGGTGGAGCGGCGGCGTCTTGTCCGGCGCGAGGATGGCCGTGGCAGCGCTCGCGTCCATCCGCATCCAGGCCATTCCGTCCTGGGGTTTGTCGACGGTGATGAGCGCCATCTCATTCCATTGCTGGAACTCGACCTGCTTCATGTCGACCCAGCGCAGCTCGCCAAGCACGAGCCAAGGCACGCGCAGATCGGCCGCGAAGAGCACACACGTGCTGAGGACGAACGTGGCGATGACGGACATGGGCGCGGGCCGTTGCGGCCCATACGGCCCCTCCGCCTGCCGCGCGCCGAGGGCGAAGAAGAGCGCGGCGAGGGCGCAGAGCAAGCCGACGACGAGGCACGCGCGCGGGCCGCCCGCCCGGAGCGCGAGAATGGATCCGGCGCCGCCGACCGCGGCCCCCAGGAGATCGACGAGGTAGAGCCGGCTCACGTCCGCCGCGGCGTGGCGCAACGCCGCGGCCACCACGATGCCGATGAAGACGAACGGGATCGACGTCACGAGGTACGTCCCGGCGAGGCGCCCGAGGACGGCGAGGTCGATCGTCTCGATCGGGCGCGTATGCAGGAGCGTCACGACGGCGACGACGGAGGCGAGGCCCGCGAGGCCGGAGAAGAGCCCGAGGCGCGCGAGGAGGTGCGTCGGGCGGACCAGGGCGGGGGCGACGTACAAAAGGACGCCGCCGAGGCCGATGCCGAAGAGCGAGAGCGAAATGGCCAGGAAGGCGAGGTGATGGCCGAGCAGCGCCGAGTAGAGCCGCGTCAGCGCGATCTGGAGGACGATGCCCGCGGCCGAGATGATCGCCACGCCCGCATAAAGGCCTTGCCGTTGGGTGACTCGCACCGCCGGTGTTTATCACGAACCGCCGCGGGGACGGGAGCCTTCGAGGGGCCCTTTTCGCGGGTTCAGCTCACGAGAGACCCGGCGACGCAGCGGCATGCACGGGGGCCCGCCGCGCGCGGAAAGACTGGACCTCCTCGATTTGCGCGCAGAGCCGGAAGAGGCGCGCGTCCTCGCCGAAGCGCGCCGTGAGCATGGTCCCGATGGGCAAACCGTCGGCATTCCAGTGGAGCGGCACGCTCGCCGAAGGCTGGCCCGTCACGTTGAAGACCGGGGTGAACGGGGAAAACGCATACGCGCGGTCCACGGCCATGTCGAGCAGGCGCGGCAGCCGCAGGAGCTCGGGTCGATCGAGCCGCGCCACGAGCTCCTGCATGCCCTCCTCGAGGCCCTTCGCGAGCAGCGTCCCGTGGGGCACGGGCGGCCTGCCGATCGTCGGCGTGAGCAGGATGTCGTGGTCCTGGAAAAACCCGGCGATCGCGCGCTGCACGTCGAAGAGCTTGCGCCGGTAATACACGAACGTCCCCGCGTCCGTGCTCCGGCCGACGAGGTTCAGGAGCCACGTCGTCCGCTCGACGTCCTCGCGCTTCGCGGGGCGGCCGAGGAAGGCCTCCGCCGCGCGGATCTCGGCGGCGACGAGCGCGCTGAAATGCAGGAAAAACCCTTTCGCGAACTCGCGCGCTTCGAAGCGCGGCCGCGCCGGCTCCACGTGATGGCCGAGCTTTTCGAGGAGCTTTGCCGTCTCCTCGACGGCGCGCCGGTTGTCCGGGTGGGGCTCGGCGCCGTGGAGGAGCGGATCACTCGTGAACGCAATCCGGAGTTTCTCGGGAGGCGAACCGAGCGCAGCCAGAAACCCCTGGTACGGCGCGGGCGCGTGGTACATCGCGGTCGCCTCGGGCCCGGCCGTCGCGTCGAGCGCGGCCGCGCTGTCGCGCACGGTGCGGGAAAGGACGTGCTCGGCGGCGAACCCGTAAAAACTCTCGCTCACGTCGGGGCCGACGGGGTTTCGCGCGCGCGTGGGCTTGAAGCCGAAGAGGCCACAACACGAGGCCGGGATGCGGATCGAGCCGCCGCCGTCGCCGCCGTGCGCCATGGGCACGATCCCCGCCGCGACGGCCGCGGCCGCGCCGCCGCTCGATCCGCCCGGCGAGTAGCCGAGGCGCCAGGGGTTGTGCGTGGGGCCATAAAGCTCGGGCTCCGTTGTCGGCAGGATGCCGAACTCGGGGGAGTTCGTCTTGCCGAAGACAACGAGGCCGGCGCGCAGGAATCGCTCGGTGAGCTCGGCGTGGTGGGCCGGGACGTTGCCCCGATAGAGGCGGCTCGCGGCCTGGAGCGGCACGCCGGCATACGCGGTGGCCATGTCCTTCATGAGGAAAGGCACGCCGCGGAAGGGGCCGTCGGGCAGCTCGCCGCGCGCCCGCGCCCGCGCGATGACGTGCATGCCGATCACGATCGCGTTGAGCCGCCCGTTCACGCGTTCGGCGCGCGTGATCGCCTCCTCGAGCAGCTCGGCGGGGCTTACCTCGCCCTTTTTCACGAGCGCGGCGAGGCCGAGGGCGTCGTGGTCGTCGTATTCCTTGAAGCTCACCTTCGTTTACCTACCAGATCGCGCGCGCCCGACTCAACGACGAAGGGCACGCCCGCCGCGCATCTCCTGCGCCGCCGCGCGCATCTTGCGCGCCGCGCGGGGCCGCACCACGCGCGAGGGGTGAAACACCGGGCAGGTTGGTGTATGTAGGGCGACGAGCGAGCCCGGCACGCCAGGTGCTTGGGTCTTCGGTGCATCGAACGAGGCACGATGAAACACCAAATTCTCTTCGGTCTTCTCGCGGTGGGGGCCCTCGGCGCGGCCGGTTGTGGCACGGATTATTCGGGCACGTACAAGGGCGAGGCCACGGAGTCCGGTACGGTGAAGATCGCCGTCCCGCAGACGACGGACGTCGCCAAGAACGAGTCGCCGCCGCGCAAGGTGCCCGACGCGACCGTGACGGTCGCGAAGGACGCGAGCGGCTACACCGTGAAATTCGCGTCCTGCGAGATGAAGGGCGAGGCGTCGACGCCGACGCTCGTGGTCGTGAAAAACACGTGTGACGTCAAAGTGGCGAACTGGGAAGGCAAGCTCCCCCTCTCGGCGACGCTGAACTTCGACGGCACGGGCGCCCTCTCGATGGAGGTCACGGGTACCACGAAAAACGACGCGACCGTCGTTTCGTACGACTGGACGTTCAAGGGCAAGAAGTAACGTTCATTCAGGACAACCGATCGGCTGCGTGGCGAGGACGACGTCGTCGATCCAGATCGCGCGCGCCTCGTCGGGCAGATAGGACTCCCACCCGAGGTAGATCTCGGAGAAGAGCGGCGCCGTCCAAGGAGCCGCGGGGGTGTCCGGGTTCGTGCAGCCGTCCCCGGTCTCCTTCACGGCGAGGCCGGGGACGCCATATCCGTCGACGGAGAGCTGCATCGCGTTGTTCTGCCCGTCGAACTTCCATTCGAAGCACGTCCACCGCCCCACGGGTATGGTCACCTCGTGCGAGTGGGCCCAGCACGCCGTGTGGGGGGCGCTCATGGGATCTTCGTAATAATCGGGCGTGTCGTAAAACGCCGTGAGCTGGCTGCCGAGGAACGATCCCATCGCATCGAACACCGGATGGTGCACACCATATCGGTAATAGGCCTTGTAGTTCTGTCCAGGGACGCGCCCCTGCGCCGTCACGAGCCCGATGCCCCCCGGCTCCATGGGCACGGATTCGACGAACAACATCGCCCGACCATAAAGCACGTTTCCCTCCGGGGGGAGCACCGAGGTGTCGTCGAGCGCGAGCATCACGGTCCGGAAATCGCCGCTCATGGCAGTCGAGGTCGCCGTGACCTTCACCGCGCGCGAGCCGCTCCGGGCGTTCTCCGAGGAGACGACGACGGACCCTCCCACCTCGACGGTGCGCCACTTGCCGCCGGGTTTGTCGCTGTCGGCGTACGATTCGAAGTCGTCGCAAAGGAGCGCCGTGTCGCAAATGCTGACGAACTGTCGTTCCTCGGTCGTGCACCCGGCGGCGCCCAGGGCGGCCGCGAGGAGGAGGAGCGCTGAGAGGTTTCCGTCGTTTCGCATGCCGCTATTTATCACGGCGCTCGGCGAGACGGCAGGGGTCAGCGGCAGCCCTCGGCGCGGGACCAGTCGAACGTGTCGTCCTTGAACTCCCGTGTCGACTGCGATTTTCCTCCCATCGTCAAATCGACGGTCTGCTCGAACCGAACGTGACGGGGCCGAAGCGTGCGTGGATCGGTCTCCGCCTCGGTGCGCGTGATACGGCGGAGATTTTCGATGGGCATGTCTTTGGGGAAATGGGGTCCGGCGACCTCGCGGAGGAGGTTCGCGAGTCCCTGCTCGGCCTTTTCCCCCGCGAGGGTCTGGGTGATCGACACGCGGACGAGCGCGTCGTCGCCCTGGACTTTGCCGTGGTGCTCGAAGCGCATGCGCACAGGGACCTTCTCCGCGCCGGCCGGGACCACGTCGTCCGCCTCGACGACCTCGCCCGGCGAATTCGAGAGCCCGATCCACGCGCCGACCCAGGAATTCCAGGCGTCCCCCACGGAGGCGGCGAGCTGCGCCTGCATCTGCGGCGAGCGGAGCGCCTGCGCCATGAACGCGGAGAGCTTCGGGTTCTTGGTGATCGCCGGCGTGGCCAGCAGCCGCTCGATGACCTGATCGAGCTCGCGGGCCTCCAGGTACTCGCCCTCGGCCGAAATGATCATGGGCACGGGCATGCTGAGCAGCGGGAGCACCGGGGCGAGCTTTTCCTGGGCCTCGGGCGTGGTGGCGTCCTCGCCGTCAATCTCGAGGAATTCGGTGCCCTCGACGCGGACCTCGATCCTGTCGTTCTTGGCAGGGCGGGCTGCGACGAAGAAGCGCATCTTCACGGTCTTGCCCCGCTTCTCCGAGACGCGCAGGACGGGGACGCGGCAAGGCACTTTCCACCCGAAGGAGAAGACGTCGACGTTCGTCGCGGAAGGATCCGCGGCCTCGTCGGGGCTCCCCGCGGACGAACCGGAGGCGGGCGTGGCCGGGTCTCTCGTGGCCTCGGACGAGGCGCCGCAGGCCGCGGTGAACAGGAGGAGCAGCAGGGGAAGGAGCGCGTTCTGCATGAGCGCGCGCAGCATCCTCCCCTTCGGCCCTCGCGATCCAGTGATTTTTCCTTGGGGCCCTTCCCCCGCGTTGCGCCTTGACGCACGGGAGGACGGACGAACATCATGGCGCCCGTGACCGGAGCGCCCGAGCGCGTGGAGGAGACGATCAGCGCCGCCGAGCGCCGGCAGCTCGGCGTGCATTACACGAACGAGGCGTTCATCCTCCGCACGATCCGGCCGCTCTTCCTCGACGCGCTCGAAGCCTCGCTCGCCGCGGCGCGCACGGCCGCCGCGCTTCACGCGTTCGTGGAGCGGCTCCTCGGTCTGCGTTTCCTCGATCCCTCGTGCGGCGCGGGAAATTTTCTCGTGGTTGCATACCGAGAAGTACGCAGGCTCGAAATCGAGGCCCTCGTTCGCCTCCGCGCGCGGGGCACGGCCCTGCCGCGCCGGGTGCGGCTCGACCAATTTTGCGGGATCGAGATCGACGCGCGCGCCGCGGACGCCGCGCGGATTGCGCTGGAACAGGAGGCCGAGGGCCACGACATCGTGGGCCCGCGCGACGAAGCGCCGCGCATCACGGTCGGCAATGCGCTGCGGATCGACTGGAACGACGTTTTGCCCGCCGAGCGCGCGTCGTTCGTCTTCGGAAATCCGCCCTTCGTGGGCATGGCCTGGATGAGCCCCGAACAGCAGGAGGATCGCCGCCTCGCCTTCGAGCCGCTCGACACGCGCGGGATCCACGCCGGCAGGCTCGATTATGCCGCGGCGTTCATCGCCCGCGCGATCACGTACGGCGCGGGCCACCCCGTCCGATTCGCGTTCGTCGCCACGAACTCCCTGACCCAGGGCGAGCAGGCGCGGAGCCTCGGCCCGCTGCTCTGCCGGTACGGGGTTCGGATCGATTTCGCGCATCGGACGTTCCACTGGGCGAGCGCATCGAGAGGGAAAGCGAACGTCCATGTGGTGGTGCTCGGGTTTTCCCGCGGGGACACCGGGCCGCGCCGGATCTTCGATTACCCCGATCCGCGAGGCGAACCCGTGGAGCGGGCGGCGGCGAACATCAATGTGTATCTCGCCGACGGGCCGGACGTCGTACCGCGAAAACGAAAAACTCCGCTCGGCGCCGGTTATCCTGCGGGCACGAAAGGCAACCAGCCGACCGACGGCGGCCACCTCGTCGTCGAGCCCGCAGACCACGCCGCGGTGATGGCCGATCCCGTGGCCCGGCGTTACGTGCGGCGGTATCTCCAGGCGTCGGCGTTTCTCTGGGACGAGCCGCGCCATTGCCTCTGGCTCGAAGGCGTAGGCCCCGAGGAGATCACGGCGTCTCCGGTTCTGCAACGGCGTATCGAGGCCATTCGTCGGCTGCGCCTCGCGTCGCGCACGCCGTCGGTGCGAGACCTCGCGGACAAACCGTGGCTGTTCACGCAGATCCGGCAGCCCTCCGTCCGTTACCTCGCGCTCCCGGAGGTCTCCTCGGAGAACCGCCGCGTGATCCCCGCGGCGTTCCTCGATCCGGAGGTGATCGCCGGCAACAAGCTGATCACGTTCCCCGGCGCCGACGACTGGCTCTTCGGGATGCTGCAATCGAGCATGTTCATGGCCTGGGTGCGCGCCGTGGCGGGGCGCATGAAGAGCGACATCAGCATCGCGCCGCACCTCACCTATTGCACGTTCCCCTTCCCCGAACCCGACGCCGAAGGCCGCCGCCGCGTGGAGGAGGCGGCCCGCGCCGTGCTCGACGCGCGAAGGACGTTCCCGGGCAAGAGCCTCGGCGAGCTTTACGATCCGCGGGGAATGCCCAAGGAGCTGGCGCGGGCCCACGATGGGCTCGATAGGGCCGTGGAGGTGCTTTTCGAGGGGAGAACGCCGCTCCGCACGGAGGCGGACCGGCTGCGGGCGCTCTTCGAACGGTATGCCGTGCTCAGCCTTGCGGGCCGCGCCTGACGCCGACGGCGTCGAGCGCGCAGAGCTCGTCCCCGCCAAAGACATTCGATCGCGTGAGGAATCGCATGCCCTCGGGGGATTCGATCGAGAAGCCGGCCCCGCGGCCCGGGACGGCGTCAATCACGAGCTGCGTGTGTTTCCACAGCTCGAACTGCGCGCCGCCGATGTACACGGGGCAGCCCTCGATCTCGCCGAGCAAGACGTCCCGCTCGCCCACCTTGAACTCCCCACGGGGGTAACACATCGGGGCGCTGCCGTCGCAGCAGCCCCCCGATTGGTGGAACATGAGCGGGCCGTGACGCACGACGAGCCGCCGGATGAGGCCGATGGCCGCCTCCGTGGCCGTGACGCGCGGCGGGGCCGAGGCTTCCATCAGAAGAACCCCAGCGCCTTCGGGCTGTAGCTGACGAGCAGGTTCTTCGTCTGCTGGTAATGCGAGAGCATCATCTTGTGCGTCTCGCGCCCGATGCCCGACTGCTTGTAGCCGCCGAACGCCGCGTGCGCCGGATAGAGGTGGTAGCAGTTCGTCCACACGCGGCCCGCCTGGATCGCGCGGCCCATGCGATACGCCGTGTTGATGTCGCGCGTCCACACGCCGGCGCCGAGGCCATACAGCGTGTCGTTCGCGACAGCGAGCGCCTCGGCCTCGTCCTTGAACGACGTCACGCTCACGACAGGCCCGAAGATCTCCTCCTGGAAGATGCGCATCCGGTTCGTGCCCTCGAAGATCGTCGGCGCGACGTAATACCCATTGTCGAGATCACCGCCGAGCCGCACGCGCTCGCCGCCGATGAGGCACTTCGCGCCCTCCTTCTTGCCGATGTCGATGTAGGAGAGGATCTTCTCGAGCTGATCACTCGACGCCTGCGCGCCGATCATCGTCGTCGGATCGAGCGGGTTGCCCTGCTTGATCTTCTTCGTCCGCTCGACGGCGCGCTCGATGAACTGGCGGTAGATCTTCTCGGCCACGAGCGCGCGCGACGGGCAGGTGCAGACCTCGCCCTGGTTCAGGGCGAACATGGCGAACCCTTCGAGCGCCTTGTCGGCGAAATCGTCGTTCTGCGCGAAGACGTCTTCGAAGAACACGTTTGGCGACTTGCCGCCGAGCTCCAGCGTGACCGGAATCAGGTTCTCCGAGGCATATTGCATGATGAGGCGGCCCGTCGTGGTCTCGCCGGTGAACGCGATCTTCGCGATGCGCGGGCTCGACGCGAGCGGCTTGCCGGCCTCGAAGCCGAAGCCGTTCACGATGTTGACGACGCCCGGCGGCAGGAGGTCGCCGACGAGCTCGGCCCAGAGCAGAATCGAGGCCGGCGTCTGCTCGGCGGGCTTGAGGACGACGCAGTTGCCGGCGGCGAGCGCGGGCGCGAGCTTCCACGCGGCCATGAGCAGCGGGAAGTTCCAGGGGATGATCTGGCCGATGACGCCGAGCGGCTCGGGGAAATGGTAGGCGACGGTGGTGTCGTCGATCTGGCCGATCGTGCCCTCCGAGCCACGAATACAGCCCGCGAAATAACGGAAATGGTCGATGGCGAGCGGCAGGTCGGCCGCGAGCGTCTCGCGCACGGGCTTGCCGTTGTCCCACGTCTCCGCGACCGCGAGCTTTTCGAGGTTCTGCTCCATGCGGTCGGCGATCTTGTTCAGGATGTTCGCGCGATCCGTCGGCGAGGTGCGACCCCAGGCGGCGCGCGCGGCGTGCGCGGCGTCGAGCGCCTTGTCGATGTCCTCCGCGGAGGAGCGCGGGATCTCGCAGAAAGGCCGGCCGTTCACGGGGGAGATGTCCTCGAAATGCTCCCCCTTCACCGGGGCGACCCACTCACCGCCGATGTAGTTCCCATAGCGGGACTTGAACGCGACCTTGGAGCCTTCTTGGTTGGGCGGCACGTACACCATTGCGATTTCCTCCGCAGCGTGTCTCGCCCCCCGACGTGCCCCCCGCGGGCCGCCTCGGAGGCGAGCGAGGAGCAAACTCCCCGGGGTGGCCGGTGTCAAGGGGGTTTCCGGGCGCAGCAAGGCCGCGGCTCGGCCCGCGTGTGTGGTAACGTCGACGTCATGCCGGATCTGATGTCGGAGAACCACATCGGCCCCCTGATCTCGTCGTTCCTCGTGGACGGCGTGGGTACGCTGGGTTTCGTCGCGCTCTCTGGCGTCGCGCTCCTCGCGCGGGTCCGCAAGCGCGCGGAGGCACGGGCGGCCGAGGCCACGTTCGACGGCGAGAAGCCGCTCGTGGCCGGCGAGGCGGTGCTCTTCGGCAAGGTCGAGCGGGCGGAGGGGTCGGACACCACGGTGCGCGTGGAGGTGGATCAGGAAGGCGAGGAGTCCGAGAGCTCCGGCGTGTGGTCGCACAAGTGGACCGAAAAGAAGCGGCGGGTCTTCGTCGCGCCATTTTACCTGCGCCTCGCGTCCGGCGATCGTGTGCGGATCGAGCCGCGGGACGACGTTTTCCTCGTGGACGAAATGGACGGGCTCGTCCGCGTCGATCTGAAGGCCCGCATACGGTACGCCGAGCTCACGCCCGGCGAGCGCGTGTACGCCGCGGGGGTGCTCTCGCGCGCGCCGGATCCGGAGGCGCAGCCGGCGGCGGGTTATCGAACGGGGGGCGAGGGGTACGTGCTACGGCCGCCGCGCAGCGGGCGCATGCTGCTCTCATCGCAGCCGCTCGGCGAGCGTTTCCACGAGCGCGCCCGCTTTCACGGGCGCTGGGCGATGTGGATCGCGCTCACCGCGCTCGCGTTTCACATCATGTTCCTCGGCTATCACATCCGGCGCTGGGCCGGCACGGACACGACGGCCACCATCCGCAAGCTCGACCATTACGTCACGGAGAGCGACGACACCATCACGCACCATTATCGGGTATGGCTCTCGACGCGGGACGAACTCGTGGTCAACGACGAGGTGGAGGAGGAAGACTTCGCCTGGATGCACGAGGGCCAGATCTTGCCGGTGCGGCTCGTCGAGGGGCAACTCGCTTCGAACACGACGATCGGGGGTCACCTGACGGTCCACCACCTCGCCTGGAGCGTGGTGCCGCTGCTCCTCGGGGCGTGGCTCATCTACCGCGTCCGCGAGCGCTCGACGCGCCCCTGGTACGAGCGCGAGGTCGTGGATGAGGGCAAGGGGAAGCTCGAAGAGACGCTCGAGGCCGAGAAGAAGCGAAGCCGGCCGCCCCAGACCTGACGCGTCTTATTGAGCCACTTCGATAAGTTGGCGAGGGAGTTCGGGCTGGATTTCATCACGGGAACGGATTAGGGTCCCCACTGCCGTGAGGGGGAGTAGGCTCCGCGCGGCGCATAACCACAGGGGTATACGACATGGCAAAGCACAGTTTCTCGGTCAATTTCCCCGGCGCCGCGGTTGACATCATCGCGAAGGCGAGGGGCGCCATCGAGAAGGCGGGCGGCAAGTTCGGCGGCGACGAGAAGAAGGGTGATTTCTCGGTCCCCACCCCGGCTGGCACGGTCAAGGGCGTCTACACGATCACGGGCCAGGCGTTCGCCGTGGACATTACGGACAAGCCCTTCGTGGTGCCTGGCAGCGCGATCGAGTCGCAGGTCAAGAGCTTCCTCAGCAAGGCTTGAGCAAGCGGCGCGCCGGGGTTTCACCCTGGACGCGCGGCGACAGCGCGCGATGCGCGCTGTCGCCATGGAAATCGTCGCAACCATATACACCAACGCCGCCGTTTCTGCTGGCGAGGTGATTTGTGGTCTTGCCACAGGCCCGTCGGAGAAACCGCGCGATGCGCGGTTTCTCCGTTTTCGGTCCAGGCCGTGCCTGGTCCGGGGTGAAGGGGGCGGACAGCCCCCTTCTTCTGGGGTTCATGGCGACGCCCCGCGCTTAGCGCGCCCCGCTGCGCTCCACGCGCCGCGCCGTGCGCAGACGGGCGACCGGGAAACGTCCGACCACGTTGCGGAGCCGCTGCGCCGTGGTCTCGTCGATCCCCTTTTCGGTGCGCACCACGACACGTCCGCCTTCGAGCCGCAGCACGATCGTCCCGGTCGCCCGGGATCGGCCGAGGACGTCCTCGATGTCGGCGGCGAGCTCCGCCGGCGCCCGGCCTGAGAGCCGCGCCACCTTCCCCGCTTGCGCCTCCACGACGAGCAGCCGGCGCGTGCGCTCGACCGAAACGATCACGACCACGACGAACGCGACGAGCCCCAGGGCGACGAGCCAAGCCACGCGCCAGCATAGCAAGATTGCGCGCGCGTCGCCGCCCCCGGCCCGGCGGGCGCCGCGGCCCGCCGCGGCTTCATGCGGAGCAAGGCAAACCCCACGAGGGCGCCCACGAGCACGATCACGACGACCACGTAGATCCACGCCCGGGAAGGAGCCGCGGCCCGCGCCTTCTTCGGCGCGATCGGTCTCCCTGGCTCTTCCTTCACGTTGCGGATCGTGGCCTCCTCGGGCTCGGGCCCCGCGGCCGCTTCCTCCGTCTTCTTGTTCTGCGCCGCCGCGGCCGCCGCCGAGGCATTGAGCGCGGCCGTCGCCTTGGCGACCTCCTCCGAGATCTCGGCCTGATCCCCGAAATCGGCCGAGTCAAAGATCGACGCCAACCGCTGCCCGCGCGACTCGGGCCCGACGAGCCCGCTCACGCTGCGCTTCAGCGTCATCGAGGGCGGCGCGCCGACGATCGTCGGCTCGCTGTCCGGCGAGACGAGCCTCGGGCTCCGCGCGGTCGTCGAAGGGAGGCGTCGCGCGAGCGCGAGTTCGGGCATCCGCGAGAGGACCGCCGTGGGCTCGTCGTCGCCGCCGGTCGGCGTCGTCTCGTCCTCGTCGGTCGAAGGCACACGCAGGGCCTCATGGGGCGCCGTGGAGGCGAGGCTGCCGGTGAGCTCGTGGTAGACCGCGCGCACCGCGGCTTGCATCTCGCGCGCGGTCTGGAAGCGGTCCTTCCGGTCGAAGGCGAGCGCGCGGGCGAGGAGCGCGACGAGGGCGCGGGGGGTGCCGGGCGAGACCATCGCGAGCGAGGGCGCGGGCGTCGTGACGGCGGCGACGAGGGACTCCTGGGGCGTCAGGTTGCCGTGGACGAGCTGCCCCGTCAGCAAGGTGAACAGGGTGGCGCCGACCGCGTAGAGATCGGAGCGCTCGTCGACGAGCTCCCACTGCCCGCGGGCCTGCTCGGGCGGCATGAAGGCGGGCGTGCCGATGACGATGCCGTTCACCGTCAACGCCTTGCCGCGGGGGGCCTCGCGGAGCTTGGCCACGCCGAAATCGAGCATCTTGATCTGGCCGGTGCGGAGGAGGAAGACGTTCTCCGGCTTGAGATCGCGGTGCACGACGCCCTTCTCGTGGGCCGCGGCGAGCACGTCGAGGATCGGGTCGGCCATGGAGAGCACGTCCTCGAAGTCGAGGCTGCCGCCGCTTCGAAGGCGGCGCGCTTCCAGCGTCTCGCCGTCGAGCAGCTCCATGACGAGGAAGACGCAGCCGTCCTCGTCGACGTCGTCGTCGAGGATCGAGACCATGCCTGGGTGGCTCACGGCGTTGACGGCGTAGGCCTCGCGCAGGAAGCGGCTGCGGGCGTCGGCGATGGCGTTGAGCTCGGGGTGGATGATCTTGATGGCGACGCGTTTGCCCGTGCGGTGGGTCGCGGCGTAGACCGCGCCGAACCCGCCTGTCCCGAGCACGCTGTCGAGGCGCCACTTGTCCCGGAGCACGCGCCCCACGCGCTGTCGCGCGATCTGGGTCGCGATGCTCAGGGGGGCGCTGTCCATGCGGGCGCGGAGGGTACCAGAAGTCCCACGAAAGGGGGAACCGACCTCGGCGCGGTGCGCCCGGCGTCGTGCCCGGGGCGCTCGGGCGCGCGCCGGAAGTCCGCGCTGGCCGCCGCCCGCGCACCGCCCAGGGCCAAGCTGTTCTTCGTGCCAAACACGTGGCCCCCGCACCCCAGGTTTTTCCGCGGAACTTCCAAATCGATCGAACCGTTCGAAGAAAATCAACGAAAGTACGCAACTGGAGTACACCTCCGGTCGATGGACGGGCGCGAGCCTCAGAACGCGCACGAGCGGCGCGTGCGAGGACCGTTCCAGAAAAACCCGATCCCGGTAGACGAGCACCATGAAACCTTCCCGTCCCCCCCGTCGTCCCCCGTTTCAAAACCCCTCCCCCCGGGGTTCGTCCGGACGTCCCACCCGCCTCCACCCCCCCGATGCCGACGAGATCCGCGCCCTCGTGGCGGGCGTGAAGGAGAAGCTCGTCCACGCGGACGATTTCGGCGGGGTGATGGACGCGTTTTTCGAGCACCTCGGCACGGATCTCCGCTTCCTGACAAACGGCGTCCGCATCGACGAGCGGCCGCTCGTCGGCTCGCTCGTGCCCATGGCGGAGCAGATGGCGGGCCGGCCGCTCCGCCTGAAGGAGATGAAGCTGCTCCGGCTGCACGAGTACCGCCTGACGCACGGAATGCTGTATTTCGCGGGCTGGCTCGGCGTCGTCCTCCTTTTCGAGGACATCGGCACGGGCGTGCTCGCCATGAGCGAGTCGGACCTGCGCGGCCCGACGCTTTATGGGCGATTCAAGTTCGTGGCGTCGGAGCGGCCCGCCAAACCGCCGAACTGAGCGGCGCGTTCATCCCCGCTCGAGGGCGGTTTTCTCCAGGGAAAGCGGGGCCTCCGTCCGCCGGAGCGAGAGCGCGATCCAAACGACGAGCCCCGCCCCCGCCGCCATCGCCCCGATCGCCTGGACCGAGAAGGAGGCCTGGTACAGGAGCGCCGCGATCAGAGCGCCCACCGCCATCGTCGTGGTGGTCGTGAGATCGTCGATGCTCGAGAGCCGGCCGATCATCGCGTCGGGCGCGAGGCGCTGGAGGGACGCGCTCGTGAGCACCCAGTTGCTCCCGCCGCCCATCCCCCACACGAGCACGGCGACGAGCAAGAGCGTAGGCCAGGGCTGCACCAGCGAAAAGGCGACGATGCCCGCGAACGTGGTGAGCGTCGCCGCGTGCTCGAGCCCCCGCCCCGGATCGCCGCCGCGCGTGAGGAGCGAGATGCCGAGCGGGCCGAGCCCCGTCCCCGCCCCTCGCACGGATTGCAAGATGCCGAGCGAGAGGGCCGCCGCGCCAAACGGCGCCGCCCGATCCGCGACGAGGTTCAACGTGACCCAGCCCATGCCCCCCGCGAGCGCCGCGGGCACCTTCGAGAAGACGGCCCGGAAGAGCGCCGGCCGCGCGCGTGCATGCCCAAGCGCAGCCCAGAGATCGCGCGGCACGGCCCGGACGAGCCCCCAGACGCCGGTGGCCTGCGTCTCCCCGGCCCCCTCGGGCTTCAAGGAGGGCAGGCCCGAGGCGAGCGCCGCGGTGAGGAAAAACGAGAGGCTGTCCACGAGGATCGCGGGCACGGGCCCGAGCGCGGCGAGCAGGCCGCCGAGCGCCATGCCCGCGACGAACGTGATGCTCCACGTCCCCGAGACGATGGCGTTCGCCCGGAGGAGCTCCGGCGGCTCGACCGTGTGCCGGAGCGCCGCCGTCTCGGCCGGGACCATGAAGGCCGTGAACGCGGATCGCACGAGCACGAGCGCCTGCAGCGCGGCGAGCTCGCCCCGCGCGGCCGCGAGCACCATGGCGAGCGTGAAGGCGGCCTGGAGGAGCGGGATGCCGACGAGCAAGCGCCGCCGATCGAACCGGTCGGCGACGAACCCCGCGATGGGCGACAGGCACGCATGCGGGAGCGAATGCGCCGCGAAGACCCCCACGAGCGCGAACGCGCCTCCGCCGTGGTCCAGCGCCAGCCGGCTCACGGCGACGAACGCGAGCCAGTCGCCGACGAGCGAGATGGTCCCAGCCGCCCAGAGGCGACGGAACGCAGGGCGGCGACGGAGGAGGTCGAACATGCGGCAAGCATGGCAGCTTTCTCCGCATCCGCGCCTGGAGCGGGTCAGCGGATTGGCAGATGCTCAATCGACCAGCACGGCCCGCCTTCCGCCCTCACCCCTTCGTGCTAGCTTGCCGGCCGTCCTCGGGGCCCCTATCGAGGGCGAGCCTTCCGGCGGATGCCCGGGGCAGGCACGGGAGATCTGGTGGTTTTGTCACGACGGTATCGGCCTTTCCTGCTCCTCCTCGCGCTCGCCGCGCCCGGGGCGCTCACCGCGTGCAAGTCGAAGCCGGCGCCGCCGCGCGACGTGGCCGGCGGGGACGCGCAGCGGGGGCGCGAGGCGATCAAGAAATACGCGTGCGGCGCCTGCCACCTCATCCCGGGCGTCGAAGGGGCGATCGGCAAGGAGTCGCATCCGCTGTTCGGCTTCGCGAACCGGGGCGACATCGCGCACGTCGCGCCGAACACGCCGGACAACCTCATCAAGTGGATCCGGCGCCCGACGGATCTCGATCCACGCACGAAGATGCCGACCCTCGGCGTGAGCGAGCAGGAAGCGAAGGACATCGCGGCCTACCTCTACACGCTGAACGGCGAGTGATCGCGGGCGCCCAAGGGGACACGCGGATCAGGTATCCTCGGCGGGCCGCATGACGAAGGCCCGCGCCCTCGCCGTCGCCACGTTCGCGCTCGCCGCCCTCGCCGGGGGTGCGGCCGAGGCAAACCCGCGCCGCCGGGTGGGATATCCCTGCCCCGGCTGCCTCTTCGATCCGCCGCCCGAGGGAGCGACGAAGGCGCCGCTGCTCGTGGTGCTACATGGCGATGCGCCCGGCGGCAAGACGCCGCTCGTGGAGCGGGACGCCTCGCCGTTCGTCGCGGCCGCCGCCGCGCGGGGGGTTTCGCTCTTCGCGCCGATGTGCCCGAAAGCCGAGGGATGCCGGGTCGGGAGCTTCTGGCAATGGTCCGAGGGGGATCCTCCGGGGTGGATCGAGGCGCAGATCGACGCGATCGGCCGTGAGTACGCGATCGACGCGGATCGGGTGTGGATCGCGGGGTGGTCGGGGGGCGCGTCGTTCCTCGGGTGGAACTGGGCGCGGCTCGGGGCGCGATATGCGGCGGTGGTGTTCGTCGGCGGGGGCATTCCGCCGCGGGAGAGCGCGTGCGCGCCGGCGCCAACCCCGACATGCGCGCCGCCTGCGTATTTCCTGGTCGGCGACCGGAACCCGCTCCACCACCTCGCCCGGGGGCTGCACGAGCGCGTCGCCGCCTGCACGCGCGACGTGACGTGGGATCTCTTGCCCGGCAAGGATCACGGCGGCGAGTGGCGGGCGCTCGGCGCGAAAGGGAAAGCCGACAGCCTGCTCGATTGGCTCTCCGCGCGGCCGCGGGCCTGCAAAACCGAGCCTGCCGCGCCGGAGCCTCCGCCTCCGCCCCCGCCGCCCCCTGCGTCGCCGCCGCCCCCGCCACCACCTCCGCAAGCGACGCCGCAAACGACCCCGCCGCCGGCTGCGCTTTGTGGATGTCGAATGGGCGAACGGCCCCCGGGGTACGAATGGGTCGCCTTTTCATCGGCCCTGGCGCTCCTCGGGGGCCGCCTTCGGCGTCGTTTTACTCGGGCAAACGGCGGAGTGAATCGAACGGGAAGGGATCCCAAAACGGCGTCGTGAGCGCGCCCGCGGCCTCGTCGAGGACGAACCACACGCGCGCGGGCTCGGGGCGAAGCACGTGGACGTTCTGCGCGGGGACGAAGCTCTGGCCGAGCAGGACCGCGCGGCGCCCTGCCGCATCCTTTGCCATGTCGAGGACCAGGACGGTGTGGCCGAACGGCACGCCGGTCAGCACGAAAAAGTCCCCGGGGCGAAGCGCATCGAGGGCCACGCGCTCGCCGTCCCGCGCGAGGGCGCCCGTGTTGGTCCAGCCAAACACGTCGTCGAGCCAGGTCCGGAAGAGCGCGTGCGTCGCCTCGGCGCGCTTTGCCGATGGGACGAGCTCGATCCGATTGCCGTTGACGCGGATCCGCTGGCCCGAGACGTACCGCTGGAATTCGAGCTTCGTGCCGCTCGCCGTCCGGTAGGCGTGATCGCGCTGCCCGTGCGACCAGCGCCACTCCGCGTGCAGCCGGACGATCGCGTCGGCGCATTGCTGCAAATCCGCCTTCCCGACGTCGATGGCCACGACGGCGGCGACGTTCGGATGCCCGTCCGCGCGAATCTCGTCGCCGCGGTAGGACTTGACCGGCGTGCCCTTCGCGGCGAGCGGCAAGGTGCGCAGGAACGCGCCGAAGCCCTCGGGGGCGAGGGACACGCGCGTAAAGCCGCGCGGGGGTGGAAACCGCTTTTCGAGCGTGTCGACCGGCGCCGGCATGCCCACGGCTCCCCCTTCGAGCCACGGGTACTGCGCGAATGCACCCGCCGCCGGCGGGCTCGCGGGGGACGCGCTCGCCGGCGCGCTGCCTTGGGCGCTCGCCGCGGGAAGCGCGCGGGCGGGCTCGGGACGCATGGCCGGGTCCTCCGCATCGCGCCGAGGCTCCGCGCCCGGCGTCCCGAGCGCCGTGCATGCCGAGAGCGAGCCGAGAAGCGCGAGGGTCCACCGCATGGTCATCTCCTTCCGATCCGATCGTGCCCTCCACGTATCGAACGGGCGCTCGGAAGTGTGACGTGGTCTCACCCGCCCGGGCCCACGCGCCACATCACGGGGAGACAAAAAAACGAGCGCCTACTCTACGGCGGGGGGGGCGGCCGGAGCAGGCGCTCTGCCCGTAGAGATTGCACGGTCCGGGCCAACGTCGTTCATGTGTCGATCCGGGCATTTGGCGAGGGGTTCTTCCGGGCTGACTTTCAATCGTGCAAGCTCACGCGTCGCGATCGTGCAACGCGCCGAGGCGCCGTTGCTGGGGTCACGGAAAGGTGAAAGCCTCCCGGCCCTCATGGTCTCGTTCACTCCGTTCCCGACCCTCGAAACGCCCCGCCTCGTCCTGCGTGAGCTCGCCCCGGCCGACGCGGAGACGATCTTCCGCATCCAGTCGAACCCCGAGGTGGTCCGGTACTTCGGGCGACCTGCGCACGCGACCCTCGCCGAAACCGAGAAGCTCCTCGGGATCGTGTTCGACGCGCAACGCGACGTCACCGGCATCCGGTGGGGCCTCTCGTTCAAGGACAGCGGCGAGCTTTTGGGGACGTGCGGGTTCTGGCGCTGGAACAAGCCGCACCGCTACGCGGAGGTCGGCTACGAGCTCACGCCCGCGTTCTGGGGCCGCGGCCTGATGGTCGAGGCGCTCCAGCCGATCCTCCGCTACGGCTTCACGCAGATGGAGCTGCACCGGGTCGAAGCGGTCATCGACCCGAACAACCAGGCCTCGCGACGCGTCCTGGAGAAGCTCGGCTTCAAGCGCGACGCCCTCATGCGTGAGAACTGGTTCTACGACGGCAAGTTCACGGACTCGGCGATCTACGGCCTGCTGGAGCAGGAGTTCCTCGTCGAGTGACCTCCCGAGGGGGTCGACACGTGGCGACACCCGCGGTCATGCGACCCACGCGCAGCCACCGCGTCGAGAGGGGACAGCGGGTGAGGCGTTCTACGCCTCGTCCTCGTCGTCGCCCTCGTCGTCGTCCTCCTCCTCGTCGTCGAGCTCGTCGTCCTGCGCGCCTTGCCGCCGCGCGTAGGCGCGCTCGTCCCGCTCGTCGAGCGCGGTGAGCAGGGCACGCGCGATCTTGGCTTGCGGGCCCCGCTGGTTTGCCTCGATCTCGGCGCGGATCTCCGGGCGTTCGAAGAGAGCCTGTGAGATCGCCGCGCGCGCCTCCGGCCTCTCGGCATAAAGCGCGAGCGCCATCCCGACCACCCGCGCCGACGCGAGCCGCGCGAGCTGGCTGCCCACCCACGCCGCGTCCGCCACCTTGGGGATCCGCCCCTCGTACTTCCCGAGCATCTCCTCGCCCGCGAGCGACACCAGGAACACGTCGGGCGCGGACGCAGCCGTCTTGCGATCGAGGAGTTTGTCCCGGACCCACGTCGGATCGTCGCCCGCGTGCGCGAGATCGAGCTCGCACCGCGCGCTGCGCTCGGCTCCGGCGCGGCTGTGGAGCACGAGGTCGAGCATGCGCGGCGCCTCGCCCGTTTGTCCTTGCCGCCACGACGCCGCGAGCCGCTCGCGCAGCGGGCCCCGCGACCCTTCCACGCGACGCAGGACGAAGCCGAGCTCGAAGATCGCGCTCGCGAGCGCCGCCCTGTCGGAGGCCCACGCCTCCGGCGAGAGTTTTCCGAGGGCGGCGACGAACGCCTCGACCGTCTCGCGCCCGCCGACGAGCGCTTCCAGCAAGAGCACGAACTCCGTGCCCACGTGCGCGGGCACGCTCCACGGCCGCAGGACGAAGGTCTCCACGAGCTTCCGCGCCTCGGCCGCGTAGAGCATGCGCTCGTTCTTCGCCGCCGCGAGCACGCCGCGATCCCCGGTCACCCACTTGCGCTCGGCCAGGCCCGCGACGCGCGCCCACATGCACGCCGTCCGGCGCGGCCAGAACAGGCGCACGACGGGCGACGACGCGTTCGTGAGGTGCAGGATCGCCTGCTCCGCCTGCCCCTTCTTGTTCTGCGCCGCGCCGTGCAAGAGCCACACTCCGTGCGGAAAACCGCGCGCGATCGTGAGGCTCCAGTACGGCGTCACGCCGACGCCCGCGGCCGGCGTCTCCGGCTCGATCGGATCGTCGCCCTCGGACCATGCGTCGCCGCCCGCGTAGCTGCGGAGCTCGGCCGCGCCGGGGATCCAGCACTCGGGCCGCGCGTTCGCCGCGCCGGGCAGGCGCGTGATCTTGCGCCGCGCGCGCAGCGCCTCGACCATCGCCACGAGATCCATCGATCGTGACGCCGGCTCACCCGCGGCGACGTACTGGAAATCGTCGAACGAGAAGAGGCGCGTCGCGCCTTGCGGGACCGCTGCGGCGACGCGCAGATCCCGGTCGGCGGCGAAGATCACGTCGCGATGCCGTCGGCACAGATCCACGAGGAGCGCCTCGACCGGCGTCACGAGCCGGAGGCTCCCGCGCGTGGACTCCGGCAGCGCCGCGAACGCGCGCGGAAGGTGGTAACTCGCGCGCAGCGGATCGCCCTTCTGCCGCACCGCGGCGCGCTTGACGTGCACGATCATGTCGTCCGACGGGAGCGGCAGCGGCACGATGCGCGGGCCGTCGGAGCCCGCGGTGGGCCGGCCCTTCTCGTCGCGCTCGCCGAGCAGGACGATCTGGTTCGTGATGCCGTCGACGTAGTCGTCCGCGTCGATCTCCACGCTCTGGAGCTCGTCACGCGCCGCGTCGATGAGCTCGTCGTCGCGTGAGGATCGTTTGCCCGCGCCGGGCCCGTACGCCGAGAGCTCCCAGCCCGCGAGCGTGCCGGATCCCGGGTGGTGGAGGATCTGCTCGACGACGAGCACGTCGCCCTTCTGCGACGCGTACCCCGTGATCCGCATCGCCGCCGTCGTGTAGTTCGCGTTGTCCCAGATGGGCAGATCGAACCGGCGCGCGGCCTCGTCGAGCTCGGCGATGCTCCAGAGCGGACCCCGCGGCTCGTCGATCGCCTCGGCTTCGGCGAGCAGCCGCTCCACTTCCTCGGGCAAACGTGTCCGCGGCAGGTCGAACTGCTCGGCGAGTCGCTTGGCCGCTTCGGCGCCGAGCGCCGCCTCGATCGCCTCGCGCACCACGCCGCCGAGCGCCGCGGCGCGATCCCGCAAGAGCTCCGCCGCGCGCGGGTTCCCCTCGTCCGCGAGCGTCGCGAGCGCCCCGTACGCGTCCGGGTGCCGCGTCATCCACCGCCGCGCCATGTCGAGACCGTCGTCTTTCGTGGTCCCGTCGGCGCGCGCGTGCTCCTCGTCCTCGTCCTCTTCCGCGCCCGGATCGTCGTCGTCCTCGTCGTCCTCGTCGTCCTCGTCCTCGTCGCCGTCTTCGTCGTCCTCGTCCTCGGAAGGCGCGGACGTGTCCTCGGCGAGCTCAGGCTCGTCGGCCTCGATCTCGCTGCCCGCGACCGCGAGCTCCACGATCGATCGCGCGCGCAGCGCGACGTCGAGCGCCTCGCGTGATCCGATCGCGAGCAGGCACGGCACCACGCACCACGGCACGTTCACGAGCGCGCCGTCGCCATCGAGGCGGCTCTCGATCCAGGGCAGGATCGCGTCTCCGTAGCGATCGTGGAGCGCGGTGTTGTCGCGGCCGCGCACCTGAAACTCCCAGCGGATACGCTGGCCGTGCTTCACGAACTCGGCCGCGTCCTCGAGCGACAAGAGCGCCGCCCACACGCGGTCGCTCTCGAACACCATCGTCCCTGCGGCCGTACGGCCCTCCCCTTTGCGGAAGACCTCGGTCGACTCGATGAGGCGCCGCGCCTCGCTGAGCGACATGAGCCCACGGCCGTCGCGGCGGGACACACGCGCGTCCCGCATGGCGATGCTCACCGGCGAGGATGGATCGAACCACCGGGGCGCGGTCTTCGTGACGTGTTCCTTCTTCATCAACTTGCTCTGCGCGGGCCGATGCTAGCGAGGGCCCAAGCGTCTGGCTACCCTCGCCAACGGGCGGAGGCGGGAGCGGACGCGGAAGCGGGAGCGCCGGTGGCCTCGGCGCTTCGCCTCACCCTGGCATCGCGTGCGCCAGGAGCCTGGCGCCGTCCTTGAAAATCACTTCAATCTTCGCGCCGTCCACGCGGCGCACGAGCCCACGTCCGAACTTCGTGTGGTCGACGAGGTCACCGGGGGCAAACCTCGCCGTCGTGCGGTACGGCGCCGCTTTCTCGTCCATCCGCCCGGCGAGCGCCTCCTTCCAGGCGCGCTCCTTCTGCTCGGCCGCGGTCTCCGCCGACTTCGGGGGCGCGGGGTCGCGGAGCGGATCCCAGCCGTTCGCGTACCGCAACATCGAAGCGGCGAGCGCCGGATGCGCGGCGGCCCAGCGATCATCGAACAGGATCCACTGCTCGTAGCCGAACGCGCTCGACGTGTGCGGGCAGAAGAGCGCCGCGTGCTTGCCCACCTGCACGAGGGCCTTCTCGGGATCTCCGGTTCCCTCGAACGCCGTCCCCACCTTGGAAAACTCGCCCTCCGCGTTCTGGTGCGCGCCCACGCCGAGGAGCGTGTGGTTCGTAGCGGTGACGACCTCGCGCAGCGGATATGCCGCACATTTCGCGAGCGCCGGCGCGATCGAGATCTGACCCGGCTCGATCATCGCCCGCAGGAGCCGGAGCTCCACCGGCCACGTGTCGAGCCACTCCTTCGACCACGACGCCGGCTTCTTCGCCGGCACCACGGTGCGCAGGTGCGACGCGAGATCGGGCAGCCGCACGCCGGGGATCGCCACGGCGCAGCCCGGGATCGAATCGCCGTCGTACGACGTGAGCAGACAGACGTACGTCGTCCCCTCGCCTTCCCCGCGCGGCAGGACGGGCTCCGGCTCGAAGGGCGGCGTGAACGGGCCGTCCGCGTCGCCCTCCGGCAGCTTCGGCTCCTCGTGAAGCAGAAAGGACACGCGCTCGGGTTGCGTGCGCGCGATCTCGTCATCGAAGAAGAAGTACGCGAGCTCGACCTCGTCGTCGTCCGTCAGCACGCGGAGCGAGTGCGCGTCGATGCGCAGGTGCCCCGCGTCGCCCTCGACGTAGAGATGCTTGCGGAGGATCTTCTCGAGTTCGGCCGTCGACTTCGGCGCTAGGAGCCCGTGCTCCTTCACGGCCTCGAACACCGTGCCGAACCCGTACACGTAGCCGCCGAGCTCGGCCTCGTAGACGCTCTGCGGGTCCTCGGCCTTCTTGGCGTCGCTCATCTTCTCCGAAAACCACGCGAGGATCGAGGGCGCGTCGAGGCGCCGAACGCGGCGCGAGAGCGGCCCTTCGTCGTGCGATCGATACACGAACCAGATCCCAGGTGCCTCGCTCACGCGCCGCCGACTCCTTCCTCGGCCTCCCCAGAGAACGCGCAGTTTGCCCCGACGCGGAGCGAACGTGAAGGGGCAAGCCGGCCATGCCCGAGGCGCACGGACAGCCGCCGCGCCGCGGCCGCGCCGGCTTGCGATCGTGCCCGCGCGGCACCACGTGCCGATGGACCCATGGCCGAGCCTCGTGCTGGTGCTGCCCTCCCAGAGGGCCGATGTCGACGCCTCCTCGACAGCTTGCCCGGGCTCGTCTGGGCGTGCCGGGCGGACGGCACATGCGACTTCGCGAGCAGCTCGTGGCGCACGTACACCGGCGTCCCCGCGTCGGAGCTCCACGGCCTCGGCTGGCAGCGCGTGCTGCACCCCGACGACCAAGCACGCGCCGCGCGGGCGTGGAGACACGCGCTCGCCTCGGCCGGACGGTTCGCGGTCGAGGCGCGCATCCGCCGGCACGACGGCGGGTACCGCTGGTTCTCGATCCGCAGCGCGCCGAGCCTCGACGACCGCGGCGCCGTCGTGGACTGGTCCGGCATCGCCGTCGACATCCACGAACAGCACGAGCATGCGCGCCACGACTCCCAGGATCTCGCGCGTGCCTTCGATGTGCTCGATCGCGGCGACGCCTGCTTCGTGCTCGATCACGACTTCCGCTTCGTCTTCGTCAACCCGCGCCAGGAGCACCTGAGCCAGAAGCCGCGCAGCGAGACGCTCGGCCGGAGCCTCTGGGAGGTCTACCCTTCCCTCGCGGGCCCGCACTCGCGTTACTTCCGCGAGTACAACCGCGTCATGCGCGAGCGCGTGCCCGCCGAGTTCGACGAGCACTACGCGCCGCTCGATCTCTGGACACACGTGAACGTGTACCCGACGAAGGAGGGCGGCATCGCGGTCTTTTTCCGCGACGTCACGGCGCGCAAGCGGATCGAGGAGGAGCGCCGGCATCTCGTCGCGGCGCTCCGCGAGACCGCGGCCCGCGCCGACCACAGCCGCGCGCAGCTCGAAGCCATCTTCCAGGCGATCCCGGACGGCGTCGTCGTGTTCGACATGCAGGGCAACGTGGTCCTCGTGAACAGCGCGGAGGCGGTGAAGTACGCCTTCACGAACCGCAGCAAGATCTGCATCGCGGACTTCGCCGCGCTCTACGAGCTCACCGATCTCGACGGCCACGTGCTCCCCGTCGACGAATGGCCGGTCTACCGCGCGCTGCGGGGCGAGTCCTTCGCGGGCTGGCAGCTCCACACGAGGCGCCTCGACACGGGGCAGGCGTGGATCTTCAACTTCAGCGGCGAGCCCGTGCGGGACGAGCAGGGCCAGCAGATCCTCGCGGTCGTGGTCAAACGCGACATCACCGAGCACAAGCAAGCCGAGGAGGCGCTCCGGCAGAGCGAGGAGCAGTACCGCGCGTTCTTCGAGACGGCGATCGTCGGCATGGGCCAGGTGGATCCCGCGACGGGCCGGATCCTGCGCGTGAACGATCGGTATTGCGACATCACCGGCTACAGCCGCGAGGAGCTGCTCTCGGGCACGGTGCGCGACATGACGCACCCCGACGATCGCCAGGCGGACTGGGAGAAGTACCGCAGCATGGTGCGCGGCGAGGTCGATGAGTACTGCACGGAGAAGCGCTACATCCGCAAGGACGGGCGGCTCATCTGGGTGCACGTCGCGGCGCGGCTGATCCGCGACGCCGCGGGTGCGCCGGTCCGGAGCGTGGGCATCATGCAGGACATCACGCAGCGCAAGGAGGCCGAGCAAGCGCTGCGCGAGAGCGAGGCCGCGCTGCGCGAGGCGGATCGGCGCAAGGACGAGTTCCTGGCGATGCTCTCGCACGAGCTCCGCAACCCGCTCGCGCCCATCCGCAACGGCCTCTACATCCTGGAGCGGGCTCCGCCGGGAGGCCCGCAGGCGCGGCGCGCGCATGCGGCGATCGAGCGACAGGTCACGCACATGACGCGGCTCATCGACGATCTGCTCGACGTGACGCGTATCTCGCGCGGCAAGATCCAGCTCCAGCGCGAGCGGGTCGAGCTCGGCGAGCTCCTGCACCGCCTCGCCGAGGATCTCGGGCCGAGCTTCGATCAGGCGGGCGTGAAGCTCGAGGTCGACGTGGGGCCGGAGCCGCTCTCGGTCGACGGCGATCCCACGCGGCTCGCGCAGGTCGTGGGCAACCTGCTGGCGAACGCGGCGAAGTTCACGCCGCGGGGCGGGCACGCGCTGCTCTCGGCGAAGCGCGAGGGGGACCTAGCCGTCGTGCACGTGCGGGACGACGGTGCGGGCATCCCACAGGAGACGCTGCCGCACGTGTTCGAGCCCTTCGTGCAGGCGGATAGCACGCTCGATCGGAGCCGCGGGGGGCTCGGGCTCGGGCTCTCGCTGGTGAAGGGCCTCTGCGAGATGCACGGCGGGACAGTGACGGCCGAGAGCGCGGGGTGCGGACAAGGCGCGCAGTTCACGGTGCGGCTGCCGCTCGCTCCGGCCGTCGCGTGGAGCCGGGCCGCGGCGCCGACGGCTGCGCCGCGGGAGCTGCCGCGGCGGGTCCTCGTCATCGAGGACAACGTGGACGCGGCCGAGACGCTGCGCGACGCGCTGGGGATGGGCGACCACGTGGTGGAGGTGGCGTTCGCGGGGCCCGAGGGAATCGAGAAAGCGCGGCGCTTCGAGCCGGACGTGGTGCTCTGCGACATCGGCTTGCCGGGCATGGATGGGTATGGCGTGGCGCGGACGATACGCGCGGATCCGAAGCTGCGATCGGTCTACCTGGTGGCGCTGAGCGGGTATGCCTTGCAGGAGGACGTGGAGCGTTCGAGGCAAGCGGGCTTCGACAGGCACATGGCGAAGCCGCCGAGCCTTTCGGCGCTGGAAAAAATGCTGGCCGAAGTGGGGAGCGGGAAGCTGAAGGAGGCCGCGGGGACGGGATGACCGGGCGCGAGAGGCTGTGCCCTTGACGCGAGCACCCCCGCCGTTGTGGAACACGCCCCCGCCCTTGCGGAACACGCCCCCGCCCTTGGCGCGAGCGACCTCGCCCTTGAGGAACACGCCCCCGCCCTTGGCGCGAGCGACCTCGCCCTTGCGGGACACGACCCCGCCCTTGCGGGACACGACCCCGCCCTTGCGGGACACGACCCCGCCCTTGCGGGACACGACCCCGCCCTTGCGGGACACGACCCCGCCCTTGCGGGACACGACCCCGCCCTTGCGGAACACGGCTCCGCCCTTGCGAAATACGACCCCGCCCTTGGCGCGAGCGACCCCGCCCTTGTGGAAGCGCGGCTCAGCGGCCAAGCCCGAGCTGCGCGAGCTGCGCGAGCGACGCTTGCAGCACCGGCGTCGCGACGTGATGCTTGCGCGCGATTTCGACGGGGTCCTCGGCCGAGAGCAGCAGCTCCGCGAGGAAGGGCGTGATCGCCCCGAGGACGAGCTTTCCGCGCGCGGCGGCGTAGAGCGTGGGCCCGGCCCGCTCGCCCACCGCGAAAAACCCCTCGGGGACGACACGAATCTCCCCCGGGAGGGTGAAATCCGGCAGCGGGCTCATCACGAGCGCCTTCATCATCGCCGTGAGAAACTCCGACTCCAGGATCGCGCCATCGCCGATCCCGCGCGCGTCGCAGAATCGAAAGAATGCCTCTTCCAGGCAAACGCCGGGACCCGCGTGGGAATACGCGCGATACGCCTCGAAGGCTGGAGATTCCAGGAACGACGACATCAATGCATCGAGTTCGTGATCCTCGGGATGCGTGGCTCTCCACGCGTCCAGGGTGCGCGCATAGATCGTGAGGAGCCCGCCGCTCCCCCGATGTTTTCGCTGCACGACCGCCACGCGCACGCGCTCGGCCGTCCTTCGAAGCTGCTCGGGATCGATGGATTGGAGCGCGCGCAGATCGCCTTCCGACACGTCGAGCTCCTCCACGCGCCCCTCGAAAAATGCTTCCCGGTACGAGCGATGATGCAGAAGCCGGTCGAGCGCCTGATCGAGCGAGATCATGAGAGCCAGAGGTCCACGGCGGCGCGGAGGCGCTCGAAGCTCGTGACGGTCTCGGGGGCGAGCCGCCCTTCGGCGTCGAGCCGCGGATCTTCGTAGGTGATCGCGGACAGGTTCGGACAGAGCGGAAGGAGGCGGCGAAGGAGCTCGAGCTGCTCGTCGAGCAGCACGCCGTGGTGGTGATCCATGAAGGAATCGCCGTCGAGCCCGCAGCCCGAGAGGTGAATCTCGAAGCAATGGTCGAGCGGCAACCGTTCGAGCTCCCCGAACAGCGCCTCGCCTCGCTTGCCGAGCAGCCATTGATAAGAAAGGAGGTGGCCCACGTCGAGCGTGGCCGGCGACCTCGTCTCCTCGACGACCGCCCGGAAAAAATCGTACGCGTGCATGTGGCCAATGAAAAAGCTCGTCCCGTCCGAGAATCCGGGGAACTCCACGAAGAGCGGCGCCAGGAGCTTCCCTTGCACCTCGGCCGTGTTCCGGATGGCGGCGTCGAGCCCGGCGGGCGTGAGATACGGCGGCAGCGGATACGGCAAGGGCCTGCCGTGCAGCGACCAGAGGCCGAGATCCTCGTTCACCCACGCGAAGTGGTAGCGCTCGACGAGCGCGTTCGTGAAATCGAGGATCCGGCCGCGATCGTAGGCTTCGAGCGCGCCCAGGTTGAACGTCGTCTGGTGGAGGGCGCGGACAGAGAACGCTGGCGTACGGGCGAACAGGTCGTCGTAGGCGTCGAAGTACTCGCGCGGATCGAGGCGATTTCGGCTCCGGGGCTGGAACGACGTGAAGAAATACCGAAAGGCCCCGGCATGGGACGACAAGAACTGTACGACGGGATCCGTCACGTGATCCCCGCGGCTGGGATCGTGGGCGAACCCGACGGGCGCGCCCCAGGGGAGATCCATTCCGACGCCCAACCCGAGGCGCCCGTTCACCTCAGGGAAACGGGCCTTCACAGATCCTTGGCCGCGTTCACGATGCTGGCGAGCTTCCCCGCGCGCTCGCAGGTGAGGGCCTTGGACGCCTGGGCATCGTCCGGGCAGGGCTGCCCGTAACAATTCGTGCTGTTCTTGGGCTCGTCCTTGATCAGCCCCCGGACCTCCAAGATCCCGAGCGCATTCAGCGCGGCGAGGTTCTTTTCGATGGTTGCCTCGTCGCAGGCGTCCGGGGCGGGGGTCTTCGCGGCGGACTCGGCGACGTCGGCCAATTTGTCCACGCGCAACGCGGCGATCTGGCGATGCTTGCAGACCGAGTAACAATGGCCAGAATGCCCGGGCATCTCGAAGTTGACGTGACCCACGTCGAAGACCGCGAGCGCGCGCAGGCGGGCCATGTTCTCATCCAGCGACATGAGGGCGGCGTTGCCCGCGGCCGGCTCGGGCTCGGCTACGGTGTCCGTCGGGTGACTGGAAGACGACCCGGCACAACCGGCAACTGCGCCGACCGCTCCAACGACGAGGGCAATTTTCAATTCCACGGAAGCTCCTTGACGTCGAGGCACGCTGCGGCCCCTTGGGATCCCCCCATATAGAACGTACTCCGCTTTGCGTCACGTGTTCTTCGGCCGCCGCGCCCCGTCCGCCGCCGCGATCGCCTCATTTCCTCCTTCGCTCGGAGCGACCAAGGCCTTCCCCGTCCGGCCGTCGTGGCGTACTCTCCCGCGCCCGATGCCCGATGGAGAAGCCACGATGAACCACGCACGGGGACGGCGCCGCACGGCCTTCCTTTCAACGGTCCTGTTCTTGCTCGCCGCTTGTGCGCCCCCGCCTCCCGTGCAGCCGGCGGTGAACGTGAGCCAGGACGAACCGCGCCGCCCCCTCCTCGTGCCCGAGGCGGGCCACGAGGGCGCGGTCGAGGGCGCAGCCGCGCTCCCCGATCCCGGGACGGCCATCCCCGTCGGGCCCGACGCCCCCGCCTGGGGAAACCCGCTCGCCCCCGTCACCCTGGTCATCTGGGGCGATTTCGAGTGCCCCTTCACGTCGCGGCTCATGGCCACGCTGGCGCTCCTGCAGCAGCAGTACGGTCCCGACCAATTGCGGGTCGTCTGGAGACACAACCCGCTCCCGTTCCACAAGAATGCGCGTCCCGCGCACCTCGCGGCCGAGACGGTGCTGCGGCTCGGAGGCGTGAACGCATTCTGGAAGTTTCACGCCCTCGCGTTCCGGAACCAGCGCTCCCTCGACGTCCCGTCCTTCAACGACTGGGCGGCGCAAAGCGGCATCGATCCCTGGGCCTTCCAGGCCGCCTTCGACCAGCAGCGCTTCGCCGCGAACGTGGACGCGGACATCACGTTCGGCAAAAAGGTCGGCGTCCTGGGGACGCCGGCCTCGTTCGTCAATGGCATCTTCCTCGCCGGCGCTCAGCCCATCACGAAATTCCAGGAGACCATCGACGCCGAGCTCGAAGAGGCCGCCGCGCTCCGGCGCGAGGGCACTCCCCCCGAGCGCGTCTATGCCGAGCTCTCCGAGCGAAACCACCAGAAAGCGCCGCCGCCCACGCCGCCGCCCCCTCCGCCGGCAGACTCGGACACGGTCTGGAAGATGCCGCTCGACGGCTCGCCCGCGCGCGGCAAACCGACCGCGCTCGTGACGATGGTGATGTTCGGCGATTTCCAGTGCCCCTTCTGCAAACGATCCCTCGCGACGATCACCGAGCTCGAAGCCAAGTACGGCGACAAACTGCGCCTGGTGTTCAAGCACAACCCCCTGCCCATACATCCGCGCGCCGAGGCAGCCGCCGAGCTCGCCATCGAGGCCGGCGCGCAGAAGGGAGAGGCCGCCTTCTGGAAGGCCTTCCAGGCGCTCTTCGACACCCAGGATCGCCTCGCGGACCCTGAGCTCGAGAACCTCGCGATCGCCCTCGGCCTCGACGTGAAGCGCGTGAAAAAGGCGATCACGTCGCACACGCATGCCGCGCGCATCGAGCGTGATATGGACCTGGCCGAAGACTTCAAGGTGATGGGCACGCCGCATTTCTTCATCAATGGCAGGCGCCTCATCGGCGCGCAGCGCCGCGAGCAATTCGAAGCCATCATCGACGAAGAGATCACGAAGGCCGGAAAGCTCCTCGCTTCGGGGACGCCGGCCGCGAACATCTACGATGCCCTCCTGAAAGACGCGAAGAGCCCCGCGCCCGTGGAGCGAATCCTCGCCCCCGCGCCCACGAAGGACCAGCCGGGCAAAGGCGCGCCGGCCGGCGCCGCGGTCACCGTTCAGATGTTCGCGGACTTCCAGTGCCCCTTCAGCAAGCGCGTGCAGGCGGACATCGATCAGCTCCTCGCCGCCTTTCCGGGCAAGATCCGCGTCGTCTGGCGGCATTTGCCCCTCCCCTTCCACAAGCAGGCGCAGCTCGCCGCCGAGGCCTCCGTCGAGGCCTACCGGCAAAAAGGCGAGGCCGGCTTCTGGGCCTTCTCGGCACGCCTGTGGGAGGACCAGTCGGAGCAGGGCTTGAGCCGCCCGGCCATCGAGCGCAAAGCCGCCGAGGCGGGGCTCGACGTGACGAAGCTCTCGGCGGCGCTCGACGCGCGCACGCACTGGAAGGTGGTCCAGGCCGATCTGGAGCTGGCCGATCGCCTGAAGATCATGGGCACGCCGGCCTTCGTCATCAACGATTATTTCGTCGGCGGCGCGCAACCTCTTCACAACTTCAAGCGGATCGTCACGAGGGCCCTGAAGTCGAAAGAGCCGATCGCCTCCGGCACGCTGAAGGCCGACGCCCGGCAGCCCGCGCCCCTCGTGGCGACGTCGCCGCCGCCGCTGAGCCCGCCGCCGTCCCCGGCCCCGCCCGCGCCCGCGCCCGCGGCCTCCGCGGTGACGCCCGCGGGGCACATGGGCGCAAAGCACCTGGTCATCATGTATGCGGGCTCGAAGCGCGCGCCCTCGCACATCACGCGCAGCCGGAGCGAGGCGCTGGCGCTCGCGCAGGACGCGCGCAAGCGACTGCAAGCGGGGGCGAGCTTCAACGACATCGTCGCGCAATACAGCGACGAGCCCAGCGCCGCGCAACGCGGGGGCGACCTCGGCACGTTCCCGAAGGGCGCGATGGTCCGCGAATTCGAGGAGGCCGTGGAGAAGCTCGGCGTGGGCGAGACGAGCGGCGTCGTGGAAACGCCGTTCGGATTCCACATCATCGTGCGGACGCAGTAGCCGCTCGTCTCGGGGCTACGTCCACACGCGGGAGATCGCCGTGCCGTTCACCCTGCCGGTGCGCGCGTCGATGCCCGCCTGGACGAACAGGCCGGTGATGCTGTCGAGAATCGGATACTCGTGGAAGTACAGCCCCGTGCTCTGCGTCCACAGGAGCGGCTCGACGCGCAGGAGCTGGTGGCCCTTGATGTCGAGCGGGTAATCGCCTTCGCCTCGTAAGGCGTGGACACGGCCCCAGGCGTCGCTTTTCCAGGTGTAATACCAGGTGAGACCACGGCTGTCCGGGATCGGGAAATCGATGTACCCTTCCTCGCGCTTGTCGATGGGGAAGTGCTGTTTCTTCGCGTAGCTCCGGAGGAACGCCGAGCTGCCGAGCCAATGCAGCAGGGTCTCGTGGAGCGAATCGCCCACGAGCGGCAGCTCGAAGTGGTCGAACTCCGCATCCCCCTCGTCGCTCGGGTTGCGCACGGTAAAACCGTGGCGCTGGAGGGCCCGCACGAGGTCGCAGAAGGAGCGTATCTCCTGGTGAAACAAGGGCAGGATCGCCGAGGCCTTCACGATCGCGGCGGACGGGTACTTCGCGCGCGCCTTCTGCGGGGCCGCCGGGCCGCCGTGGAGGATGACGTCCGCGGTCGCCATCAGCTTGTTCGTCACGCCCTTCGCGCCCAGCCCATACAACATGGCGCGATAAAGCTCGTAGTCGTCCACGTCGACGACGTAGACGCTCTTGCCCGCCACGCCATTGGGGATGTTCGCGGCGGGCTCGCCGGCGCCTGCGTGCAAGGCGGTCGGATGTTTCTTCAGAGGAAGCATGGGCCTCATTTCCCGTCTTTGATCTCGATGACGCGCGGTTTCTCCGGTGCGTGGCAAATCAAGATCGGGTTCTCGTCTTGCATCGTGGCCTTCACGTGCGAGATGAGGACCTCCCCCTGCGCCTGGTTCTTCACCTCGACGCCGAGCCGCCGCCCGCCCTCGGAAAACTCGACCAATCGAATGTCGGCGACGCCGGGGAACGTGGCGAGGGCCTTGCGGGTCCCCGGGAACGTGAAGTTGTTCGCGTTCCCAGGGTTCACGTCGTAGAGATACACGAGCGGCGTCTTGCACCCCTCCGCGAACGACCAGCCTTTCCCCTCGCGGACCCGATACACCTTGCCCTCGGCGGACGCCCACATCGCGTCGCCGTCGACGACCATCGTGCGGAAGATCATGGGCCAGGAGAGCTTTCCGACCTCCACCCATTGGCCGCCCTCCCATCGCTCGAGCGAGGGCCCCGCGACCACGTGCAAGACGCCGCTCGTCGAGACGAACGCGAGCGTCGGCGGCGCCGCGGTCCGGGGCAGCGCCGTGAGCTCGCCGCCTTTGAGCTGGAGAATCGGGTTGTTTTTCCCCGCATACAGCCAAACCTCGTCCTTGCCGCCGAGGAGCTTCGGCCACCAGCCGATGTCTTTCACCAGAGGCCGGACATCGATGAACCGCGATTTCGTCGCGTCCGCATCCCACACCTCCAGCGCCGGCCCCCGCGTGTGGCACATCTGGCCGACGGCGACGAGCACGCCCGATTTCGAGGCGGCGATCGTGTCCGCCCATATCGCGGGGCGAATCGGCATGAACTCGCTGGGCTCGACCTCCCCCGGCTTGCAGCCCGCTTCCGTGGGCATCTGCTGCTTCCGATCGAGCTTGGGCCCGCGCACGGTCGAGAAAAAGATCCCGTCGCCGTACGCGTACGACCAGCCCAGGAGCAGGACCGATTCTCCGATCCGGGCGATGCCGTTGAGCGCGGCCGGGCCACCGCCCAAGGCGAAGGATTTGCTCGCTCCCTTTCCGGTCAGCGGCATGTACGAGGGCACCGGCGCCCGCATGCTGTCGCTGCGATAGAGCACGTCGATCGCGTCGGGCCAGCGGCCTTGCACGGAATCGATGACCGTCGCCTGCGGCCCGCCAATCTCGGGCGGGATCGTCTCCTTCAGCCATTCGACGCCGTCGCCCGCAATCCGGCCGACGCGTTGCTTGTGCGTGACGACGATCGCGCCCTCGACGTCGAACACGGCCTCCGGCTTGCTGCCGCCCGCGGGCGCGAATTCTTCGAGGACGAGCGTGGGCACGGCCTTCGGCCCCGCAGGCTGCGCCGAGGCCGCGCTCGCGCTCGGGGCCACGCTCGCCGCAGCTTTCGGCGGATCCTGCTGGGGCGGCGGGGGATCACTCTTCTTGCACGACGCGACGCAAGCGAGCATCACGACGAGCGGGAACAGGACAGGAAAACGGGCGGTCCTCTGCATGGGCCGCCCGGAACTATCGGCGATCGGTGCGCCCTTGTCCACACGGGACGCGCCCGCGTGGGCTCGCCGCCCCTGTCAATCGATGCAGACGAAGCCTGAGAATTGATACACCTGCGCCCGAGCCGCGACCCGCACGCGCCCGCTATTCGGCACGAAATAATCCACCGCCGACGTCGGGTGCAGCCCGCACCCGCAGACCTCCATGTCGAACAGCCGCACCCGGTATCCCCCCCGGACCTTCCGGACGTTCGTCGTCTCGATGCGATCCACCAGGAAATCGCGGCCGTCGTTGATCTCGATCGTGTACTCCGGGGTCGCCGTCGTGAGCGCGACCGCGAAGCCGAGCGCCTCCGCCTGCGAGGTCACCGGGGCGAAGCGGTCGAGGAACGCCGCGGCCGTGTCGAGCAGCTCGAAGCGCCCGCCGCCCGTCGCCAGCAGATAGCGCCGCTTCTGCGGCAACATGCAGCCGAGGTTGACGATCCCCACAGCCCCATCCTCGCGCGCGTCCGCGTTGCACGACGCGATGGCCACGCGCGGCGCGAGACCGCCGAGCGCCTCGTCGATGTGCAGGGTATTTCCGAAGCACCCGAAGGGCTGAATCGTGGGCGAGGCCGAGCAATCCAGCGTGTCGTCGCTCCGGACGCACCCCGCGTCGAGGAACGGCTCCACGTCGACCGCCGGCACGCGCGGCGGCGGATGCTGGATGATGACCGGATCCCGCGCCGACGCCTCCGCCGCGAAGCCAGTCACGAGACCGAGACCAAGCGCGAGAAGCGGGAAAACGTGCTTCATGGTCATGCCCTCCCCGACGTACCTAAGCCCGTACGCCTGGGTGACAAGCCGCCCCGCGCCCGCCTTTATCCCGTCAGAACCGCAAAACCCCGTTCTCCAGCACGACGCCCGTGTTCGCGCCCTGCGCCTTGACGAGCTCGACCCGCGTGCGGCCGTCCGACAGGAGCATCGCCCCCCCGACCACCGACGCCACGCCGATGCCGAGCGTGATGAGGCCGATCGTCCGGACGGCCCGAACGTCCTTCATCGGCTCACGGTCCTGGGGCGTCGGGGTATCGTTCATGGTGAAACTCGCAGCGGTGAACATGACGCCGCCGAGGCTGAGCACGCCGCCCATCGACACCAGGAGGATCCCCGACGCGAACCGGCCCATGCTGGTGCCTTTGACGCGCACCGTCACAGGGCCCTCCTGGGAATCGAGGCGGAAGGACTCGCCCGGGAACATGCCGGGGCCGCTGATGAAGAACCGATGGCCGTCCCGACCGTCGACGAGCCGGTTGCACGGCGCGCTGCACACGAACTTGGTGATCGCATTGGGCCCAACGTACGGTTGGTGCTGGTAGCCGCCGCCACCCATCTCACCCTCGACCCGCGCGAGCTCCACGTTGGGCCAGTCCGATTCGATGTGGAGGAACGGCACGCCGAGCCCCGGCGTGAGCGGCGCGGGGGCGGCCGGCGGCGCGGGGGCGGCCGGCGGCGCGGGGGCGGTGGCTTCCTGCGGGCCGCCCGCGATCTTGGCGATCTCGCTCCACGGGATGACGCTCTGCTCCCCCGCGACGATGACGATGACGCGTTGCCCCGGCTCGACGTTGACGAGGGTGCCGCGCATCGTGCTGCCATTCTTGAGCTGAATCTCGGCGGCCCCTGTCGTGACCGCGACCGGGACCGAGGCCGGCTCCGGGGCTGCGGCCTCGGCCGCGCCGTCGTCCGCCCGCGCCACACCTGCGGAAGAAGCGCCCACCAGCGCCACCACAGCCACCCACCGTGCAACGAAGCTCATGGATCCTTCATAGAGCAAACGAGCGGCCGGGTGAAGGGCGCACCGAGCAATCCGAGGCATGTTTCTTCCCTGGGCAAGACGGGTCGCCGGCGTTAGGGCCCAGGCGAGGGGGTGGCTGCATGAAAGCCGTCGTGTTTCACGGGGTGGGCGACATCCGGCTGGATGACGTCCGCGAGCCGAAGATCAAAGAGCCGACGGACGCGATCGTGCGCCTGACGGCGAGCGCGATCTGCGGGACCGATCTGCACTTCGTCCGCGGGACCATGTCCGGGATGAAGCCGGGCACGATCCTCGGGCACGAGGGGGTCGGGGTCGTCGAGGAGCTCGGCAAAGACGTGCGCAATCTGCGGAAGGGCGACCGCGTCGTCGTCGCCTCGACCATCGCCTGCGGTACCTGCTCGTATTGCCGAGCCGGCTACCAATCGCAGTGCGACAAGAACCCGAATGGCAAGCAGGCGGGGACGGCCTTCTTCGGCGGGCCCATCCAGACCGGCCCGTTCGACGGGCTCCAGGCCGAGTTTGCCCGCGTCCCCTTCGCGCACGTGGGCCTCGTGAAGCTGCCCGACGGCGTGAGCGACGATCAGGCGATCCTGCTCTCGGACATCTTCCCGACGGGGTATTTCGGGGCGGAGATCGCCGAGATCACGCCGGGCGACACCGTGGCCGTGTTCGGCTGCGGGCCCGTGGGCCTCTTCGCGATCGTGAGCGCGCAGATGCTCGGCGCGGATCGGGTCCTCGCGATCGACGCTGTCCCCTCGCGCCTCGACATGGCGCGGGCGCTCGGCGCGGAGGTCATCGATTACAATGAGGAGGACCCGATCGAGACGATCCAGCGCCTCACCGACGGGATCGGCGTGGACCGCGCGATCGACGCCGTCGGCGTCGACGCGAACCGCCCGCACGCCGGGCCGGCGAAGGTCAGCCGCGAGGAGAAAAAAGAGGCCGAGCGAATGATCGAGCAGGTGGCGCCGCGGACGAACGAAGACGGCGACAACTGGCACCCGGGGGATGCCCCGTCGCAGGCGCTCACCTGGGCCGTGGAGGCGCTCGCGAAGGCCGGGACGTTGTCCATCATCGGCGTGTATCCGCCGCAGATGAAATGGTTCCCGATCGGCATCGCCATGTCGCGAAACCTCACGGTGAACATGGGCAACTGCCCGCACCGCCGGTTCATCCCGAAGCTGCTCGACCTCGTCGCGAGCGGCGTCGTGGATCCCACGAAGATCCTCACGAACCGGGAGCCGCTCGTCTCGGTGATCGACGCCTACAAGGCATTCGATCGGCGCATGCCGGGCTGGGTCAAGGTCGAGCTCGCGCCGGCCTCCGCCCCTGCGAAAAAGGCGGCCTGATCGGGGCGCGGCTCGGGGGAGACGCCGAAGAGCGCGAAGTTCAGCACGAACATGATCGCGCCGAAGAAGTGGAGGCCGAGGAAGACGGCGATCCCGACGTGAAGCGCGAGGATCGCCGCGAGCCACAACCTCCGCGTGCGCCGCGGCCAGATGAACACGCAATACCCGAGCTCGACGACGAGCGTGCCGACGCAGGCGAGCTGCGAGATCGCGGGATAAAACGCGAGCCACGACATGTCGAATTGCTTGCAATCCGGGAACGAGAGCGCCCGGAAGAGGAGCTCTCCGTCCCACCAGTCGATGCCGGAGGCCTTCTCGATGCCGCTGGCGAGGTACGAGATGGCCATGTGAATCTGCATCACGCGCAGCCCGAACCGCGCCGTCGATGTGGACGCGGACGCCGGACGGAAGAGCGTCGCGTCGAGCGAGATCGCACGGCCGGCGGGGACCCATATCAGGTAAAAAAGGAAAATGTGGGCGTACCGGTCCATCCCGTAGCCCAGCGGATCGGCGCTGAGCATGAAGGTCCAGTGGAGGAACCACGCGACCAAGGCGGCGAGCCGCGTGCCCAGGCCAACGGCGAGCAGGGCGAGGGCCGCGACGTAGGCGGCGCCGAGGACACGAATGCCGCCCCCTTCGCCGAGCCCGAGCCAAGAGAGCCCTGCGAGCAGGTCGTGGACGCGCGGCCCGAACGACGCGCTCGAGGCGTTGCCGATGCCCTGGAACAGGCCGTCGCGCGAGAACCAATCGACGACCTCGGGGCGAAGCGTGGCGGCCTGCACGAGCAGCACGAGGGCGAGGCCGATGCGCAAGACCGCGAGCGGCCGCGCCGTGGCCGGGGCGAACAAGAAGGCGTCGACGGCGCCGCGCACGCGTGCCTTCACAGCGAGCTCATCCAGGATCGACCGTTCCATGATGTCCCCCTGTCTCACCGAGATCCGCGCTTGAATTTCGCCTGGTAGACCGGCGTCACGCGCGGCGTGCGCCCGTTTCTGTGCTCCTCCATCGAGACCGATTCGAAGTCTTCGGCGCGCACGACGACCTCACGCGCCTCCGGGTTCCGGGTGAACATCCTCGCGGCGAGCGCGGTGGCGAGGGCGCGCCGGCGCTCGGAATCGTCATACTGGAACTCGGCCGCGACATGGGAGAGGCGGAGGTCGACCTCGCGGCTCCCGCCCGTTTCGAGGGTGGTCGTCGTTTTGCGTCCCTCGTGATCGATCAAATCGAAATGGAGCATGAGCTGGTCACGCGCCACGGGCGCGAAAAACCCGTACCCCGTTCCTGCACCCGAGAGGTCGCTGTAGTGCGAGAGGACGCGCCCGATGGGCCCGACATGGAGCAAGGGCATGTCCGCGGCTCCGAGCGTCACGAAAAGCAAATGAGCGGCGGCAAGCCCGATCAGCCATCGGCGCGGCACGGTGCGCATGGTCGACTCCTTACATCACAGCACCGCCCACCGGTTTCCCGGTGGGCGGTCTTCATGAGCTGCCTGCTCGTCCAGGATCTGCGTCAATCCCAGCGGTCGTAGCGACGATCGTAACGACGATCGTAGCGACGGTCGTAGCGACGATCGTAGCGACGGTCGTAGCGTCCGTCGTAGCGACGGTCGTAGCGACGATCGTAGCGGCGATCATAGCGACGATCGTAGCGACGGTCATAACGACGGTCCCACGGTTGGGTGCTCAGGGCATCCTCGGCTTCGTCTACGGCTTCGTCGGACTCGTTCAAGGCATCCTCGGACACGCCCACGTCTTCCGCGACGAGCTCCGGATCCGCCGGGATGTCCGCACGGGCCGCGGACGGCGCCGCGACCACGCCGAGCCCCGCACCCAACACGCCTGCCACGAGCAACGAACGAATGAAATTCTTGAGCATGAATCCCCCTTCCTGTCCGGAACGTGCAGTCGTCACGCCGAACGGCAAGGGCCATCCGCGCGGTACGCTCGCACGAAGGTTTCGCCGTCTTCATTCTCCGCCCCCGCCTCTCTCCCGCCTCCGCCGTTTCCGCTCGCGAGCCGCTCCCCTCTTTCGGTATCCTCCGCGCGATGAAGAAGCTCCTCAACGCGCCCTCCGATCTCGTGAAGGAGGCCCTCGCGGGCATGGCCCTCGCGCACCCGGGCCTCCTCCGCGTCCACGTCGACCCGGCTTTCCTCGTGCGCGCCGACGCGCCCGTGCGGGGCAAGGTCGCGGTGCTCTCCGGGGGCGGCAGCGGGCACGAGCCTTTGCATGGGGGGTTCGTCGGGCGCGGCATGCTCGACGCCGCGTGTCCCGGCGCGGTGTTCACGAGCCCCACGCCGGACCAGATCCTCGAAGCCACGCGCGCCGTCGACGGCGGGGCGGGCGTCGTCCACATCGTCAAGAACTACACCGGCGACGTCATGAATTTCGAGATGGCCGGCGAGCTCGCGCGCGACCTCGGAATCACCACCGAGACCGTGCTCGTGAATGACGACGTGGCCGTGGAGAACAGCCTTTACACGGCGGGGCGCCGCGGCGTCGGGGCGACGGTGCTCGTCGAGAAGATCTGCGGCGCCGCGGCCGAGGCGGGGCGCGCCTTGGCGGACGTCGCGGCCCTCGGCCGGCGCGTGAACGAGCACGGGCGCAGCATGGGGATCGCGCTCAGCCCGTGCACGGTGCCGCACGCAGGGAAACCCTCGTTCGAGCTCGGGCCGGACGAGATGGAGGTCGGGATCGGGATCCACGGCGAGCCCGGTCGAAGGCGCGCGAAGCTCGAACCAGCCGATCGCATCACGGAGATGCTGATGCATCCGATCCTCGACGATCTCCCGTTCCAGGCTGGAAAAGACGTGCTCCTCTTCGTCAATGGCCTTGGCGCGACGCCGCTCCTCGAGCTGTACGTGGTGTTCCGCAAGGCGCACGAGATCGCGGCGGCGCGGGGCCTGCGGGTCGTGCGGAGCCTCGTCGGGCCGTACATCACCTCGCTCGAAATGGCGGGCGTGTCCATCACCCTCCTCCAGGTCGACGAGGAGATGGTCCGGTATTGGGACGCGCCCGTGCACACGGCGGCGCTGCGCTGGGGGGTGTGACGTGGGGAGCGGAATCTTGAACGCGGACACCGTGGTCCAGTGGATCGAGCGCGCGGCCGAGGTGATCGAGGAAAACGAGAAAACGCTGACCGAGCTCGACGCGGCCATCGGCGACAGTGATCACGGGGCGAACATGGCGCGTGGCTTCTCGGCCGTGCGCGGCAAGCTCACAGCGCATCCCCGCGACGACATCGGCGCAATCCTGAAAATGGTGGGCATGACGTTGCTCTCGACCGTCGGAGGCGCGAGCGGGCCGCTCTACGGGACCTTGTTCCTGGAAGCCGCGAAAATCTCGGCGGGGAAACCGGAGATCGATCGCGTGGTGATCCTGCAATCGCTCGCGGCCGGGCTCGCGGGGATCCAGAAGCGCGGCAAAGCCGAGCCGCTCGACAAGACGATGGTCGACGCGCTGGGGCCGGCGATCCGGGCCTTCGAAGGCGCGGAGGGGGTCTCGCTCGCCGAAGCGCTCGCGCAGGCGGCCGAGGCGGCGCGGCTGGGCGCGGAGGCGACGATTCCGCTCGTGGCGCGCAAAGGACGGGCGAGTTATCTCGGGGAGCGAAGCGCGGGCCATCAGGATCCGGGCGCCACGTCGATGTGGCTCCTGCTCCAGAGCCTCGCCGAGGCGGGAGCGGAATGAGCAAAACGACGGTCGGGCTCGTCCTGGTCTCCCATAGCCGCGCGCTCGCCGAGGCCACGCGCGCGCTCGCGACGCAGATGACGGGCGATGCAGTGGTCGTCGAATGCGCGGCCGGCGTCGGCGAGGCGGGCGAGGCGCTCGGCACCGACGCCATGGCCATCGTGGCGGCGCTCGAACGCGCGGCCGGCGCGAAGGGCGTGGTCGTCTTGATGGATCTCGGCAGCGCCCTCTTGAGCGCCGAGACCGCGCTCGATCTCGTGGATACGTCGATTGCGGCGAAGACGCGGCTCTCGGCCGGGCCCTTCGTCGAAGGCGCCGTGGCCGCGGCCGTGCGCGCGGCGGGCGGCGGGACGCTCGACGAGGTCGCGGCCGAGGCACGACGAGGGCTCGTGGCCAAGGAGGAGCAGCTCGGGGAGGCCATGCCCGCCCCCGCGCCCGTGTCGGTCGAAGAGAGCACGGAAAACGTGTTTTTGGAGGACGCCATCCTCGGGGACGAGCACGGCCTGCATGCGCGCCCCGCGGCGCGGCTCGTGTCCTGCGCCGCCCAGTTCGACGCGAAGGTCGCGATCGAGAATCGAACGAATGGAAAGGGACCGCGCGCGGCGGACAGCATCGTCCTCCTCGCGGGGCTTCAGGCTGGGCGGGGGGATGTTTTGCGCATCGCCGCCTCGGGGCGCCAGGCGGAGGCCGCCGTCCGCGCCATGGCCGCCCTCGTGCGCACGTTCGGCGCGACACCCGACGCGCCCCCGCCGCCGGCGCCCGAAACGGCCACGAACGAGCGCGGGATCCCCATTGCGCCCGGTGTTGCCGTGGGGCCGTGTGTCCGCCTGGAACGAGCCGAGATCCGTTTCTCGCATGCCTTCCCCAAAGATCCCCCCGCGGAGCTCGGTCGGCTCACGGCCGCGCTCGACGAGGTCGAGGCGGAGATCCGCAGCGCGTTTGGCCGTGACGACATGGCGACCCTGCACGCCACGTTGCTCCGGGATCCCGTCATCCTGCAGGCGGCCCGTGAGCTCATCACGAACCAGCACCAGCATGCTGCCGCGGCTTTCCACGAGGGGATCGAGCGCGCGGCCCTGGCCCTCGCGAACGCGGACGACCCCTACATGCGCGCTCGGATCGCCGACCTGCGCGACGTCGAGCTCGCCGTCTTGCGCGCGCTCGGCGCCGCGCCCGCGGCCGTCCTGCCCGAAGGCCCGCCGGCCCTCCTCCTCGCCGACGAGCTTTTGCCGAGTGAAGCCGCGCGCCTCGACCCCACGCGCGTGCTCGGCGTCGTCGACCTGCGCGGCGGCCCGACCTCCCACGCCGCGATCCTCCTGCGCGGCGCCGGCATTCCCGCGGTCTTCGGAGCCGCCTCGATGCTGAAGAATCTGCCCGCATCCCCTGCCCGCCTCGGCCTCGATGGTTCGACCGGCGAGGTGTGGGTCGATCCGCCCCCGGACCTCACGGCCGATCTCGAACGCCGCCGCGCCGAAGAACGGGCCGCGCGGCGCTCCGTGGCGGCCCTTCAAGGCAAGGTCCCCCTTCCCTCCGGCCCGACCGTCGAGCTTTGGGCCAATGCCGCGAGCGCGCTGGAGGCGCGCGCCGCCAAGGAAGCAGGCGCCTTCGGGATCGGCCTTTTGCGTACGGAAATGTTCTTCCTCGACCGCGGCGACGCGCCCGGCGAGGACGAACAAGCGGACCTGTATGCCGAGGTCCTCGCCGCCTTCCCCGGCGCGCCCGTCGTGATTCGTACGCTCGACGCGGGCGGGGACAAGCGTTTGCCCTGGCTGCACGTTCCCCCCGAGGAAAACCCTTACCTCGGCCTCCGCGGCATTCGCCTCTCCCTCGATCGGCCCGACCTCTTGGAGACGCAGCTCCGCGCGATCCTCCGCGCCGGCCGGGGCCGGGACGTGCGGCTCATGATCCCGATGGTATCGACGGCGACCGAAATCGAGGCCACGAAGGCGGCCCTCGCGCGCGCCGCGCGGACGCTCGACGCCGCGGGAAAGCCGTACCTCTGGCCCGTCCCGCTGGGCATCATGGTGGAGGTGCCGGCGGCGGCGCTGCTCGCGGATCGGCTCGCGCCGCATGTCGATTTCTTCAGCATCGGGACGAACGATCTCACGCAATACACGCTCGCGGCGGAGCGAGGCCATCCGAGGCTCGCGGCGCTCGCGGACGCGGGACATCCGGCGGTGCTGGACCTCGTGGATCGTGTGTCGAAAGCGGGCCTCGCCGCAGGGCGCGCCGTCTCCGTCTGCGGCGAGGCAGCGGCGGATCCAAAACTCGCGGCGACGTTCGTCGGGCTCGGGATCACGCGCCTGAGCATGGGCCCGGCGGCCATCGCCCGCGTCGCCGCGGCGCTCGTCGCGGGCGCCGCCGAGATCGGGTAGGGTCTCGCGTGATGAACGCCCCCGGCTACGCGCTCCCCCGCTCGTTCCTCCCGATTCGCAACGCCCACCTCGCCGGCAAGAAGGCCGCTGGCGTGAAGGAGGTCGTTCCCGCCGGCGAGATCGTGATCACCACGGGGCGCCTCGTGGCCTGCGATCCCCTGATGCAGCCCGAGCGGCCCCCCTTCGAGCGCCTCCTCGCGCCGGGGAAATACCCCGTTCATCTCTTCGTCGCGAAAGAGGGGTCGGTGATCGGATTCGCCGAGATCCGACTGCGGAAGACGACCATCGACCATTTCGAACTCGCCACGATCGCCGGGCAAGATGCAGCAGACCTGCGCGAGGGCCAGTTCTTCGGGTATCCCGTCGACGCGGGGCTCGGCTGCTTCGCCGACGAAGCCGCCCTGCGTCACCTCCGCGACGCGGACGCCGCGCGCCGGAAGGCGGAGGGACCCTCCTATGGGAGCTATTACGACGTCGTGAGCCCCGAGCTTCGCGCGAATGGAGGCCGGTGGGTGGCGCATCGGCCCCACGGGAGCACGAGCGAAAGCGTGATGATCTTTCGCTCCGGCGACGGCGACGGGACGTATGCGACCTACTTCGGCCTCGATGCCGACGGCGAGGTGGCATGTGTCGTCACGAGCTTCAACGTCTTCGCGGAGCCGGTCTCCCCGGAGCGCAAGCTGCAGAACGTCACCGAAATCTTCGCGCCGTTCGTGGCCGCCATCGAGCGGGACATCGGCGCCTTCCTGCAATCAAAGGGGTTTTCAGGGCCGAATGCGGCGTACAAGGTGAAGTCGGACGGGGGCGAGCTTGATCTCACCTACACGCGTGACGGGCTCGCCTTCCAGGTGCGCACCACGGCGCTGTACAAGTCGGTCTTGGACGCCCATTTCCGCTGGACGCGCGGGCGCGCTACGCTCGACGTGGGCAACGAGCACCACAAGGCGGGTGTCGCGCTGGCTCTGCCGAGCGCCCTCGCCATCGGCGATGCGGCCGCGTATACCTACGCCGCGAAGATCGGAGCCTCGTACACGGCGCACTGGGACGTGCTCGAAGCGGCGGTGCTGGGGTACCTGCCGATCAAGGCGCCCAAAACGAAGAAGCGCTGACGTATCCGTCGCCAGCGGCGTCATTCCTGCACGAGCGCGGCCGTTCGGTTGCACGAAAGCGGGAGAGGATCGACTCACGGCGGCGAGAGGGGCACGAACTCCGTCCAGCGCAAGCCGCGCGCGACGAACCTCCACGGCTTCGCCGCGCGTGACGAGGGACGTGGCGTCCGCTTGGGCACGAGCGAGAACGTTGCCCGCGTCCCCGGCGCGATCTCGCCGCCGGCGAGGACGGCCACGTCGATCACATTGCCATCGTCGAGCACGATCTGACTCCTGTCGCTGAACCAACTCGGATACATCGGGTACTTGTCGAGGTTCTCGACATCGATATCGATCGCGCAGATGTTCGGGAGATACGCAGCGTCGTATTGTGCCGCCGCGGCCTTGCCCTTCGCCTCGATCTCGCGCTTCACCGCCTCACCGCAGCGCGCTCTCGCTCCATGAATCTTCCTCTCGGGCGAATCCGAGCGCTCCAGCACGACCCTGCCCGCAGGGTCCGTCTTGAGCCCCTCGATCGCGCGCCGTATGCCCGCCCCGAATCGCCTGTTCTGCTCCTCCCAACGAGACACGAGCCCTGCGACCCGCGGATCACTCCACCCCACGAAGGCCGCCGCAGCGGTCACGCGGCGCTGCGCCTCGTGAAGAGGGGAGTCGCCGAGACCAAAATCACGCTTCTCCGGATGCACGACGACGGGCGACTCGACGCACGCGTCGAGAGCGTCCGCCGCGCGGTACCACGCCTTCGCGAACGCCGCCTCCACGGCGCCCCGATCGAAGATGTGGCACTTCATGGATACGTGCGTTCGATCGAGGCGCGCCCCGGAGCCGATGGAGCCTGCCATCGTGGCGCCCTCGCGCTTCAGCGTGAGGCTGGCGAGGTGGTCGTTGCCGCTCAACCAGTCCCAGTCGTAAAAGGAAACCTGAACCTTGGATGTTGGGCCGAGCGAGACCAGGGGGAGCGTGAAATCTTCGCCGCTTGCCCGGAACGTCTCGTCGCCGATCGTCACGTTTGCGAACACGCGATCGGCATCATCGTTCGGAATGTTGAACGCCTCGGTGTCGCACGCGAGCACACCGCCCTCCACCTTCGCCGCGACGGGCAGGGACGTGTCGAGCAGCGAGTGCAGGGGCGTCGGCGCATACTTCGTATCGCTCGTATCGGTCCACCCGTAGGGCCGCGCCGCGAGGCTCTCCTTCGGCGTGCCTAGCCGCTCGGGGACCTTCGGCAATTCGAGCCCGATCGGCGTGATCTCGTCCGTGGGCCACGGCGCGCTCGGGGCGCAGGCCGAATCGCGCAAGCGCACGAGAGAGTCGCGATCACAAGCGCGCCTTTCCTTCACGGCGTCCGGGCCGATCGCCACGCGCGCGCCCGGCAGCTCCGCGACGGCGAGCCGCGTCGCCGCACGCGCGAGCCGCTCCTCGAGCCGGCCCCCTTCGGGCACGGGGACCGTCGCCACCGCTGATACGACCACGCCCGAGGGCCGCGTGACGTTCACGATCACGTCGAGCGAGAGCGGCGCGTCCTCACGCTGCGGGCGCCTGAGCACGAAGCGGTTTTCACAAGGGCCCTTCGCGCAGCTCCCGGCGAGCGCCTTCTCGAGCAAGAGGGCGCGCGGCACCGCGGCGCGCACGGTCTCCTCCGGCGGCCGCGAATATGTCGTGTCCACGCGCGCCGTCAGCACCGTGAGCACGCCTGCCGTGAGCAGGTGCAAAGGAAACGGAAAATCGCCGGTCGTGAGCTTCGAGTGCTCGATATCGGGCGGATAGGTCTCGCCCGTGAGCACGGTCAGCGACTTCGCGTCCTTGCCGATCACGAGCAACGCCTTGTCCTCGGACGTGACGTGCACACGCGCGCTCACGGCGCCGAGCGCCGCGTTGCGCGCCGAGCCGTGCACGCGCAAGAAGACCCACGCGGGATCCACGGCGCGCAGGAGGTGGATTCCCGTCGTCTTTTTCAGCTCGTCCGGCGGGACCACGTCGACCGTGATGCTTGGCCCCGCGGCCGCCATCACCGCGCGCGCGATGCGCTCCCGTGTGCCTTTGTCCACCTTATAGGAGAAAGCGGCCGCGTCGAGCGCGGCCCCGGGATCGCCGGCCGCGAGCAGCTCGGCCGCCGTCTTCGAGGGCGGAGGCTCGAACGAGGCGCACCCCGTCAGCGTGAGGGCGAGCGCGACGCCCCGGAGGCCCCTCCCCATCCCCTGCCCCACCGGCCTGCGCGTCCATCCGCTCATGCTGACTCTCTCTTCACGCCCACCCCGAGAGCACGTGATCGAGCGGCTCCGAACGCAGGACGAAGAAACCAGGATTGCTGCCTCCTCGGCGCGTAGCACGCTTCGATGCGGCGGCCAACCACGGGCTGGGGGTGTGAACAGATCCTCATCCGCGGAGCGAGCGATTTATTTTCTTCGAGCCTCGTCAGGTCTCGCCCCCCGGAATCGTAGTCCCAATGTGGCCGGAGAAGGCCGCTCAAAAGGATTCGTGCCCTTCGCGCCCAGGGAGAGACAGCCCATGAAGAACACGCTCAAGCTCGCCGCCGCAGGACTCGTGATCGCCCAGGCCTTCCTCGCGGGCCACGCCGAGGCCGTGACCAAGAAAAACATCGGCAGTCCGCTCGACGGCGCCTGCTCCGCCTACCCCGATCATCCCCACCACTACCAGGCGCCCGACGGCAAGTCGTACTGCTGCGAGGAGATGCTCCCGGACAGCTCCCCTTCGGGCTACGGCCAGGGCTGCGTCCTCTTCCATAACATCTACAACACCATCGATCCGGGGATCCGCGTCGACTTCCAGCTCGGCTTCGGGCAGCCGAACACCCCGCTGGGGAGCGACGACAGCCGTATCACGATCACCCCCGGGAACAACGGCTTCGCGACCGTGAACTGGGACATCGCGCTGAATGGCGCCACCATCGGCGGCGACACGGTCACGATCGCCTATGACGACGCGGACGTCGATCTCCATCCCAACGTTGCCTCGCCCGCCCCCGGCGCCGCCTCGGTCTACACCTTCCATTGGACGAAGGACGTCAACGGCGCGATCGTCGGCTGGGAGTTCACCGACAACCTCGGCCACATCGACCACGGCTGGGATTGGCAGATCGGATATTATTGATGCTCCTCCGATGACGTATCCCCCGCCGAAGCGCGCGAGATCGCCGGGGGTGATCTCGCGCGCGACCGGAGCACGCTCACCGAAATTTTCTTGCTTGCGAGACGCATGGGCTTGGCGTAAAGGCGTGCGCACCTATGTCCAAGCTCACCCTCTCGATGAACGATGCGCTCCGCGGCAGTATCCAGGAGCAAAATCCCGCGTTGGTCGCGTCCATCGACAAGTATCTCGCCCCCCGCCCCTGGACAGACGACGAGGACTCGCGGCTCGCCACGGAGATCGCGGACTTGCTCGTGAATCTTGTACATACGAGCGACATTGATATCGGGTATTTCCCGTGCGTGCTCGAGGGCCCCGAGCCCGGTACGCCGGCGTTTTACGAGGCGATCGGGATCGCCCCCACGACGCGCTTCAAGGTCGGGGGATTCGACAACGCGAAGGTCGAGGTCCTGGGCGAGGGCGAAGGGAAGGGGAAGCTCCCGGGTTTCGCGTTGATCTCGGGCCTCGGGAAGGACAACATCGACGATTGGCGCGAGTACGTCGTGGAGGAAGAGAAGGAGCTCCTCGATGAGGTGACCAAGAAGCTCTCGAGCCTGGGGACCATGTACAGCATCAACCTTTGCGCGGACGACGGGGCGCATCGGCTCTTGCTCACCGTGGCGTATCGCAACAAGGGCCCCGCGGTAGGGTTTTTCACGCTCCGCCAGGAGACGTGAGCGCGGCGAGCCAGGCCGCCTGAGACCCCCCGTCCCTCCGCGCATTCGCGTCCGCTTCCGTGGGCTCACCTCTGCAAAGACGCCTCGCACCGGCCTCCGCTGGGGAGTTCGACGGAAGCCTCGCACGCATGGGATGGCCTCGCCTTCGTCGTGGGACTACGCTCCGCCCATGCCGTCGTACGCCCATCTCGTGGCGCGAGTGCGATGTCCTGGATGCAGTGTGGAGATCGCGACGCGCCCCAAAGACCTGATCGCATTCCAGTGGGGCTACTGTCCCAGCCGTCAGCCCTGGGAGGATCTGTTTTACCGCATCGGCGATGCGCTCCGCTGGAGGCTCGACGATGAGGGCCGGATCCGGCCGTGGGTGTATTTCAAGGGTGCGCTCCAGGCGGGCAACATCGGCGATCCCTTGTTGCGCGATCTCCTCGTACGGGGCCTCCACCTCAACGGGCTCGACATCGAATGTGCGGCGTGCGGCGCAAGCGGTGTCGCCATCCGCATCCGCGACGGCCGCATCGTTGGACTCGAGGCCGCACGCGCGGACTGCGACGTCGCGGTCGTCGGGCAGGACGGGCGGATCCACCCGTGTCCGGACTTGGATGACCCCCCCATGCCAATCCTCGAGGTCCGGAGCCGGGTGCTTGCGACCTGCGAAGGTACGGTGATCCCCGGCATGCACGCCCCGTAAGCACAGGCCGGGCGGCAGGGCTCCTTTGCGCCCCGCCGCCTCTTTCACCTTGCGCGCGCGGGAGGCGCAAACGACGGCAGCTCGAACTTGGGCACCGGCAACGTCACTTCGGCGGGGAGTTCCTCCTTCTTGCCAGTTTTGAGGAATTCATACACCGCCTGCTTCACAGCCGGTTCTCCGCGAAGCTGATAAAACGTGCCGTCGTGGCCGGCGCGATGGACGACGATCGCATGGCCGTTCGGAAAGTAAGGCTTGAGGTCCAGGGTATTTTCGACCGGCGTCGAGGTATCCCAATCCCCATGCACGAACACGACCGGGATCGGGCTCTCGACCGGCTCGCGCAGCGCGTCGCCCATGTCGCGGGTCGGCCAGTCGGGCGCGGAAGCGATGTTCGACTCGAAGTTCCAGGTGCCCAGCATCTCGACGGCCGGATCGGTCCGTAGCTTTTGCTCGCGCGCGGCCGTGACACCCAGGCTGCTGTCGACCAGGGGACCGATGAGCTTCGTCTTGCTCGCTTTTCGCTCTTCGAGGACCTCGCGCGCCCAAGCCTCGTAGTGCCCGTGATACAGCGACAAGATGAACGCTGGCCATTGCTCGCCTTCCTGCGTATGCGACTGCAGGGCGAGCTGGAGGTCTTCCGCCCCGAGGACCACCGTGCGCTCGCGTCCGGCCTCGTCCTTGGCCTGCACGTGCACCGGCTTCTCGGCGAAACGAAGGCGCAGCACGCGCACGGCTTCCATGACGCCGCCCGCGGGTAGATAAGGCGCGAGCCCAGGATTCCGGTCGGCGTCGTTCGCGATACGTTGCAGCGCCGCGAACACGTGCGAGGGCATGTCATAGCCATTGTTCAACGGCTCCACGCCCGAGAGCACCGCGCGCGCGACGGTTTCGGGATGGAGGCGCATCACCGCGAAGCTCCACTGCGAGCCGAAGCTCCCCCCGAACAGGCTGATCTTGTCATAACTGAGCGCCCGGCGAAGGTCGTCCACATCCGCGACGAGCTCGCCGATGTCGTAGCCCGAGAGGTCCTTGTCGGGGTTCGCCGCAACGGCCGCCTTGGCCAAGGCACGCATGGCCTCGGCTTCCGCGCGCGCCGAGCCGGGTTGATCCAAGGGCAAGGCTTCGCTCATGGCTTCGAGCATTTCGCCGCGGCGTGTATACCCGCGCTGTTCGATCACGACGAGGTCCCCCACGGCGCCGAAGGTCAGCCAGGACCGGAGTCGGTTCTTGGCAGCCGCATCGTCGTCGGTGAACGCGCCGAGCACGCTCAGACCGGGACCTCCCGGTAGCCAGAAGACAGGCGGCGCGCCGGTGGGCCGAGGCGCCTTGATGCGGGCAAACCCGACGCCGATCAAACGGCTGCCGGGGTTTCGCCTGTTCTCGGGCACCAAGAGCGTGCCGAGCTCGTACGGCACATCGGTGCCATTCTCGTGCCGGACGGTCCCCCGCTCCACGACGATTTCACGGGGTTTTGACGGGCCCGCCGCGGAGACCGGCGCTACGGCCGGCAACGGCGAGGACCGGGGCGTCTGGCTTGCGGGATTGCAGCCAGCCGTGAGCAGGAGGGCGGCGAGGACGAGGGAGCGAGCCATGAGGACACGCCCTACCACGCGTCCCGCGGGGCAGGCAACGGCCCCAGCGCGAAACTGGCGGACTGTGAGAAGCGGATGGGGTCATTGTTCGAGCTCGAAGGGCTGGTACCCTCGGCGAGGTCCCATGCGTCGTGACGTCTTCACCTCGTCCCTGCTGGCGCTGCCCCTTCTCTTCTGCGCTTCGCCCGCGCACACGCTGGAGTTCCGTGTCTGCGTCAAGCCGCCGGACGTCCCGCCCGGCATGACCCAGTGGGCCTACGAGCAGGGGTCGGCGACGGTGTGGACCACGCGCAGCCGGATGGAGTTCGCGCGGAAGGTCGAGGGGCGCGCTATCTTTATCTATGACCCTCATGCCCCGCCAGAGAGCGTGCGCATTTTGCCCATCCCGTACAACGCGCTGAAATGCCCGCCGCCGCCGCCGAAACCGGCGCCGGCGAAGGAGCCGCTCAAAGAAGAGAAGAAAGCGGAGGACGGGAGCGCGAGCAACGCGCCTGGCAAGCGCGGCGGCGACGAGGAACGCAAAGGCGGCGGCGACGAGGGCAGCGTCGAGAAGCGCGTCGAGAAACATCGCGTTCCGCAGCCGAAGGAGGACCCGCCGCCCCCGCGTGCTTCGGCCCCGCCGCAGCGGCAAGATCCTGTGTTGCCGCGACAAGGTGTTCTGTCGAGCGAGCCTGTCCTCCCGCAGCGGGAGGCGAAGTGGGCGGACGAGGCGCATGGGCTCGTGGATCGAGGTGGCGCGCTCCCACAGCTCGTGGACACGGCGGACCGGAAGCCCTTGAACGTCACTTCATGCGAGCAGACGAAGGAGGGCTGCACGGCGCGGAAGCAGAAGACGCGGGCCGGGGCGATCCTGGAGCAGGTGGTGATCGCGGGGGCGATCTTCAACCTGCAAATGAACGAGGATCTCCATCGGCCCGACGGGAAGGAATACGGGATCGTCGGCGGGATGAATGCCGACGGGCCGAACGACCCGAGGCTCCAGGCGGCGGCCGCGGCCGTGATGTTCTCGCCGGTCGCGATGGCGCTCGGCAACAAGTTCATGAAGGCGGCGGCCGCGGCGAGCGAGGCGGGGGAGAAGCTCGTTCTCAAGGACGTGAGTGAGCTGTCGGAGGAGGCGGCGGAGTACCTCGCGAAGGAGTATGGAGAGGCGCTGACGCAGGCGCTCGCGGAGGCGGGCGTGGTCGGGCCGTTCCGGGTGATGCAGAAGTTCACGCTGGGGCATGAACGGAAGTGGCAAGCGCACCACATCTACGAGACGGCGAGGATGATCAAGGCTGGCCTCGATGCCCTGGATGGGCCATGTGTGATCCTATCGAAGGAGGTGCATCAGATGTTCACGAACGACCTGGCGCAGGCGACGAAGGGGATCCTGCGCGACGACCTACCATTGCTTTGGAACGCATACAAGAAGGTCTACGTGAAGCACCCCGAATGGCTCAAGGCGATTGCTCACTATTTCGGGGAATGAGCGGTCGTTCGTGAACCATACTGGACCAGCGATGAAGACGAAGGCACAGATATTTTTCAGCGGCACGGATGTCCCCGGCCGAGAGCAGACCGTCCTTTCGCCTGCGGGCTGTGGGCCCGATGTTGCTCGTGTGAGCGAAATTGGATGGCAGGGGAAGCTCACGGTAAATGTATTCGTCATCCTCGACGTCGAGGACCCTCGTCTGGCCCTCCTGCAAAAGCTCCTCCTCGCCTACAAAGTCGACTGGCAAGAGCTGCGCTGGGACGAATACACGGACGAGGAGTACGAGGCCGCGCGCTTGATCCTCGTGACGGATACCATGGACATCTCCGTCGTCGGAGGCCCGAGGTTCGGCACAGATTACGATCTGTCGAGCGCGTGCCCGGCGTGTGGCGCGGGGATGCGTCAGACCTCGGCGTACGTGCTCGATGGCGTAACCCCGGACGAGATCGGAAAGCTCAGGACATATCGCGCCGTCGACAGCTACAGCGAAATCCTGGTGGACGAGAGGCTGAGCGAAACCCTCGAAGGCGCAGGTCTCTCGGGGCTCTCCTTCCGCAGCGTCTACGCCCTGCAAGCGGACAAGCGACAGATCAAGCTGACCTGGCGGCAGCTATGGGCGTCGCATACGTTGCCCCCGATGTCCCCGCGTTCGACCGGAATCTTGTGGGACCGCGCGTGCAAGACCTGCGGGCGAAGCAGGCTCGACACCTCGAGCCCGGGCCCCCTTCGCATCGCCTACCGCGCCCGCGACCTCGAAGGGGCCCAGGACGTGAACCGCATGTGGGAGCACTTCGGGTTTGCGCGCTGGAAAGGCGACCTGAAGACGGCCGTGCTCTCGCAACCCATGTTCCTCGTCACCCCCAAGGTCTGGCGCATCTTCCGCGACGCGGGCGTGACCGGGTTCAAGTGGCTCCCCATCCGCGTCGTCGAAGACGCGTGACCGGGCGGCAGCGCAGGCAACATGCTGCGTCGCCCCTCACATCCCCCTTGCCCCCTCCCCTCCCATCCCTGTAACCTCCCACCCCATGCGCCACATCTCTCTTGTCGCCCTCTTCGTCGGTTTGAACGATCTCCTCACCAATCGAAAAGCCGCTCTCGTGAGCTTTGCCTCCGGCGCCGCCAGCACCAAGCTCCTCACGGCCAAGCTCGACGCCCTCGGAAAACTCCCCTCCGTCGCTGCGGGCCGGCCCCTCGTCGACGAGCTCGATGCCGCCGACGTCCACCATGATGCCCTCGGGTATGCCCTCTGGCACCTGCTCGAAGCGTACGACCGCCACCCCGACATCCCCGAGCACATTCGCGCAGCCGCTCGGAAGATCCGCGCCGCTTTTATTCCCACCCTCGAAGACCTCGGGGCCAGTTATCCGGCCGAGGCCAAGGCGGCCATGGACCGAAAGCCGGCGCTCGCGAGCCTGCAATCGGAGCTCGCGTTGTTCCCCGTCGCCGGCGGCGGCACGCTCCACGAGTGGGCCGATCGTTTCCTGAACGCCGGCGTCGCCATCGATTCTCTCCTCAGCGCCCGCGCCGATCTCGAAACGAAGACCCGCAAAGACGCGACCCGCCTCCGCGGGGAGGTCATCGGCCTCCTCAATCGCACACGGAAGAACCTCGCCCTGGAGCTCCAGGAGGATCCGAGCCTGCCCAAAGACATCGACGCACGTGTCTTCGGTTACTTCGACCTCCTCGAAAAGAGCGCCGCCCAGGCGCAAAAGGGCAAGGCTTCGCCCGAGATTCCTCCCCCGCCCTCCGCCACCGAGGCGACGGCCGCCACCCCGTAGCTCCTCGAACCTGCTCCCCTCCCCCGCCGCCCCGTCCGACGAGCTCCTCCGACCTGCCCGGATCCCCCTCCGCCGGCACACGAGACAAGAGCCGAGCATGTCCCCGGCGCCGCCCCGCGCCCACGCCGAGCTTCTCCGACCTGCTGGCGTACGCCAACACCTGCCCAAGCGAGCTTCTCCGACCTGCTCGGACAGGGTGGGCTCGGGTGTTGCGGGCAGGTCCGACCTGCTCGGACAGGGTGGGCTCGGGTGTTAGGGGCAGGTCCGACCTGCGCGGAGGGGGGTCGCTCCGAGGGTTCGAGCAGGTCCGAGGAGAAGCCGAGGGGGACCACGTGGCTCGGCAAGCAGATCGGAGGAGCCTACGACCCCCGCGGCTCGGGGGGCCGAGCAGGTGCGAAGAAGCAATGCCCACCCACCAAAATGCCCCGGGCCAGCGTCATTGACCTGCGCGCCACCCGGCTCGTACCCTGGCCCGATGAAGCACCTCTTCACGCTCGCTTGGGCCTCGATCCCCCTCTTCCTCCTCGCCGGCTGCGGAGACGGCGACAGCGGCAAGGGGCCGGAGCCCGGCCCCATCCCCGTCGCGCCGACGCAAAACCTCGACCGTGACATCCTCTCGACCGCGCTCGCCCTCGATGTCACCGCGTTGACCGGCGAAGCCACCATCGTGCTCGCGCCCGCGGAAAAGCCGGGCGCCTCGTTCGAGGTCGACGGCCTCGTCATCCAGAGCGTCGAGGATTCGAGCGGGCAGCTCGAATACGCGGTCCAAGAGGGCAGGCTCGACGTGGGCGTAAAAGAGAGCGCGGAGAACACCACGCTCGATATCAAGTATACGTACACCACGCAAAAGAACTTCGACGGCTATCTCGCCGAGGGCGTCTCGTTCCTGTGGCCGCGCTTCTGCGGGAACCTCTTTCCGTGCAAATCCGTGCCCTCGGAGGGTGTGAGCTTCGAGATGGCGCTCGCGGGCGTGCCCTCGGGCAAGCAGGCCGTCTTCCCGAACGAGATCCCGGCCGACGCGCCCACGTACATGCCGGCCTTCGCGCTCGGCGTCTACACGTACGTCGCGCTCGGCACGACGAAGGCGGGCACGAAGGTGGGCGTGTATCACCTGCCCGGGGAGGACGCGGCCGCGGCCGAGGGAACGAAGGATCTCGCGGCGGTCTTCGATTGGTTCGAGACGACGTATGGATCCTACTCGTTCGGCGGCGCGGTCGCGTCGGTGTCCGCGGATTGGGGGCCGGGCGCGTACGGCGGCATGGAGCACCACCCCTACTGGCACGTGGCGCGCGACGCGATGAACGATCCGGAGGTGCACGCGCACGAGGCGGCGCACGGCTGGTTCGGCAATGGCGTGCGAATCTCTTGCTGGGAGGATTTCGTGCTCTCCGAGGGCACGGCCTCGTACCTCGCAGCGCGCGGGCTGGAGGCCGTGGCCGGACAGGCCGCTGGCGAGAAGATCTGGAGCGATTACCAGACGAGGCTCGACGACGTGATCCAGGACGAGGACACGGTCCTCATGCTGGATACGTGCAATACGATCGATCTCATCACGCATCCCTTGTGGTCGAACGTCACCTACATGAAAGGCGCGTTCTTCTACCGGGCCGTGGAGGCCCAGGTCGGGCGGGACAAGCTCGACGCAGCGCTCGCGAAGTTTTACGGGACGTACAAGAACCGCGCGGCCCACATGCAGGACATGATCGACACGATTCAAGCCGAGACGGGCGCGGACATCTCCGTGCACGTGGACGGCTGGCTCAAGGGGCTCGGCAAGCCCTAAGCCCCCTCACGCAGTCCCTGGGCGAACTCCAGGATCCTGCGGTTCTCGGGCACGTTCTCCAGGAAGCTCTTCCTGTATCTGTCGTCGCCGATCTTGGCGGCGATGGCCAAGAGCCATTCTTTTGCGTCCGCGAGGGCCGCCTTCGCGGCCTCGTGGTTGCCCGTCTCTTGCAGGCATTCCGCGTGGACGACGCGCAGGAAGGCACTCCGGAAGAACATGCTGCATGCACGCATGGTCTCGTATTTCGCCATCGCTTCTCGCGCCACGGCGAGCGCTTCGTGGGGCCTGTCCTGCGCGAGCCGCAGCGCCGCGAGCGTCGCGAGCATGCCGGGCTGATCAAGCGGGATGGCCATCGGCAGGGCGGCCTTTATCTCCTGGTCCGCCCGCTCGAGCTCCCCCGCGCGGCGCAGCACCTCGGCGAGCGCCCAGCGCCCCCGCCCCTCGTCGAGCGCCCGACCGGAGGTGCGGCCAAACGCGACGAGCTCCTCGGCACGGCGGCGCGCCTCCCCGAGATCCCCGCGATCGGCGCTCGCCCAGGCTTGCACGAAAGGTCGATTGGAGGAGAGGTAACCAAGATCGAAGGCCCCGAGGGTTATGTCGCCCCAGGCGCTCTCGGCGTCCGAGAATGCACCCAGGAGCGTGTAGGCGACCGCCAGGTGGACCCGCGCGGTCTCATCCAGACGCCCGTTCCCGAGGACCGACGGGTGCAGCGCTTGGAGCGCGTATTGCAGCGCTCGCCACGGGTCCTCGTCCGCATAATTGCATCGCAATGCAAGGTAACGAGCCGGCGTCGCTTTGGCCGCGACATCCGTCGCCTCGGCGTCGGCGCATAACGCGAAGCCACGCGCGAGCGCCGGCTCTCCGACCCGCAACATCCCGACCACGTCGAGGAGGAACGAACAGGAGGTGACCGTCGTGATCATCATGCTCCGCGCCTCGGGATCGGGCTCCGCCGAAAGCAAGGTCGGGAGCGCGGCCACGAGGTCGTCGATCCTCCCGAGGAACGCGCACCCCGCGACCTTCATGAACCCCGCCTGCGCCCACGACGGGCTGCCAGGCAGAGCCGTCGAGAGGACCTCATCCGCGCGACGCACGGCCTGCTCGGCGTCCCTCAGCGCCCACGCGCTCGCTTCGCAATACACGCCGAGCAGCTTGATGCGGACCTCCTTCGACGCTCCCGCCGCGAGGCCCTGCTCGACATGCACGAACGCCGTCTCGGAGTCCCCGCCCCAGCAGGCGAGGAGCGCCGCCCGGAGATAACACGCCGCGGCCCTCTCCCCCTCCCCGCCTTTCTCGAAATGCTCCGCGAGCACGAGCGGATCCGACTCGCCGCGCCGCTCGAGCCATTCGCCCGCGATGCGATGGCCGAGCGCGAGGTCCTCGTCCGTCACCATCGCATAGGCCCCCTCGCGCAGGAGCGCGTGCCGGAACGTATACTCCGTTTCCCCAGCAAAACGGCTCTCGCGCCGCTTCGTCACGACCTCCCCCTCGACCAGGTTCCGCAAGCAATCCTCGCCGACCCTGGTATCCATCACGCCGCCGAGCATCGCCGAGATGCCCCCCGCCCAGAACGTCTCGCCGAGGATGCTCGCGGCGCGCAGGAGCCGCCGGGACGCGCCGTCGAGCCCCGCGAGGCGCGACTGCACCATGGCCACCACCGTCTCGGGCAGGTCCTCCCCTTTGCCCTCGGCCACCCGGCGGATGAGCTCCTCCAGGTAAAACGCATTTCCGTCGGCGAGCCCCACGATACGCGCGAGGGTCTCCGGCCCGACGTGATCCCCGAGCACATGCCGCACGAGCTCTCCGCTCGCCTTCTTGCTGAGCTGGCCGAGGCGGAGCTCCTGGACGTTTCGGTCTACCCACAGCCTGGGAAACCGCTCCCGGACCTCGGGGCGCCCGAACGCGAGCACGAAGAAGCGGCATTCCCGGAGCTCACGCAGCGCCGCGTCGAGGATCCCCACCGTGGCCCCGTCGCCCCAGTGCAGATCCTCGAGGAGGACGAGCACGGGGTTCGCCTCGCACGCCGCGCGCAGGAAATCGAGAAAGGCCTCCCGCATGAGCTCCCCCATGAGCTGCGCGTCCCGCCGCGCCGCGAGGAGCTGCCCATGGCCCTCGTCGGGGAAGAACACACCGAGGATCTCGCCGAGGAACACGGTGACCCGCGCGCACGCACGCGAAGGGACGCGCCTCTCGACCGCGGCGCGGAGCTTCTCCCGCCGGACCGAAAACGGGTCCCCCCCTCGAATCCCGGAGGCCGCCTGCACGAGCTCCGACAACATCCCGAGCGCCGAGCCCGCGCCGAGGAGCTCGCCACGCGCCATCCAGATCGAGGGCGCCTCGTCGCGCATTCGAAGGCGCTGCACGATCTCCCGCCCGAGCCTCGATTTCCCCATCCCCGCGGGCGCCGTCACCAGCACGGCCGTCGGCTGCGCCTCGTCGACGCATTCGCTGAACAACCCCTCGATACGGTCGAGGTCGCGGTCCCGCCCCACGCAAGGCGTCGGTTTGCCGAGGAGGGTGCGGGGCTCGGCGAGGTCACGCTCGCCTCGCAGGAAAAAGACACCGTCGTGCGCCGCCACCTCGAACCGCGCATCGAGCAGCCCCACCGCCGATTCGTCCAGCGCGATGTGCTCGCTCCGCGCATGCGCGTCCATGTCCCCGAGCCTCCGCGCGGCCCGATCGATCGCCGGCCCCAAGGCGAGCCGCCCCGTGCTCTCGCTCCGCCCGAGCGCCAGCGCGATCCGTCGCCCCTCGGCATGCCGGCGAAGCGCGAGCGCACAACGCGCCGCCTGCGCCGCCAGATCCGTCGCCACCTGCGCGTCCGACAGGAGCACCACCCAAGAGCCGTCGAAGAGCCGCTCGAGGCGCCCACCATGCGCCGCCGCTTCCGCCGCGATACGCGCATCACGCGCCTGCGCCTCCGCTGCCGCCTCCGCCGGCGCGGGGCCCATGAAGATGATCGCCGCCGCGCGTCGCTCCCAGCCGGTCAGCGCCGGCGCCCGCGTCGCCTCCACCGTGCCTGCCGTCGCGACCTTCACGAGATCGTCGAACGCCCGCAGCTCGTCCGCCACCGCCCGACCCTGCGCGGGGCGCGCCTCCGGCGACTTCGACAGCATCCGCGCCATGAGGTCATGAAGCGGAGCGGGGAGCTCCGGGCGCTTCTCACGAACGCTCGGTGGTTCCTCGAAGAGGATCCTCGTCAGGATGGCCAGGAAGGTCGCGCCGTCAAAAGCCCGTTCGCCGGTCAGGCATTCGTAGAGCACGCAGCCCAGCGAAAACACGTCTGCGCGCGCGTCGACGTGTTTCCCGCCATTCGCCTGCTCCGGCGCCATGTACGAGGCGGTCCCGAGGAGAATGCCCGAATCCGTGATCCGCGACGACATGTCGCTCCGAGCAATTCCCAGATCGAGGAGCTTCACGCCGACGAGGCGCCCCTCCGGGAGATAGATGTTGCCCGGCTTGAGGTCGCGATGGACGATCCCCCGCTCGTGCAAGGCGCCCAGCGCCTCGGCGACCTCCACGATCAGCGGCCCCACGTCGGCCAGGTCGAGCGGTCCCCGGGCGAGGCGCGCGCCGAGGTCTTCCCCCTCGAGCCACTCCATCACCAGATAAGGCTCCCTCGTGGATATCGATCCATGCGCGACGTGCCGTACGATCCGCGGATGCGCGAAGGACGAGAGCAGCCGCGCTTCCCGCATGAATCGGGCCGCGTCCCCGGAGAGACCGGGCAGCACCTTCACCGCGACGGGCTGTCCGGTCCATTGATCCAGCGCGCGATAGACCTTGCCCATCCCCCCACGGCCGGCCAGGCGCTCGACGAGAAAGCGCCCCGCCAGCACGTCCCCATGCTTCATGACGCGAACCCCCCCGGGGCAGCATCGAACCGATGGCCCTGTTCGAGCAAACCGGAAAGAACAAGGAACGTCGAGCGCGCCCCGCAGGGCGCGCGCTTCATTGCTTCGGCTTCCACGCCGCGATCGCCCCGCGCCACGCATCCGCGTCGCGCAGGGGCGATTGGTTCTCGAGCTCCGCGTGCCTCTGGAACTGCATGATCTGCTCGTCCGTCGCATACGCGAGGTGCACGACGCCGGTCTCCTCGGTGAACTGCCGGCAATAGAAGCACGTGTGTTGCACCCACACGCGCTCGGGCTCGATGACCACCTGCACGTTGCCCATCGAGCCCGCGAGCTTCTGCGCGCCCTCCGGCAAGCCCGTGCGTCGATACACGGTCACGACGCCGACGCGGCCGTCCTTCCCGCACCAGACGGACGGAGCCGCGGAGGTCGGAGGCTCCTGCGACGCGGGGCAAGGCTCGCCGAGCTGCGCGAACTCCGGGGGCAGCGGCGCCGTGACCTTCGGCGTCTCGGCGGGCGGCTCCGGCCGGATGGATCCGTCGTCCGCCGACGCGCAGGAAACCGAGAAACCAGCAAGAAGGAGGGCCACGAGGAGGGAGGCGCGCATGCACCAACCTACCATGAGGGGTGGTTCACGGACAGGGCATGTAGACCGACGCGATCGCGTTCGTGGTCACGTAGACGCGCATGTACGTGCCGTGCACATGCACGCTGCTGACCTCGATCTTGTGCACCTGGGCCTTCATGCAGCCCTGGCCGCTCGCGAACGAGATGTCGTTCGAGAGCTTGTCGCGCACCGCCTTGAGCCGCTCGCCGATGTCGAGCCGCAGCGCATCACGCGCCTGATCCCGGATCTTGTCCCCATCCATCGAGGCCTTGAGCTTGAAGAGAAAACTCTTCGTCTCGATGGTCGGTTCGAGATCCGGGATGCGCAGCTCGTTGTCCACGACCGTCGGGTGGCCGGTCATGAAGAGGTCGCCGTCGAGGTCCAGGCTGACGGGGTTGTCGACGTGCCCCGCGATGTGGAGCTTGAGCACGAGTTGATCCTTCGCGGCGTAGATCTCGGGCTTCTCCATGTAGAGCTTCGGGTGCTCCTTCGAGAAGAAGAACTTCCCGTCGGTGAAGACGAGGCCCATCGCCTTCGCGAGCTCGTCGTACTTGGCGACGATCGGCACCGTCACCGTGAACGGGCCCGGCTGGAGCGTGGCGACGTTGGCGAGCGGCGGGAGCTTCGCGTCGGGATTCGGCGGCGCGCAGGGGATCGTGACCGAAGGCGCGACGACGAGCGCGAGGTCTTTTTCGAAGCCCCCCGCGAGGACCGTCGGCCCCGCCTCGACAGAGACGACCTGGAGCGCCGCGCAGCCGTTCGCGTCGCCGAGCGGCAGCTCGATGGGGCGCGACAAGCGGCCGTGGGCCTCGGCGAGCGTCGGATAGAGGTCGTACTCGAACGCCTCGAGCTTCTCCTTCACCGCCGCCTTGACCTTGCCGAGGATGTCGGCCGCCGCGTCCGCAGCCTTGATCACGCGGTCATCGCTCTTCACGGTGACCTCGAGGGATTGCAGCTTCGCCTTGTACTCGCTCGTGACCACGGGCTCGGCGAGGATCGAGAACTCGAGCGGGACGTCGAGGCTGCCAATGGGCATCTCCGCGTTCGCGTCGACGTGCAGGTCGAGCGCGATGCGGCCCTGGTTGAAGCGCACCGTGATGCCCCCGCGGTTCCACGTGTACCTGCGCTCGTTGCCGAGCATCGGGAACGTGCCCTCCCCCGTGCGCGGGACGGCCGTTTCGAGCTCACGCTGGAGGTGGGCCCCCGTGATCGTCGCGTGCACGACGACACGCGAGGGGACGGGATCGGAGACGGGCTCGCCAGGCGTGGCCGGCGGGCGAGGCGGATACACCGGCGTGCCCGCGCCGCACCCGGCAGAGGCGACGACGGCGGCGACGAGGACGGCGAGCGAGGTTCGCGACATGGTGGGTGCAAAAGAAGACGGACGGGACGCGCGTGTCAACTCCATCGAGCGGCAGGAACGAACAGCGCGCGGCGGGTATTTCCGGCCCGCGTCCGTCATGGTAGGGCCGATCGCGTGGGACCGTCGCGCCTCGCCTTCGCCGCCTCCGCTGCGCTCGTCGTCGCCTGCGCGGCCGAACCTCCTCCGCCCCCGAAGGCGGCCGCGCCCGTGGAGACGAGCGCCGAGGCGCCACGCCCCGCGGCGCAGACGCAATCGGAGATCGGGGGCCTCAACGAGGAGGCCGTGGAGCGCTCGTTCGGCAAGATGCAGGACTCGATTCAGTCTTGTTTTGCCAAGGGCGCCGCGAAGGTGAGCGCGCTCGGCGGGCATTTCAAGATGAAGCTCCGCATCGATCCGCAGGGCGTGGTGAAGTGGGTGTACCTCGGGGAGACCACGCTCGGGGATCGAGACACCGAAAAATGCCTGCTCGACGCGGCCCGCGTGAAGAGCTGGCCTTTGCCCGTCGGGGGGGATGGGCTCGCCGAGAAATCGTTCGACCTCGATCCTTCCCAGGCGCCGAAGGATCTCGATCCGGCGAAGCACAAGACGGCCATCACGCTCGCCGCCAAGGAGACCACGAAATGCCGCAAGCGCGGCACGTGGGGTGCGGTCTTCGGGGTCACGACGTACCTGCGCATCGATGGCCGGCCGATCGCCGTGGGCATTGCCCCGCCAAACGAGAAAGGCGAGGAGGTCGTCGATTGCATGGTGAAGATCATCGAGAAGATCAAGTTCGCCGGGACGGGCCGCAAGATCGGAAAGCTCGTGTTCGAGCTCCGCTGAGGCGGATGTAATTTTCTCCTGCACGAACGTCGTTGCGGAGGCGGCCTTCGGCTTGCTAGGGTCGAGGCATGGCGGGCGCGGAGAAAGCCCTCGTGTGGCTCTTCGGCGCGGGGGAGCGCCAGGGCGGCTACCCGGAGTCGTTCGACGCCGAGCTTGCCTTTCAGTCGTGGAAGATCCTGCGGGTCTCGGGGCTCATCTGCGCGCTCGCTTGGCTACCTTACCTGCGGCTCGACGAGGCGCTCCACCCCGAGATCCCGTCGCTCTTCCTCCTTCGCCTCAGCCTCACCATGGCGGGCCTCCTGGCGATCCTCTTTTCGCTCTTCCCCTCGGCGCCACGCCACGCGAGCCGCGCGCTCTTCGCGCTCTGCTTGTGCCTCGAGTGCGCGACGGGGCTCATCACGGGGCTGACGAGCGGCAAAAGCCCTTACCTCGGCGGGTTCTTGTTCGTTCTCATGCTCGTGCCGCTCGCGCCGCTGCGGCGGCGGTATGCGTGGGGCATGCTCGGCGCGGCGATTCTCGTCTTCTGGGGGACGGGCAAACTCGCGGGCATGGACTTCGAGGGGCCCGAGCGCAACTACTCGCTCCAGGACCTCAGCGCCGCGGCCCTCGTCTCCGGGGTCTTCGTGCACCTCAGCGACCGGCTGCGGCGGCAAGGCTGGGCCAAGGGGAGCACGATCCAGCATCAGTCCGAGGAGATCGCGCGGGACAAGGCGAAGATCGACTCCTTGCTCTGCAACATCCTGCCGGCGCCGATCGCCGGTGAGCTCACGCGGGAGGGCTCGGTCAAGCCCGTCTTCCACGAGGAGGCGACCATCGTATTCGCCGATTTCGTGGGCTTCACGGCGAAGGCCGCGACCATGCCGCCCGAGGCGCTCGTCGCCACGCTCGACGCGTATTTCTGTCGCTTCGACGCGATCGCGGATCGCTCGGGCGTGGAGAAGCTGAAGACGATCGGCGATGCGTACATGGCCGCGGGGGGACTGCCGGCGCCGACGCGGACGCACGCCGTCGACGCTTGTTTGTTCGCGCTCCGGATCCGACGCGACGTGGAGGGGCACGACGCGTGTTTCCAGGGCGTGCGTATCGGCGTGCACTCGGGGCCGGTCATGGCGGGCATGGTCGGCGCGAAGAAGTTCGCCTACGACGTGTGGGGCGACACGGTGAACACGGCGAGCCGCATGGAGTCGTCGGGGGAGCTCTGGCGCATCAACGTCTCGCGCATGACGTACGACCGGGTGAAGGACTTTTTCGAGCTGACGGCGCGCGGGGCGGTGTCGGTCAAGGGCAAGGGCGAGCTCGACATGTATTTCCTGGAGCGCATCTTGCCGGCGCTCAGCCGGGACGAACAGGGCGTCGAGCCGAACGAGGTGTTCTGGGAGCGCTACCGCGCGCTGCAATCGAATGTGCTTGTCTCGGGCGGCGATCCCCGGAAGGATACGCGCCGCGCACGATGACGACCGAAGTTTCGGAAGAGCCCCGGATCACCACCCAAAACGGAAAATACCCGAAGTCGATCCCGTCGATCATCGGAAATGAGGCGTGCGAGCGCTTCAGTTTCTACGGGATGCGGAACATCCTCACGGATTTCCTGATCGGGTATCTCTTGCTCGACCTCGTGGAGAAGGATCGGGCGGGGGCCGCGAAGGAGGTCTTCCACATCTTCGTGATGGGCGTCTATTTCTTCCCGCTGCTCGGCGGGTGGATCTCGGATCGCTTCCTCGGCAAGTACCGCACGATTTTCTGGCTCTCGCTCCTCTACTGCGTGGGGCACGGCTGCCTCGCGGTCTTCGAGGGGAACAAGACGGGGTTTTACGCGGGGCTCTTCCTGATCGCGCTCGGCTCGGGCGGCATCAAGCCGTGCGTGTCGTCGTTCGTCGGCGACCAGTTCGACCAGTCGAACAAGCACCTGGCGCGCGTGGTGTTCGAGGCGTTTTACTGGGTGATCAACTTCGGCTCGTTTTTCGCCTCGCAGCTCATGCCGAGGGCCCTCAAGCACTGGGGGCCGGCCATCGCGTTCGGGATCCCGGGCATCCTGATGTTCCTCGCGACGCTCATCTTCTGGATGGGGCGCAAGGAGTACGTCGTCGTCCCCCCCTCCCCCGCCGATCCCCATTCCTTCGGCAGCATCGCGTGGACGGCGCTGAAAAAGGGCCGCGGGGTGGGGCGCGCGCTCGCGGTCCTCGGGGCACTCGGGTTCATCGGCTCGTTTTTCCTCGTTCCGACGCTCGGGTTCGTCGCGTCGTTTTGCCTCGCGCTCGTGGTCTTCCTCGTGCTCGCGGGTCCGGGCGTGGTGCTCTCGCTCGAAGCGGCGCGCGGGGCGCACCCGGACGAGGACGTCGAAGGCGTGCGCTCGGTGATGAAGGTGCTCGTGGTCTTCGCGCTGGTGACGCCGTTCTGGTCGCTCTTTGATCAAAAAGCGTCGACGTGGATCATCCAGGGCAAGGCGATGGTGCTGCCCGGGTGGAGCATCCTGGAGACGGCGTCGCAGATGCAGGCGGTGAACCCGCTGCTCGTGATGCTGCTGATTCCGTTCAACAATGCCGTTTTGTATCCGCTGCTCCGGAAGCTCGGGGTGAACCCGACGCAGCTCCGGCGCATGACGGCGGGCATCGCGATCGCGGGCGTCTCGTGGATCGTGATCGGCGTGCTCCAGCGCTGGATCGACGCGGGCGAGAAGGTCTCGATCCTGTGGCAGCTCCTGCCGTACACGATCCTCACGGTCGGCGAGGTGCTCGTCTCCACGACGGGCCTCGAATTCGCTTATAGCCAGGCGCCGGCGAAGATGAAGGGCACGCTGATGAGCTTCTGGTCGCTCTCGGTCACCGTCGGAGGGTTATGGGTGCTGCTCGTGAACGCCGGCATGAAGAACGAGCGGTTCACGAGCGCCATCTCGGAGACCACGGGCCTGTCGACGACCGCGTTCCAGATGTTCTTCTTCGCGGGCTTTGCGTTCGTGTTCGCGCTCGCGTTCGGCGCGTATGCGATGCGGTACAAGAGCGTCGAGCATTACCGGAAGGCGTGAGCGGCCGGTTCGCCTTCCGGATTCGAGATCGCGCCCTGCCCCTCGCCTTCCGCAGCATCGGCAAGAAGAAAGATCTCACGGTTGATCGCGGGGCGCAGCACGGCGAGGCGCTCGTCCCCGTCGACGTGCGCGAGCAGCGCGCGGGCGGCGTCGCGGTATTCGTGGAGCGTGAGATCACCGCGGCAAACGAGGAGGCGCAAAAGGATCGCGGCCTCGGAGGCGACGTCGGCGAGGTTGTAGCGGCGCACGGCCTCGCGCCCCTCCTCGCCGCTCGCCCATAAGCCCTCGACGTCGGAGCCGTCGACGCCGACCTTGCCCGGCCAGCCGCAGAGGCACGCGAAGGAGGCCATGCGCGAGGCGCGGCCGGCGCCGCGCATGCTGACGGCGTCCTGGAGATCGAGGTGGTTTTGCCCGCGATAACGATCCTCGAAGTCGCGGTTCCAGAGCCAGGGCGCGACGACGCCGTGGCGAATCGCGCGGGCGAGGACGAGCGGCAGGTCGAAGCCGCGGCCATTCCACGAGACGAGCACGGGGCGCTTGTCGCCCACACGTTTGACGAAATCACGGACGATCGCCGGTTCGTCGCCGCCATTCGGCCCGCCGAGCAGGCGCGGCGCGAAGACGCGGACCCCTCCATCCTCGACGACGAGGGCCAGGGTGGCGCCGGAGACGATCGCGAGGTGGGAGACGGCGGGCACGCGATCCGGATCGGCGCCCTCGGGGAGCGGGTTGCCCGCGTCGAGGATGGCCTCGAAATCGAAGACGACGAACGTGGTCATGCCTCGAAGCCCCCGCGCTCCTGGGTGATCATCTGGACGATCAGCTCGAGATCCCGCGTCTCCTCCTCCCAGTACGCCTCGGTGCCGAAATGGGGGAACGTGCGCGGGAAGATGGGGTCGTGGAAGCGGCGGGCGATCCAGGCGGCATAATGGACACGGCGCAAGCCACGGAGCGGCGTCGCGAGGCGCAGGCTTTTCCGATCGAAGGCGCGGAGGACCTCGTACCCTTCGAGGAAGCTCTCGAGCGCGATACGCGCCTCGACGCCCTCGCCGGGCAAGAGCAACCAGAGGTCCTGCACGGCCGGGCCCACGACCATGTCGTCGAAATCGACGACCGAGAGCACGCCATCGCGCAGGAGCAGGTTCCCGAGGTGCAGGTCGCCGTGAATGCGGTGGACGGCCGTGCCTTGGATCCCCTCGTCGACGAAGTCCGCAATGGTGCGCGCAGCGCGCTCGTACCGCACGAGGAGGCGCGCCGGGATCGAGCCCTTGTCGCGGAGGAAGGTGACGTTCTGCCGGACGAACGTGTCCGCTTCGAGGCGGACGCGGTGCGCAGCCGGCCGCGCGGCGCCGACGTTGTGGATCCGCGCCGCGAGCATGCCGAGGCGCTCGAGGAGGTCGCTGTCGGGTTCGTCCGGGGCGCGGCCGCCCATGCGCGGAAAGAGGCAATACGAGATGCCGTCGATCGTGCCGAGGGTGCCGCCGCCGCGCAGCGTTCGAGGGAGGCACACCGGGACCTCAGCCTCGGCGAGATCCGCGAGGAAGAGGTGCTCTTCGAGGATCTGCTCGGGGCTCCAGCGGCCCGGTCGATAGAACTTCGCGACGAGCCGGGAGCGATCTTCGAGCTCGACCTCGTAGACGCGGTTCTCGAACGAGTTCAGCGGGTAACAGAGCGGGTTTACGGGGAAGCCCGCGTCCTCGACGGCTTCGAGGACCTTGTGCGGGGTGAGCGAGAGGAAGAGGTCGGTCGTGTTCATAGGCGCCGCCGCGACGAGTGTCGGAGGGCGTAGGTGATACCATCACGAAGGGTGGCGCGCGTCGCCAGGCTGCCGAGATCGGCGCCGAGGTCGACGAGCGTACGGGCGATCGAGGGCTGGATGCCGGTGATGACGACCTCGGCGCCGAGGAGGCGGATGGCCTGCGCGACCCGGACGAGCGCTTCGGCGACGGACACATCGGCCTCGGGGACGCCCGTGACGTCCACGATGGCCACGCGCGCGCCCTGGGCGACCACGCCCGCCGCGATCGTCTCCAGGATGCCCGCGGCGCGATCACCCGTGATGCGGCCGATGAGCGGCGTGACGAGGATGCCCTCGCCGATGGGGATGAGCGGCGTGGAGAGCGCGCGGAGGGTCTCTTCCTGGGCCTCGATGAGGCGCGCCTGGGCCTCGTTCTGCCGCTGCACGTCCTCCGCGTGCTTGCGCGCCGTCACGTCGACGACCGCAATCTGCGTGGCCTCCTCGCCCTCGAAGAGGATGGGCCGCGCGGCGACGTCCGCATAGATGACGCTGCCATCCGCGTGGAGGTACCGCTCCTCGATCGGCGGGAGCGCGATGCGGCCATCTTTGCTCTTTCGCAGGCGATCGATGAGGAGCGCGTGATCGGCGGGGTGGACGATGCGCAGGACGTTCATCCCGACGAGCTCGTCGCGCGGCACGCCGAGGAGCCGCGAGAGGGCCTCGTTGACCCAAAGAAACACGCCGCCCTTGTGCACGGCGAGCGGGAGCGGAGCGAGCTCGGTGAGCCCACGCCATCGCTCCTCGCTCTCGCGCAGCGCCCGCATGGCCTGGACCTCGGCCGTGACGTCCTCGAAGACCGCGAGGATCTGCTGGATCTCGCCGCGCTCGTTGCGCACGGCGACGCTCGACAAGCGGGCGTCGACGACCTCGCCGGTCTTCTTGACGAACTGGGCGTCGGCGCCGTCGACGCGCCCCTCGCGTCGGAGGCGCGGGAAGTGCTCGGCGAGGGCGCGCTTGCGCGTCTCCTCGGTGACGAACTCGATCGAGCGGCGGCCGAGGACCTCGTCGCGGGTGTAGCCGAGGAACTCGAGCCAGCGATCACTCACGGTCGTGAGGCGGCCCTCGTGATCGAGCGAGTGCATGAGGGCCGGGGTGCGCTGGTAGAGGTCCTGGTAGCGCTGTTCGAGCGCCTCGAAGGCGCGGCGCTCGGTGTCGCGACGCTTCTCGTAGACGGCAACGGCAGTGCGCACGAGCTCATCGGCGACCTGCTCGGCGCGCACGAGGACCTCCCCGGCGAGCGCGGCCGTGGGCAGGCTGCGGAGGGCGATGCGGGACATGGTGCGGCGGCCGATGGAGACGCCGTGGAGGACCTCGAGGAGCGACGCGCCTTGCTCCTGTCTGCGCGTGAAGATCTCGATCCCGAAGGTGCGCAGCGCCTCGGGCCTGAGCTCGTCGAGGGCGTCGAGGTAGAGATCGATCAAGCGGGCGGCCATGGCGAGCTGCGCGCTTCGCGGAAACGCGGCGTAAAACGGGGCCACCTCGAGCATCTCGCCGATCAAGGTCTCGATGAGGTTCTCCCGCTCGGGGAGAAGTGCCGCCTTGAGCGTGCTCGTCTCCATATCTTGGGCTTCTAGCATGGTGCCGCCGCGGCGGCCGATCCGGCCTTGCAGCCAGCCGCCGAGGCAGGTAGCCCTTGCAGCATGAGCGAAGCGACTCCGGGCGGCCGGCCCGCCGGACACGGCCATGGCCAGGGCAGCGAAGAGCTGCCCTCGATCGACGTGAGCGAGCGCGGCGCGCCGCGGGACGGGCAGCCGCAAACGATGGATCGGCGGCTGTTCATGCAGCTCCTGGTCTACCAGGTGCCGGGGCTCTCGAAGCTGTCCGAGCTACGCACGCACGCGCAGGCCATCCGCGCCGCAATCACGAGCAAAGGCGTGGGCGCGGTCGTCTACGAGGACGTGAACGATCCGCTGAGCTTCGGGTTGCTGACGTGGAGCGAGGATCCCGGGGTGTTCGTGGAGGTGGTGCGTCCAGCGCTCGTGGAATCAGGGCCGGCCGTTTCGCTGCGCCCCGACATGACGATGCTCGGACGAACGTATTCGACGGGCTACGAGCAGGATCTCGAATACTGGTTGCTCCGGCGTCCGGCCGAGACGGCGGCGAACCCGGCATGGCCGTGGGCCATCTGGTATCCGCTGCGGCGGAGCGGGGCCTTCGCGAAGCTCGAGCCGCGGGAGCAAGGTTCCATCCTGCGCGAGCACGGGACGATCGGAAAAGCCTACGGAGCGAAGGACCTGGCGCACGACATCCGGCTCGCATGCCACGGGCTCGACGCGCGGGACAACGAATTCGTGATCGGCCTCGTGGGCAAGGAGCTGCACCCGCTCTCGCACATCGTGCAGTCGATGCGGAAGACGCGACAAACGAGCGAGTTCATCAGCCAGATGGGGCCGTTCTTCGTGGGACGCGCGCTCGGCTGATCTCAATGCCTGGGAGCGCGGAGCTGGGGCTTTGCCCCAGGCCCCACCGGGGCTATCCGCCCCTGGACCCGGACCAGCGCAAGCGCTGGACGCGGGGTCGATGAACTGCGCGATGCGCAGTTCATCGAACAGCCAGGGTCAAGACCGGCGACGACACTGCCGACCAAAACAGCAGCGCTGACGTTTCAACTGGCAACGTACCCGTCGCCAGCTTGGAACCCACGTCCATGGTCTTGCCACCGGGCCCGTTGGAAGAACTGCGCAATGCGCAGTTCTTCCACCTTCGGTCCAGGCCGTGCCCTGAGCATTGGTCCCATCTCCCATCGGTACATTCGCCCCCTCTGACGACATTTAGAGGGGGAGATGTTGGATGCAAAGACGGCCTCGTCGGCGGAAGCGTGGGCGGAGGAGGAGTTTGGGCATGCG
>NZ_JARZHI010000052.1:0-75509 GCF_029946465.1 Polyangium sorediatum
GACGGCGCGGCGGGCGGCGCGCGGGGGCGGGGCTGCCGCGGGCGCTGGGCCGACCTCCGGAAGCCGGGCGACGTCCGTGAGGGGCGGCGGTGGTGGCGTGGTGGGGCCGAGGCGCAGGCGACCCGTGGCGACGACGCCGAGGGGCGTGCGACGGCGACGGGACGCGGGGCCGCCGCGGCGGTTGGAGAGGTCCCAGGTGGTGTCGGAGTCGGGCGAGCGCTGGGCGAGGGGCTCGACGCGGGGGACGACCGCGTCCGGCGCGGGTGTGGGGCTCTGGAGCGTCTCCACGAGCGCGGGGGACGACGGCGCTGGGGCCGGGGGCGCTGGGGCCGCAGACGCCGCACGCGGAGACGCGGGGGCGGGCCGGGGCGCGGCGCTCGGCTGGCTCGAAGCGACACCCGCGAAGGAGGTCTCGCCCGCGCGTGGCAAGGCCGCCGCCGCTGCCGCCGACGGCGGGCTCGCATGGAGCACGGCCGGCGCCATCGCCGAGGCGGACGGCAAGGTCACGGCGATCGAGGAGATGGCCGCCGGCGGGGACTTCGGCTCGGCCGCGGGCGACTGTGCAGGATCGGCGGCGTCCGCAGGACGCGCGGGCAGCTCGAAGGCGCGCGCGAGCGCGACGAGGCCGCCCTGCCGCACCGCGCCCTGGGCCTGCGGCGGAGGCGCGGGCTTCGGCGCGCGCTTCACCGGGGCGTCGTCACCGCCTGCGCCGCCGCGCTTCTTGCGCAGGATGGCGCGCTCGATCGCCTCGGCGGTCAGCCCCGCGATGGCGATGACGTCCCCGAGCGCCGAGAGCTCGACATCGACGACGCCGTCGTCGCCGTAGAGCAGCGCGACGGTCCGGTTTCGCACGACGATCGGCAGGACGAGCACGGCCGCGGCGCGTGTGCCGGCTTCGGTGCGGCCCGATCGACCGAGCTCGGAGACGATCTCGACGTCGAGATCGCCGACGGCGGGCGGCATGATCACGGGCGCCCTACGTTCGCGTGCGAGGGCAAGCAGGCTCGGGCGGCCGAGGGGCACGGCGAGGGACATGAGCCGCGCCGCGCCCGCGCCGGGGCCCGCAGCGTCACGCCCGTCGGCGACGTCGCCGTGCACGACGAAGAGCGACGTGTACTCGAAGAACTGGTGGGCGAATGCGAAGAAGATGTCGAGGACGGCGTCGGTCGTGGTCGCCTCGCCGAGCTCCTCTTCCGCCATCGCCGTGGTGAACGGGCCCTTGCGACGAGGCCGCGCCGCGCGCCGGTCGGGCGCCTCGACGACACGTGTCTTGCGCTCGCCGGTGACCGCGCGGCGGAGCACGCTCGCGCTCGTGCGGGTGCGGTTCGACTCGCGTCGCATGAGCCGCTCGGGCCGGCGCGAGACGGGCGCCTCTTCCTCGTCGGCCGCGTCCACGATCGGCGTGGGCTCCGGCGGCGCGGCGATGGTCTCGGGCATCTCGTCGCTGGTGAGCGGGCGCGGCGCGGGCCCAGGTGCAACGACCGGCTTCGGCTCGATGACCTCGACCGTCGGCACGGGTTTCGGGTGATCCGAGCGTGCGGCGCGCGCGGCCATCGGTGTGGCCGAGAGCCTCGTGCGCGTCGGCGCGAGCGGCGGAGGCGCGCCTGCGACGAGCGTGTCCGGCGTCTGCGTGGGCGGCTGCGGCGTGGCGACGGGAGGCTCCACGAGGCGCTCGGGCGGCGGGCGAAAGGTGCCACGCGGAGGCTCCGTGCTGCGCGGCGGCGGCACGACCGTCGGGCTCGGATCGGGGCGGCTCTCGAGCTTGGCGACGAGCCGGAGGAAGCGACGATCGAGCGGGATCTGGTAGGCCTCGGCGATCGCCTGACGGATCCGCACGAGGGGCGCGACGCTCTGCCGGATCTCGACGGCGAGCGCGAAGGCGAGGTCCCCTTCGACGGCGGGCGAGAGGGGTTCGGCGGTGGCGATCGTGAGGACCCGCCGCGTGAGCGCGAGCGGGAAGATGCCGTGCCGGATCGCGAGATCCCCGGGCACGAGCCGCAACACCGGCGCGGCCGGCAGCGGGAGTTTGCCCGAGGGCGCCTCTTCGAGGCCGAGCACCTCGGCGAGCAGCGGCACGAGCATCTCCTCGCGGGCGCCGCCGACCTCGAGCAGGTTCGTCACGAGGTCACCGCCGTGCACGACCTGCCGCGCGATCGCCTCTTCGAGGGAACGCATCGGCACGCCACGCTCGGCGAGCGCGGAGCTCAACATCGATGAAGGGGCGCGGTCAGCCAAGGCGTTTCCAGCGATGGTAAACGAAGTTCGCCCGGGAGGCACAGGGGCGAAAGGGGGCTCGGGGGCCTGGCGCGGTGCGCCCGCGCCGAGCCCCCACGCGCGGGATGGATGATGACGGTCAGGGCACGGGCAAGAGCGACACGGGCGGAAGGCGCTCCGGGACGAGGGTGCCGACCTCGCGGCTCGACGCGCGCTCGAAGATGTGGATCGCGGGCGCGCCGTGGGCCTTATCGCCCAAGAAAACGTGGCGCCCCACCACCGCGAGGCCCCCGTAGTCGTAGTTACCGCCCTGCCCGCCTTCCCGCGTATCGGCCAGGACGATCGGCTCGGTTTTTCCGGACGGATCAAAGCGCACGAGGCGCGTCGCATTCTCGAGCCCCGTGCCCGCGAGGATCGCATATGCCTCGTCCGGCGCCGCGAGCTCGATTTCGACGATGGAACCTTCGAACGTGCTCTCCTCGGCGATGCCCGTCACGGCGAGGGTATCGAGATCCACGATCGCGGCCGCGTACCCGTCGTCGATCGCGTAAAAGTCGCCCGGCATCGCCAGCGCCATGGTCCGGCCCGCGGGATCCCACGGCACCGGCCTCATGCGGCCGAACGGGTTTTTCCCGCCGAGGTCGACAGAGCCGACGACGCTGCGCGAGGCCACGTCGATCGCCACGAGCGCGCCGTTCTCCGCCGCCTTCCACGTGCGGCGATCGAGGCGCTGCACGGTGACGAACACGCGATCGCCGACGACACGGAGCGCCTCGATCTCGGGCAGGCCGTCGACGTCGGCGAACATCGAGAGATCCACCGTGCCGCCGAAGCTGCCGTCCGGCTCGATCACCGCGACGCCGGGCTGCTCGTATCGCGCGACCCACAACCTCCCTTCGGCGTCGAGGTCGGCGTCGTGCGGGTTGTGCGGGCCGCCCGCCTTGCCGCCCGTCGCGAGTTCGAACGTCGTCTCGGATTCGCCGAACGCGACCCACGTCCGCGTGAGTGCGAGCGAATCCGGATCGACACGGCGGACGAGCCCCTGGTCGCGCACGCACACGAACGGCCCGCCGAAGCCGGACGAGAGCAGCGGATCGACGCCGAGCGCGATGTCGGGGATCTCGGTCAAGCAGCCGGCCTCGTCGATGCGCCCGAGGCCGCTCGCTTGCAGGTTCGTCGCGAGCATCACGAGGGCGCCGTCGAGCGCGACGCCGCTGCACGTGTGCGCGACCCCGGCAGGCTCGGAGCAGCCCGCGAGGAGCGTGAGCCCAACACCCAGGAAGACGACCGCCGCGCGTGCCATGCGGGCGAGCGGAGCATGCCCGTCCGATCGTCGCAAGCGGCTACCCGGCGCGCGCCTTCTCGGGCTCGGGCGGGATCTCGGAGGCCTTGCGCAAGGAGACCACGCCGCGGAGCGTGAGCCCCGCGTCGCTCGGCTCCACGACGAGCGAGCCGCCGTGCGCTTCGAGGATCGCTCGCGCGATCGGCAAGCCGATACCGAGCCGCAGCTTGCGCCGGCCGTGCGTCTCGCGCGGCACGATCTCCCGCTCGACGAAGGGCTCGAAGAGGCGGGCGAGCACGTCCTTGGGCACGGCGTCCCCCTCGTCCCGCACGCGCATGATCGGCGCGCCGTCCCGGACTTCGACCGTGACGTGCACCGTGCCCGCGGGCGCGCGCAAGGTCGCCAGATCGACGACCGAGGTGAGCGCCGTGGCGAGCAGATCCACGTCGCCGACGAGCGTGGACGCGGCGTCGGCGTCGTTCAATTCGAGGATGAGCCTCACGCCGCGTGTCTTCACGGCCGGCTCGATGCGCGACATCACCTCGTCGACGAGCTCGCCGAAGCGAATCGGCGCGAGCACGAGCGGCTTCTGGGTGTCGAGCAGCCAGACGGCGTCGTCGAACTCCGCGAGCATCCGCGTGAGCCGCTCGCCGGCGCCGCTCACCCGCTCGAGCATATCGCGCGTCGGAGGCGCGAGATCACGTCCGAACCGGAGCAAGTAGTGGACGCCGGCGAGCATCGTCGAGAGCTCGCCACGCAGGTCGTGGGCCACGCGGTCGAAGAAAACCTCGTCGACACTCATGAGACACTCTCTAGAGCCCGAGGACGGGCGCGGTAAGCGTTGACCGAGCACACGACGCTCCCTGCGTAGCACGCAGGAGATGCCGAGGAGCGAGGAGATCGCGAAGAGAGCCGACGGACGGATCGCGCGTCGCGCGGGGACGAAGATCGCAGAGACCGCGCCGCCGCATTGCGCATCGCGAACGCCGGTCCAAGACATGGGGGAGCGAAGCGTCTCGTCGCGCGTGGTCTCGCGCGGACGTTGAGCTGCGCGCAGGCGGAGGGGGCGGGATGGCGGAGATGATGGGCGGGGCGGGCGAGATGGAGCAGATGAGCGCGTTTCGCCCGCGGGTGCTCATCGTCGACGACGATCCCGACTTCCTCGCGATCGCCGAGGCCTCGCTCGAAGCGCACGGCTTCCAGGTCGAGCGGGCGAAAGGCGGCCTGCGCGGCGTCTTCCTCGCCACGCAGGACGTGCCGGACGCCGTCCTGTGTGATCTGCGCATGCCCGGCATCGACGGCTTCGTCGTCGCCGAAGCGCTGCGCTCCGATCCCGCGACCCAGCGCATGGCGCTCTTCGCGTGCACCGGGCGGCGTGATCTCTCCGCGCGCGCCAAGCTCGCGAACAGCGCGTTCGACGCCGTGCTCGTCAAGCCAGTCGACTGGGACGAGGCTGCCCGCCTCCTGCGTGACGCCATCCGCGCGCACGCCCACCCGTGAGCCCTCGGACGCTCTCATGTTCCCCCCCTTTTGCTTCGTCGCCGATTCGCGCGACTACCGCGCTCGCTTGCCGAGGACACGCTTGATCTCGTTCACCAGCGCGTCGGGCAAGCACGGCTTCGTCAAGAACGAGTCGCAGCCCGCTTCCTTGGCGTCCTTCGAGTGACCCGCGAGCGCGTGCCCCGTGAGCGCCACGATCGGGATGCCCTTCGTGCGCTCGTCGTTCTTCAGGAACCGCGTCGCCTCGAGTCCGTCGAGCTCGGGCAACGACAGATCCATCAGGATCAGATCGGGCAAGAGAGAAAACGCCTGGTCCAGCGCCTCCCGCCCCGTCGAAGCCTGCGCCACGCGGAACCCGGAGAAGGAAAGAAACTCCGTGAACATCTCGCGGTTGTCATCGAAGTCGTCGACCACGAGGACGAGCGGCGAGAGGCCGCCGGTTTGTTGCCCGAGCCCAGTTTCGTCTGTCGTCTTCACGACGTAAAACCCCCGGTCATTCGATGGAGCGCGTCGCCGCCGAGCCCTCACCCGCAGCGCAGCGTGCGTCGCGAGCGAGCGTCGATGATAGCCGCAGGCGAAGAATCTCCGACACGGAAACATGCCCTTCTTGGGCCGTGGAGACAGGCCTGAGCGGCATATCGGGAGAAACCCGACGCGATGCCTCCGGACATCGCAGCACGGATGGCGGAGTGAGGCGATCTCCGACTGCATCGGCTGCGCGAGGTCGCGTTACCCTGCCGGTCAAAGAGGCGATCGTGGCCGAAGCGAGGAAACGCAAACAAGCAAGCAAGCCGGCAAATGGGACGTCGCGGAGCACGTCGCGCCCCGCGACGAAACGCGCTCGTATGCCCGCCGCGCAAACCAAGGACGCGCGTTACGTGGCCGAGCTCGAGCGGCGATGCCGAGAGCTCGAGCGGCGCGCCAAAGCCTCCGAAGCGCAACGCTCGGAGCTGCTCACCATCGTCTCGCACGACCTGCGCAACCCGCTCGGCGTGGTGATGGTGACGACGACGCTGCTCGCGCGCGAGCTCGGCGGAGATCCGGCGCATGATCGTCAGCTTCAGACGATCAAGCGCGCCGCGCTGGAGATGAACCAGATCGTCGAGGATCTCGTCGACGCCGCGCACATCGACGCGGGCAGGCTGCCGATCGGGCAGGAAGTGCACGACGCCGCGTCGATCGTGGAGGCCGCCACGCTGGCCGCCGCGCTCGCCACGGCGCAACGGCCGATCGCGGTCGTGAAGGAGGTCTCTCCGCACCTGCCGGCGCTCTACGTCGACCGGGCCCGCGTGCTGCAGGTGCTCTCCCGGCTCGTCAGCAACGCCGCGCGCTTCATGCAGAAGGGCGGGTCGATCACGATCCGCGCCGAGCCCATGCCCTCCGGCGCGCGTTTCTCCGTGACGGACACGGGGCCCGGGATCGCCGAGCCCGACCGGCCGATGTTGTTCTCGCGCAGGCCGCCGGAAGGGCGCCGCGCGTGCCAGGGCATGGGCCTCGGCGTCTACGTCGCCAAGGGCATCGTCGAGGCCCATGGCGGGCGCATCGGCGCGCAGAGCGAGGTGGGGCGTGGGAGCACGATCCACTTCACGATGCCCGCGGCCGACAGCGCGGCGCTCTCGAATCAGCACGATCGCAGGGATTGAACGGGCCACGAGGGGCGCGCGAGGGACGCGCCTTCGTGAGGGGAACGAAGGACCGAGCGGGCGCCGCGCGAGGCGCCCGCTCGATTCGTTTCGTCAGCCGGGGTTCTGCGTGAAGCAGCAGCGGAAGCCGAGGTCGAAGAGCTTGAAGTTCTGATCGACCGTGTAGAACTGGAACGAGCACGTCGCGCCGCCGGGGTCGCTGGTGTTGAACGCGCCGCCCATGAGCGGGTACGTGTTCGCCGCGCTCTTCGTGATCTCACGGAGGTTGCCCGTGATGTCGTAGATCCGGTTCGTCGCGGCCGTGTTGCCCTCCAAGTTCAACCAGTCCGCCCAGCAGTTCTTCAGGCTGTCCGAGCCCGTGAAGAGCAGGCCGTCCTGATCCCCAGCGATCGACGGGCTGAAGTCGAACTCGGGGCCGAGGTTGCAGAACTTCGTGGCGTCGAACGTCGACTTGCACTGCGCGCCGCGCGGGTTGTAGCCGTACGTGCAGGTCAGGTTCGTCTGGCACGCCGTCGTCCAGTTGGCCGTCGAGCAGATGGTCCCGCCCATCGCGTTGCACGTCTGCTCGACCTCGGCCGGCGTGACGTTGAACCACGGCAGCTTGTTGGGCACCGAGCACGCGAGCGTCTTGTCGAGCGTCGTGCCCGGAGGCGCAGTCGTGTGGTAGCCGTTGCCGTTGCCGGGCGTGATGACGTTGTTCGCGAGATCGGTGATGGCGTTCGGCCGGCTCGCCTCGTAGCTGTAGACCCAGAGGCTCGACGCGATGCGCGTGACCGCGGGTTTGACGTAGTTCGCCGCGTTCGAGCCCTTCGACACGTAGGTCTCGTCGACGAGCCCGTCGCAGTCGTTGTCCACGCCGTCGCACAGCTCGGTGCAGCCGCCGGGCAACGTCGCGCAGTCGGCCTTGACCGCGCTGCACGTCGTGGCGTTCGCGCCGCTGCACACGAAGGTGCCGGTCTTGCGGCAGGCGCCGTGTCCGGGCGCCGCCAGGCCGTCGTCGCTCGCGCACGCCTTGCCGTAGTTCGGCACGTTCTCGTTGAGGATGCCGTCGCAGTCGTTGTCGAGGTTGTCGCAGACCTCGGTGGCGCCCGAGCAGTAGTTCGGGGCCGCGCCGTTGCACACGCCCGCCGGGAACGTGCACTTCCACGCGCCCTGCGTGCAAGCGACCGTGACCTGCGACGTGCACTCCGGCCGAATGGCCGTGGCGCTCACGCCGCAGACCTGCACCGGCGTCGGGGCCACGACGCCCTCGTCGATATTCCCGTCGCAGTCGTCGTCCTCGCCGTTGCAGATCTCCTGCGCCTGCTTGTACTGGCAGCTGTATTCGCAGGTCTTGTTGCCGTCGAGATCGTAGTAGCCGTTCTCGCAGCCCTGGAAGGCGCACATGCCCGACGTGCACGACCAGATCGCGTGGACCGCGTTCGCGTAGCAGTTGTTGCCGCACGCGCCGCAGTTCGCGATGTCGGTCTGCAAGTTCGGCTGGCCGGTCAGCGTGCCGTCGCAGTTCGAGTCCACTTTGCAGGCGTCGACGCTGCTCGAGGGTCCCGTCGAACCCTGGCACGTCTGCACGCCGCCCACGCAGGTGAACGTGCCCGCCTTGCAAGGCGACGTCGCGCCCGCGGGGGGCGCAGGCGGCACGTTGCAAGCGCCGAGGTTCAGGTTGTTGTCGATAACGCCGTCGCAGTCGTCGTCGAGGCTGTTGCACGTCTCCGTGCTCGGCCCGATGTACCCCGTGCACGCGCCGCCGCAGGCCTGCGTGCCCCGCACGCACCTGCTCAGGCCGCCGTAGACGAGGTTCGGCGGCGCGCCGACGGGCACGCAGGGCTGGCTCGAGATGCCCTCGTCGACCTGCCCGTCGCAGTCGTCGTCGACCGTGTTGCAGGTCTCGGCCTTCGGGTCGATGTTCCCGACGCACTGGAGCGCCATGCCCACGCACTGGAGCGTGCCGAGCTTGCAAGGCAACGTGCTGCTCTGGCCACACGCCGAGCCCGTGCCCGCGACGTCGTCGACGAGCCCGTTGCAGTCGTCGTCTTGGCCGTTGCACGTCTCGGTCTTCGGCGCGATCTCACCGACGCAGGTCTTCTGGCCGCCGGGCAGGCACTGCTCGACGCCCTTCTGGCACGGACCGACGTCGGTCAAACCGCACGTCGCGCCCACGTCGACGGGCATGTCGTCGATCGATCCGTTGCAGTTGTCGTCCTGGCCGTTGCAGAGCTCGGCGGAGGGGTTCACCGCGCCGTTGCAGACGAGCTGACCGTTCTGGCACTGCTGCTTGCCGAACTGGCAGGGGAAGATGTTGCTCTGGCCGCAGGAGTTGCCGGCGTCCGTGGGGTTGTCGTCGACCTGGCCGTCGCAGTCGTCGTCGAGGCCGTTGCAGATCTCCTGGATCTGCCCCTCGACGACGACGTTCGGCCCGGCGCACACGACCTTGTTCCCGACGCACGCCGTCTTCCCGGCGGCGGCGAGCAGCCCGCAGATGCCGTCCGGATCACCGAAGCAGTTCTTGCCGATCTGCGGATCCATCGAGAGATCGTCGGCCTCGTCGATCTTGCCGTCGCAGTCGTTGTCGAGGCTGTCGCCGCACTTCTCGACGCCGCCGTTCGACGGGGTGCACTGGTACTCGCAGCCCGTCGCGACGGAGTTGTCGAGATCGTACCAGCCCACGTCGCACTGCTTGATCGTGCACTGCGTGTTCGCTGGGGAGCACGCCTCGCCGGCGCCCGCGGTCGTCGAGCACTCCGACGTGCCGTTGATGACGACGCAGTTGTTCCCGCACTTGCCGCAGTCCGTCGTGCTCGTGCAGAGATCGACGTCCTCGTCCTTCACGCCGTCGCAGTCGTCGTCCTTGTTGTTGCACGACGCGTCGTCCTGCGTGTTCTTGATGCAGTAGTACTCGCAGGCCTTGTCGCCATCGAGGTCGTAGTAGCCCGACACGCACGTGCCCGTGCACTCCCCCGGCACCGTGCCCGGGTTCGGGCTCGGCACGCAGGTGATGGTCGCGGGATCGTTGTTGAGCAGCTTCGTGAAGCAGTTGTTGTCACACGTGCCGCACGTCGTCTTGGCCTCGAGGTTGATGTTCGGACCGTCGTCGACAGCGCCGTTGCAGTCGTTGTCGAGCTTGTCGCAGATCTCGATGCCGCCGTTCGTCGGGACGCATGGGCCGCCGCCGCCGGCGCCACCCGATCCCGGGCCGCCGTCGTTGCCGCAGAACGGGAAGCAGTTGTCGCCACCTTCGCCGCCCTGACCGCCGGCTCCGCCGGAGCCCGAGCCCGAGCCCGAGCCCGTCGGCGTGTCGCCGGCGCACTTGTCGAAGCAGAACGCGTCCGTCGTGCACCCCGCGGTCCCGAGCGCGAGCGCCGAGACCACGAGGGCCGAAAGGAGCCCTCCGAAGGGCTTAGCGAGCTTGCCGAGCGAGCTCATCGCGACACCTCCGTACCGCCGCGGCGCTCGGAAGATCGCCTGCGTGCCATGCCAAGCGCGAGCGCAGCGAGCGCCAGCGCGAAACCACCGTTCCGATCCTGCGCGCCGACGTCGCATGCGCATCCGCCGCCGCCCGTCGCGAGGCCCCAGATGCTGTCGTCCGGAGGCGCGCCGCCCGTGCCCGTGCCCGTCGTCGACGTCGGGTTGCCTCCGCCGCCCGCGCCGCCCTCTCCACCCGCGCCGCCACTTCCACCCGCGCCGCCGCTGCCGCCCTGGCCCTGCAAGCAGTCCCCGTTCTGGCAGACCTGGCCCATCGGGCAGAGCACGCCTTCGCACGGACCGTTACCGCAGTTGCCCGTCAGCGGATCGCAGTACGCACCGTCCGGGCAGCTCGGCGTGGCGCACTTGTTGTCCACGCACGCCGGAGGCGACTGCGACAGGTCGCAGACCTGCGTCCCGACGCACGCCGGATCGCAGCCCGCGACGCACTGGCCGTTCTTGCACACCTCGCCCGTGGGGCAGCTCTTGTCCGCGCACGACTCGACGCAGGTGAAGCCGGTGAACGTTTCGTTCGGCTTGCAGACCTGACCCGTCGGGCAGCTCTCGGGCTTGCACGGGTTGTCCACGCAGGAGCCGCCGTTGCAGGCCTTGTCGCAGCCGACGCAGGGCACGTTGTAGCAGTTGTTCTGCACGCACTTGCCCGCGGTCGCGCCGTAACTCGAGCAAACCTCGCCCGCGCCGCACGTCACGCCGTCGCAAGGATCCTTGCAGCCGGCGATGCCCTTGCAGACGCAGACCGGAGGCACGACGCAGTTCGCGTCCGCAGGCGTGCCCGCGGGCGCGCAGAGCACCTTGCCCGCCGCGTCCTTCACGGTCTTCGTCGGGCAGTCGCCGCAGTTGTTCGCGATGCAGAAGTTGCCGAGCGGCTGGCCGGTCTCGCTGGAGATGACCTCCTCGCAAGCCTGGCCCGGCGGGCACGGGAACTCGCCGCCCTGGCAGGGCGTCGCGCAGGTGCACGCGCTGCCGCTCTTCACGCACGAGTTACCGGGCGCGCAGATCTGCGGCATGTTCGGGTCCTGCTCGTCGGTCGTGCCGTCGCAGTCGTTGTCCTCGCAGTCGCACGCCTCGTCCGTCTGACCCTGGCCGCCGAGGCAAGCGAAGATGCCGTTGAGGCACGCCCAGTGGCCCTGCTGGCAAGCGCCCGTGTCGACGCCGCAAGCGCCGCCGATCGTCTGCGTCGCGTCGAGCGGGTTCGCCGTGCCGTCGATGCCGTCCGGCGCGGGGCCCACCTCGTCGATGGAGCCGTCGCAGTCGTTGTCGACGCCGTCGCAGATCTCGGGCTGCGGGCCGGTGCCGTTGAGGCACGTCTCGCCGCCCATGCCGTCGCACTGCAGGGTGCCCGGCTCGCACGCGCCCTTGTCGCGCGGGCCCGGGTAGAGCGTCGTGTCGTAGGACGGGGTGCATGAGCCGCCGACGACGATGCCGTTGTCGATCGTGCCGTCGCAGTCGTCGTCGAGGCCGTTGCACGCCTCGGCGATCGGGGGCACGTCGCCCACGCAGTCGAGGATGCCGCCCGTGCAGTCGATGACGCCGGGCGCGCACTGGCCCGTGTCGGTGCCGCAGGCCGCGCCTTCGCCCTGGAACGTGCCGTCGTCGATCGTGCCGTCGCAGTTGTTGTCGAGGCCGTCGCACGCCTCGGCCTGCGGGCTCTTCGCGTTCAGGCAGACCCAGCCGAGCGCGCCCTGGCAAGCGAGCGAGCCCTTGTTGCAAGGCGGCGCGAGCGTGCCGTTGTCGGCGCAGGACGCACCGGGCGGGGGGCACCACTGGAGGTTGCCGTGCTGGCAGCAGTTGCCCGCCAGATCCCAGCAGCCGTTCTGCCCCGCGTTGGGCGCGTCGAAGAGCGGCGCGTCGTCGATCTTGCCGTCGCAGTCGTTGTCCACGCCGTCGCAGACCTCGGCCTGCGCCTGGATGCCGCCCTGGCACACGATCGCGCCGTTCACGCACGCCGTTTGTCCGAGCGAGCAGGGCGGCTGGTTGATGCCGCACGGCTTGGCGAGGCCACCAATGTTGTCGTCGATGACGCCGTCGCAGTCGTTGTCCTTGCCGTCGCAGATCTCGGTCGAGGGACCGACCTGGCCGACGCACTGCACGCCGTTCGGCCCGCACTGCTGGACACCGGCGACGCATTCGCCCACGTCCGAGCCGCAGGGCCCGCCCGTGCCGGGCACGTTGTCGATCATGCCGTCGCAGTTGTTGTCCGCGCTGTCGCACTGCTCGGTCTGCGGACCGACGGGGCCCTGGCAGGCCCAGGCGCCGCTCGTGCAGACGAGCGTGCCCTTGTTGCACGGCGACGTCAGCGTACCGTTGGCGTAGCAAGTACCGCCGGCGGGCGGGCACCACTGCAGGTTCTTGAACACGCAGCAGTTGCCGGGGTTCTGCCAGCAGCCGTTCTGCCCGGCGGCCGGGCCGTCGGCGAGCGGCGCCTCGTCCACGATGCCGTTGCAGTTGTTGTCGATGTTGTCGCAGACCTCGGCCTGCGGCCCCGTCCCGCCCTGGCAAACCAGCGCGCCGTTCACACAGGCGAGCGTGCCGGGCGTGCAGGGCGCGAGCGCCACGCCGCACGAGGTCCCGACCCCCACGGCCCCCTCGTCGACCTGGCCGTCGCAGTCGTTGTCGATGCCGTCGCAGACCTCGACAGACGGCCCGACGAAGCCCGTGCACGTGCTGCTGTTGCACGGCCGCAAGCCTTGCTTGCATTGGCTCGTGCCGCCGTACACGAGGCCCCCCGGCGTCCCCACCGGCGTACAGGCCGTCGGCGCGACCCCGTCGTCCACGATGCCGTCGCAGTCGTTGTCGATGCCGTCGCAGGTCTCGGTCTGCGGGTCGTTCTGGCAGGCCGCGAGGCCGCCGCCGGCCACGCACTGGCCCGGCTGCGGCACGGGCTGGGCGGGCTTGCACGCCTGCGTGCCCTGGCAGTTCGTCGGGGTCGACAGGCCACACGCGACCGCGGGGATGTTGTCGTCCGCGATGCCGTCACAGTCGTTGTCGCAGCCGTCGCAGACCTCGGGCGAGGGCACGCAGTTCGGGCAGACGCTCTCGTCCGTCAGGCCGTCGCAGTCGTTGTCCTGGCCGTCGCAGGTCTCGGTCGTGGGACACTGCGCGGGGTTGCCGCACTTGTTGAAGCCCTCGTCGATGAGGTTCGTCTTGTTCGCCCCGTTGCCGTCGCAGTTGTTGTCGGCCTCGTCGCAGATCTCTTTGGGGTCGTAACAAAGCCAGTTCGCCGGCTGCGTCTGCTGCAAGTCGGTCGTACACGGCAGGAGCGCCTCGTTGCCGTCGGGATCCGCGCTCGTGATCGATGCGACGTAGCTGTTGAGGCAGGCCGTGCGCTGCGCGGGCGTCGACCAGGCGCAGCACGCTTTCTGCGGCGCCCCCTTGTTGCAGTAGTGCTTGTAGCCCTCGTCGGTGCAGCCGTTGCAGTTGTCGTCGCTGTTGTTGCAGACCTCGGGTTTGGCCGCGGTGCTGACGATCGTCGCCAGCGCCTTCGCCAGCTCGACCTCGTTGTTCACCGAGTACGACGACCCGGTGCCGCCCGCCTGCGCGATGAGGTCGGTCTTGGACTTCGAGCCGCCCGCGAAGTTGATGACGTAGACCGGGACCTTCCAGTTCTTCTGGTTGGGGGCGGTCCCGAGCGTGACGCCGTTCTGGTAGAGATCCGTCGCCACCGCGACGGGCGCGGACGTGTCGTTCCCGCCCGGCGTTTCACACGTCTCGTCGCCGTCGGTCAAAAGGATCACGTTCACGCTGCGACACGGCCGATCGTTGATGTTCAACGGCGTGGCGCGATTCGCACCGAAGCCAAACCCGGTCTGGCAATAATTCGTCGTGGCCCAGTTGAGGTTCCAGCCCGAGCGCAGGTACTGCGCCACAGAGCGGAGCGAGCCGGCGATCGGCGTCGCGCCGTCGGCGAACAGTTCCCGGTTGTCGCCGCACAGGCCATCGAACCACTGGAGCAAATCCGGCACGTTCGACGCGGGCGCGGCAGGCCCCCACCAGGGATCCTGCGGCAAGGGCACGACGATGTTGCCGCCGTTCCGCCAAGTGCCCTCCAGGTAGTTGGGGCTCGTGGGCCCGATCCCATTGCCGGTCGTGCAGTTCGGAAGGTTCCCGCAGCTCAAGGAGGGATTGCTGGTGGCCCCCGTGAAGTCGCCGATGTTGCACCCGTAATTATCAACGATGCATTGGGCGCCGTTCGGCGTGCCACAGGTGCTCACGCAGGCGCCGCTCGGGCAGCCCGACATGATGCCCGCGTACGTCGCGAGCCCGAAGTTCACCTCGCCGCCGAACGCCTGGACCGTCTGCCGGAGCGCGCATTTCGCGTCGTTCAGCCGGCTCGGAATCATGTTGCAGGAGTTCAGCTTGTAGAGGGGGTCGCTGGCGTCGCACTCATCCTGAACGTCGTCGCCCGGCGGCGTCGTACACGTGGTCATCGAGCCGGACGTGTCCGCGATGATCATGAAGTACGGCCGCGAGGGCGTGGGCCAATCCGCAGGGTTTTGCGAGAGGCACGCAGCGGCCTCCTGCGCGTCGGCCGGCGTGGTGAACGCCGCAGCCGCGGCGACCCCTACGAGCGCGGCAAACGAAGTGAGGATCCCTTTCGAGGGCTGCCGGAACAAAGCCATGGGTAGCTCCGAAGGGCGCACCGAGATGCACCCGTTCTGCACGCCTTCCCGTCGAAGACTCGACGTAGGCGAGCATCGTTCGTCAGGATCTCAGAGCCCTCGCCGCGCCACAAGCCCCGGACACGGCTCCGGCGCGCCCCTCCCCGCCCATTGCGCAGGAAATCAGGCGCGCCGAATGTGTCGGACGGTCGAGCCGGCGATCCTCGCGGCGACGCGTGAGCACGAAGACGCCGCGAGAACCGCCCCCGGGGCGCCCGCGGCGTTCGTTTCAGGGCTTGACAGCGAAGAGGAAAGCGTCATCGCCGGCGGCGGTCAGCGGGCCGAGGCCAAAGTCGACCGTGCCCCCGAAGCTGCCGGTCAAAATCACGTTGCCCGAGACCGGATCAAACACGAGCGACTGCGGCGACTGCACGAGAGGCCCGCCATAACTGCGGCCCCAGACGAGGCAGCCGTCCTTCGCGGCGAGCCGGCCGAGGAACATGTCGAACCCATCCGCGCTCGGGCTGGCCCCGCCGCCGAGATCGATCGAGCCGGTAAACGCGCCCGCGAGCAGCACGTCCCCGTTCGGCGCAAACGCCACACCGTCGGCGCGCTGGAAGGTCGGATCGCCGAACGCGCGCGTATACGTCTGCGCGCCGGACGAGGTGAGCACCGAGACGAACGCATCGTCGACGTCGATGTTCGTCATGGGCTTGCCGCCGAGATCAAACGTGCCCTGGAACTGCCCGGCCACGGCCACCGCGCCCGAAGGCGACACGGCAACCGCGTTCGCCGAGGCCTTGCCCGCGCCCGAGCTGAGCTTCGCCCAGAGCGGAGCGCCCTGCGAATCGAGCTTGGCGACGAACGCGCTCGGGTTGCCCTGGGCCATGACCAGCCCCGCGCCAAAATCGATCGCGCCCGACGCCTCGCCCGCGACGTACACATTGCCCGCGCCGTCGACCGCGAGGCTCTTCGCCGACTGATCGGCGTCGTTACCGTACTTCTTGCTCCAGAGGTGCTGTCCCGTCGCGTTGAACTTGGCGACGAACGCGTCGAAGGCCTGGCCCGCCGCGGTGAGGACGCCGCCGCCGAAGTCGACCTGCTGCTGGAAGTAACCCGCGATGACGACGTTGCCGACGCCGTCGACCGCGAGCGCACGCGCGTACTGGATGTTCGAATCGCCGAACTTCTTGCTCCAGACGTGGCTGCCGTCGGGCGCGAACTTCACGAGGAAGACGTCCTGGAAGAAGTTCGTGTCGCTCGTGAGGTTCGAGCCGCCGAAGTTGACGGTGCCGATGAAGATGCCCGTGACGTAGACGTTGCCCTCGGCGTCAGCGCCGATGCCCGTCGCACTCTGGTTCTGCCCGTCGCCAAAGCGCTTCGCCCAGATCACCTGGCCGGCCGAATTGAGCTTCGCGACGAACGCATCCTCCTTGCCGCCACTCGTGAGCATGGTCCCGCCGAGGTTCATCGTGCCCTGGAGAGCACCGGCGAGGAGGATGTTGCCCGTCTTGTCGGTCGAGACAGACACGCCGCTCTGCGTTTGCGCGTCGCCGTACGCGGCAGCAAACGCGGTGACGCCGCCGTTCGGATTCGGCGGGTCGCACATGGGCCCAGGATTCTGCCCGCCGGTCCCGGAAGAGCTCGACGACGAGCTGCTCGACGCGCTCGTGACGAAGTCCTGGAGCCCGTCGCCACCCTGGCCGCCGCCCGCCGCCCCGGCGCCGCCCGTTCCAGCACCCGAGCCCCCCGCGCCGCTCTCCCCGCCACTACACGCGGACGCGAGCGCCACGAGAGCTCCCGCGCAGACGAACGAAGCCAGCAAGGTGCCCGTGCCAAGGAGCTTACCGGCGCCGGAGGACGCCTTGAGGATCGAAGGATGCGCGCGACGTGTCCGCATGAAGCCATTCCTCCCGCAAAGGGAAAGTTCGCCAGTCCTCGTTGATATCAACGGTCGGCGCGCACGTGTAGAGGGGGCAGCGGGAAAAGGAGGTCTTGAGGCGCCGCAGGATGGGGGGCGCAGAGCGCGCTCGGGGCCCCGCAGCGCCGCAGAACGAGAGACGGCCTCACGGAGGAAGACTTGCAGCGCCGCAGGTCGGCGCCTCCAGAGCAAGGCTGTCGAGCTGCGGCGCCGTCGATCGGGTGCAGGTGAGCGCGGAGGGCCACCTGCGGCGCCGCAAGGCAGCAGACGCGCCCAGGGACCCGCGGTTCCCGGCGCCCAAGGTCGGCGGGCGCGCAGACGGCGGCCGGGTTGCGGCACGGCAGGAGGCAATCCGCGGGGAGCGATCACGATCTTGCAGGGATGCAGGGCATTCCGCGCCCCGTGGTGACCCCATGGGGCCGGGCGCCAAGGAGGGGTCTCAGGGTGGGGGCGCCGCGCTGGGGCGCTGCCCCAAGCCCCGCCCGGGGCTGTCCGCCCCGGGACCCGGACCAGGCACGGCCTGGACCGAGGGTCGATGAACTGCGCTCCGCGCAGTTCATCGAACAGCCAGGGTCAAGACCGGCGACGATCCTGCCCACCAAGGCGGCAGCGCTGCAGGTTCAGCCGGCAGCGTGCTCGTCGCCCGTTCGAGACGCCCCCCCATGGTCTTGCCACCGGCCCGTTGGAAGAACTGCGCACCGCGCAGTTCTTCCATCCCGGTCCAGGCCGTGCCTGGTTCGGGTCGAGGGGCGAACAGCCCCCGCGGGGTCCGGGGCAGCGCCCCGGCGCGGCGGCCCCAAGGCGGGGCTCAGCCGCCGAAGAGCTGCTTGGCGATCACGATGCGCTGGATCTGGCTCGTGCCTTCGTAGATCTGGAGGACCTTTGCGTCGCGCATGAGCTTCTCCACGGGGTACTCCTTCACGTACCCGTTGCCGCCGAAGACCTGCACGGCGTCCACGGCCGTCTGCATCGCGCTGTCGGCGCCGTAGGCTTTCGCGAAGCTCGACACGATCGGATCCCGCACGCCGTGGTCCAGGTTCCAGGCGGCCTTCTGATAGAGCAGCCGCGTCGCTTCCACGCGGATGGCCATCTCGGCGATCATCCACTGCACGAGCTGGTGGTTCGCGATGGGCGTGCCGAAGGTCTTGCGCTCCTTCGCGTAGGCCACGCACTCGTCGAGGCAGCGGCGCATCAGGCCTGTCGCGCCTGCGCCGATGTCGGGGCGCGTCTGGTTGAACGTCTCCATCGCGAGCTTGAAGCCCTTGCCCTCGGGCGCGAGCAGGTTCGCCTTTGGCACGACCACGTCCTCGAGGAAGATCTGCGCCGTGTCGCTCGCGCGTTGCCCGAGTTTGTCCTCCTTCTTGCCCACGCGGAGCCCGGGCGTGTCGCGATCCACGATGAACGCCGCGATGCCCCGGTGCCGGAGCTCGGTGTTGCTCGTCGCGAAGATCACGTAGAACCGCGCGTAACTCGCGTTCGTGATCCAGCACTTCTGCCCGTTCAGCACGTAGTCGTCGCCGTGCTGCGCGAAGCGCGTCTGGATACCGGCCACGTCGCTGCCTGCGTCGGGCTCGCTCGTCGCGTAGCTCGCCATCACCGGCTCGCTCGTCAGCAGGCCGAGGTACTTCTTCTTCTGCTCCTCGCTCCCGCCGAGCTTGATCGGCGTCAGCGCGAGGCCGTTCGCGAGCAGGCTCGTCTGGATGCCCGTGCACCCGTACGCGAGCTCCTCCGTGATGATCGCGTTCTCCAGCTCGCCCATGCCCGAGCCGCCGTACTCGGCGGGGACCGTCGGGTTCACGAGGCCGATTTCCCACGCCTCTTTGAAGACATCCATCGGGAAGCGGGACTCGTGATCACACGCGGCCGCGATCGGGGTGATCCGCTCCTTCGTGAAGCGGCGGGCGGTCTCGATGAGACCCTTGTGCTCTTCGGACAGCGAGAAATCGACCACGGGCTCCTACTCCTTCATCCTGCGCTTGCGCTTCTCGAGCTCTGCGCGCACGGCGCGCGCGCCCAGGGTGTAACCGACGACGAGCCCGAGGAGAAGAACGCTCGGGATGTAGATCACGTGCTGGGGCGTGATCTGACCGAAGTCCGGCACGTCACTCGCTCCCGGTCTTCGCGCGCGCCTTCTGGAGTGCCACCTCCAGCGTCTCGATTCGCCGGTCGAGCCGACGCTGCCGTCGGAACATCGACGCGACGAACACGAGGACCACGATCCAGATGACCGCGTATGCCTCGACGAGCAGCTTCTCGCCGCTCTGCATCTGGTTGCCGCCCTCGACCGCGCGAAACGTCGTCGAGCGATCGTCGGCCGTCCCCTGGCCTGCTGTCCCCGGCGCTTGTTGTCCTGCTTGATCTGCCGACATCGTCTACTCCTCGCCCACGCCGAGCTCGAGCGCCTCTTCCTCGGCCTCACTCAGCCGCGACGCTGCGAGCTCGATCCGCACGCGCGTCCAGATCAACACCACCGCGAGCAACGTGAACGTCAAGAACCCGAGCATGAGCGCGAGCTTCATGTCTGGATGCTTGAGCCCGCCGCCGCCCGACGTGATCACCTTCGGGTGGTTGCCGCCCCACTTCTGCACCGAGTAGTGGATGATCGGCAGGTTCGCCGCGCCGAGCACCCCGAGCGCTGCCGCGAACTTCCGCTCCGAATCCCCGTCGCCCGCGAACGCCCGCATCACCACGTACGCCACGTAGATCAGCACCGAGAGCAGCGCCGTCGTGAGCCGCGGATCCCAGGTCCAGTACACGCCCCACGCCTTCGCGCCCCAGAGCGCGCCGGTCACGAGCACGAGCACGCCCATCGCCACCGCGCACTCTGCGCCTGCGCGGGCGAGTGCGTCCCAGCCGCGCGTCCCGCGGGCGAGGTACCCCGCCGAACCGAGGAAACACACGGCGGCCCCGACGTACATCGAGTACGCGATGGGCACGTGGAAGTAGAAGATCTTCTGGACGATGCCCATCGTCGACTCGACGGGCGCCTTGAAGAAGATCACCTGGAGCGTGATCAGGAACGCGGCCGCGCAGAGGGCGAGCACCGTGTAAAAGACAACGTCCCCCCAGGAGCGGGAGCCGGACGTTTCGACTTTCGTTCCGGCTGCCAAAGCCTCGCTCGTCGCCATGGTGAGCGGCAACGGTAGTGGCAAGGTCGCGGGTGTTCAAGGACCCACACCTCCCGCGTCGCGCTTCCCCTCCTGGAAAGTATCCCTCGGCGACGAGCTGATCTAGACTCGCGTCCGAGCCGCTATCCCCATGGCCCCCATTCGCCCCGAGCAAGCTCCGGCAGATGTACAGGCCGACGTCCCCGCGTTCCGTCCCGGTACCGTCGTCGACGGTCGTTACCGCGTCCTTCGGCTCATCGGAGGCGGCGGCAACGGCCTCGTGCACGAGGTCGAGCATGTCCGCACGGGCCAGCGCTTGGCCCTCAAGTCCCTGCTCGATCCGACGACGTACCAGCGCCTGGAGCAGGAAGCCCGAGCGACGAGCCTCCTCAAGAGCCCGCGCGCGGTGAAGATCGTCGACATGGGCATGAGCCCGACCGAGGGCCCGTACCTCGTGATGGAGCTGCTCGCCGGGCAGAGCCTGCGCGAGCTCTTGCACGAGGCGGGGCAGCTCCCGCTCGAGCTCACGGTCAACGTCGCGCTGCAGGTCGGCGAGTGCCTCGCCGAGGCGCATACGCAGGGCATCGTCCACCGGGATCTCAAGCCCGACAACATTCACCTCGGACCGGGCCCGAGCCCCGGCGTCTACGACGTCAAGCTCCTCGACTTCGGCATCGTCAAGATCGCCAGCGACGCGCCCGTCCCCGGCGGCTCGCTCACGCGCACGGGCTCCACGGTCGGCACGCCGTACTACATGAGCCTCGAGCAGCTCCGGAACCCCTCGGGCGTCGACGGCCGCAGCGATCTCTACTCGCTCGGCGTCGTGCTTTACGAGTGCTTGACCGGCCGCAAGCCTTACGACGCGGACACCATCGGCGACCTCGTCTTCGCGCTCTGCTCGGGCCCGCCCACGGACATCGCGCGGCTGCGTCCCGATCTGCCGCAGCCCGTGGGCAAGGCGATCATGCGCGCGCTCGCGCCCGACCGCGACGATCGACAAAGCGGCGTGCTCGACCTCTGCCGCGACCTCGCGCCGTTCGGCGATCGTTCCCTCTCCGCGTGGATGCACGAGCCGCAGCGGCCCGCCGCGCCCGAGCCGCCGCGCCCCTCGCACGCAGGGCCTTTCGGCGGTGCGCCGACGCCCTCGGGCCTGCGGTCGATCCCGTCCAGCGAGGCGACCCAGGCCTTCCCGCTGCCCGACGGCCCCGTGCCGCCGATCGACGAGCTCACGCCGTCGTTGCCGTCGAGCCCGGGGCGCGACGACGACGACGAGCCCGGCGAGCGGCGCGACACGCCCACGACGTTCTACGTCAAACCCGAGCTGCCCGAGCGCGTGCCCGACAGCGAGAAGACGCGCATGCTCGTCGAGCCGAGCCGCGGGCAACGCCAGTACGCGATCCCGTCGGAGAACATCGACGATCCGCCGACGGCGCCGGTCAAGCCGGGCGACTTCGCGGCCGCGAAGAACACGTTCGGCCCGGGCAACAAGTACGCGAAGACGGCGCCGATCGACACGAGCCAGTTCCCCGAGCTTCAGAACCTGCCGCCGCTCGGCCCGTATGGCCCCCCAAACCCGGGGGGCTTCGGCGCGCCCACGCCGACGGGGTCCGGCGTCTACGCGGCGCCGCCTCCGGGCATGATGGGCCAGCCTGGGATGCCGCCGGGCATGTTCCGCCCGCCGCCCATGCCGGGCCAGCTCATGACCTCGCAGAGCAACCTGCCGGCCGTGAACATCCCCGGCACGACGGGCCCCTTGCCCATGGGCCCCGGCGCGCCGCCCGCATGGATGACGCGGCCCGGTCAGCCCACGCAGGCGCCTCCGCCGCCCGCGGGCGGCGGCCTCGCGGCGCTCGTGAACTTCTGGCAACACGCCCCGCCGCGCACGCAGCTCGCCATTGCGGTGGGCAGCGCGAGTGGCCTCGTCGCGCTCCTGCTCATCCTGCTCTGGATCGTCGTCCGATAGCAGGGGGCCGATAAACTTGCTGCGCGCCCCGAATCGTCGGTCGGGCTCCTCGGAATACTGGAGTATTCCTGCGTCGCCCTCCCTAGCTTCGAGGCGCTCGCTGCGTTTCTCAGCCCCCTGCTAAAGGCCGTCGGGCGCGATCGCGTCCCAGCCGGTGGCCTTCGCGAGCCGGCTCATCGCGAGATCGAGCTCCATCATCGCGTTCATCAGGTTGAACCGGTTCGTCGCGAACGCCTTCGCCGGGTCGAGGACGTCTTTCTCCTCGCGCGTCCCCACGTCGATGCCTTGCTGCACCGTCACCAGCCACTTGCGGGCGTACGACACGGCCTTCGAATACGCGTCCACGCGCCTCTGCCAGTCGACGACCTCGGCGTAGGCCGTCTCCACCTCGACCCCCGCGCCGCCGAGCGCGAGTTTTTCCGTCGCGCGCATTTCTTCGAGTTGCGCCTCGGCGTACTCGATGCGGGCCGATTGCGGCAGGAAATCGAGCTTCCAGTTGAACACGACGGCCGCGCCGTACCAGAAGAAGTTCGCCGTATCCGAGCCGAACGGGTTGATCTGGTTCGCCACCTCGGGCGCCCGCGCATACCCCGCGTTCAAGCCGAGGCCGATATCCGGGAAGAGCTGCGCCCGCGCCACCTCGACCTGCGCGCGCCGCGCTTGCACGCCGGCCCGCGCCATCGCGAGCTCCGGCCGATGCAGCCGCGCCGCCGTCAGGTACCGCGACACATGCCCGAGCTTGTGCGTCGGCGGCTTGAGCGGCGCGTCGGGGATGTCGAGATCCGGGATGCCCGTGAAGAACCTGAGCCCCGAAAGCGCCACCGTCGTGTACCGCGTGACCTCGGCCTCGCGCACTTCGAGCTCGGCCGTGTACGTCTGCAGCTTGAAGAGCTCGATCGGGTCGCCCTCGTCCTCCTCGATCGACTCCTTCATCTTGCCGATGGCCTTGTCGATCGCCGCGCGCACGTCCTTGAGGAGCAGGGCCCCATCACGCGCAAGCTGCAGGCCGAAATAGGCCCGGCGCACGTCGAGGCGCACGGCGTCGCGCTCCTTCTCGACGTTCGCCTTGTTCACCTCGACGTTCGCCTCGGCCGCCTCCCACAGGTTCGTGATCTTGCCGAAGGTCCAGAGCGGCACGACCCCATCGACGCTGGCCCTCCAGGCGAGCCCGAGGCTGCTCGTCAGCGACACGTCCGTGTTCGGGCTGAACATGTTGTTGCCGAGCACGGTCGGCGCGAGGCCCACGCCGCCGCTCATGCGGAATTGACTGAACGGCGCGCGGTGGGCCTCGTCGAGCTGCGCCCGCACCTGCGCGAGCCGCGCCCGGGCCGCGAGCACGTTCGGGTGGTTTCGCTCGGCGATCTCCAGGATCTTCCGCAGATCGTAGACGACCTTGTCCGCGGCCTCCGCGGGCGCCGGCAAGGCCAGAAGGCCCAGGGAAAGGGCCGCCCCGAGGAGCCATCGCCGGATCGACCGCTGCGCCATGTCCGCGCTCTTTTTCACAGGGGCCCGCTCGCTGCAACCGTTGTTAGCCTTCGTCGTCCTCGCCGGCGCCGTCGTCCGCGGACGCGCGTACTTTTTTCATGAGCCGCCGGAAATTCGAGCGATCCATCCCCGCCTGCCGCGCCGCCTCGCTCACGTTGTTGCTCGTTCGCTTGAGCAGCCGCTCCACGTAGGCGCGCTCGAACGCGAGCGCCGCTTTCTCCTTCGCCTGCGTGAACGGCAGCTCCGACAGCGTATCGCCCCAGAACGCCCGCGTATCGCCCGGCGCCCCGTCCTCCCCCGCGGGCGCCTCGTCGCGCCCGAACGGCAGGTCCGAGGGCAGGATCGAGTCGCCGCGCGTCATCACCACCGCGTGCTCGATCGCGTTCTCGAGCTGCCGCACGTTCCCCGGCCAGGGCTGCTCGCGCAAAAGCCGGAGCGCCTCGACCCCGATCCGCTTGATGTCCCGGCCGCTGCGCCGCGCGTACTTGTGCAAGAAGTGGTACGCGAGCAGCGGGATATCTTCTTTCCGTTGCCGGAGCGGCGGCAAATGCACGGGGATCACGGCGAGCCGATAATAAAGGTCCTCCCGGAAACGCCCCGACGCGATCCGCTCCTTCAGGTCCACGTTCGTCGCGGCGATCACGCGCACGTCGACCGTCTTCGGCTCCGTCGCGCCCACGCGCTTGATCTCGCCCTCGGCGAGCGCGCGCAGGAGCTTCGCCTGCGCGCTCAGCGGCAGATCGCCGATCTCGTCGAGGAACACCGTCCCTTTGTCGGCGAGTTCGAAGAGCCCCGGCCTGTCTTGCGCGCCGGTGAACGCGCCGCGCATGCTGCCGAAGAGCTCGGTCTCCACGAGCGTCTCGGGGATCGCGCCGCAGTTGATCGCGCGGAGTGGCCTGTCGCTCCGCAGGCTGTGCTGATGGATCGCGCGCGCGACGAGCTCCTTGCCCGTCCCGTTCTCCCCGAGGATCAGCACCGTCGACGTCGTCGGCGCCGCGCCGAGCGCGATCCGGTAGACGTCCTGCATCCGCGACGAACGGCCGATCAGCTCGCCGAACCGCTCGTGCTCCACGAGGCGCTGCTCGAGCAGGCGTGTCCGATCGACGAGCCGCTTGTGCTCGGCGGCCTGCATGAGCGCGAGCGCCACGGTCTCCGTGGGCCCGAACGGCTTCGTCAGGAAGTTGTAGGCGCCTTGCCGCACCGCCGCGACGGCCGTGTCGATGTCGCCGAACGCCGTCATCATGACGACCTCGACCTCGGGGTGTTGCTCCTTGATCCGCGCGAGCACTTCCATGCCGCTCGGGCCGGGCATCATCACGTCGAGCAGCACGACGTCGACCGCGCGCGCCGTCGAGAGCAACGTGAGCGCGGCAGCGCCGTCCTCGGCCGTCATCACGTCGAAGCCCTCGGCGAGGAGCACGCGCGCCAGGCTGCGACGCAGCGCCGGTTCGTCGTCGACCACCATCACGTGCGCCTTCGGCGCCTTGGTCGCCCCTTGCGTCGTCTCGCTCGGCACGTCGCTTCCATGGTCGCAACCGAATCCCCCGCGCGCAAGTCAGCGTGACGCCGCTCGGGCGGGCAGCGGGGGGACGAGGTCGACCGATACCCAGATGTCCGTACCGGGCCGCCCCGCGCGCCGACTCCCGCCGACCTCGAGCGCCACGCACCCGTCCGGATGCCGGTACGAAAGTGCGCCGCCAAGACCCACGATCGCCCGCGTCCACAGATCGGTGTCGGCGCGGATGTTCCCCGTGATGCCGCTGAAGAGCGGCCTCGAATACCCCAGGCCGAGGAGCACCCCACGCGCTGCCACGAGCCCGATCGTGTCGCCGAGCAGGAGCCCGCCGCCGAGCGAACGCGCGAGCGCGCCCTTTCCCGCCGCGCGCCCGTACACGTCGAGGAGGACCGTCGTCTTGTCCTCGAAACCCACGCGGAGCTCCGCGAGGGCAGAAATTCCGTCGCCTGCTTCGTCCGGGAGCTCGACGCTCCCCTTGCTCGCGATCGCCTCGATCCGCGCGCTCACGGGCCCACGCGTGCCCTCCGCGCTCGCCCATCCGACGGCGCTCGTCCCCGTGGTCGTCGCGACGAGCCCGCCCTTGACCTCGGCTTCGAGGGAGCTGCCGAACGCTTGCCCGAGCGAGCTCGATACGCCGAACGCCGCGAGCCCGAGCGCGGGCCCGAGATCCGGCCGTATCGCCTGGAAAAACGCCCCCGCGCCCTGCGCGACCGCGCCGCGCGCTTCGAGCCGCGGCGAGATGCGATGCACGAGCGGGGCCGCGTCCTTGGCCCCGGCGAACGATTGTTCCAGGGTGACGAACGCCTCGGCCCGCGCCTCGGCCACGGCGTCCCAGGCCACCGGCGCGCCCTCGGGCCCCGCGAACCGCGCCCGCGTCCCGAGCCGCGCCCGCGTGAAGACCGGCCCGAGGCGAGGCGCGACCTCGATCCCCGCCTCGGCGCGCGCGTACGGCGCATTCGTTTGCCCTGAAAGCATCGCCAGCGCCGCGTTCGCCTCCCAGCTCCCGCGTCGCCCCACCGCCCCGGAGGCCCCGGCGAATGCCGTTGGCCCCCAAACGATCGGCCCTTCCCCACGCCGCGCCCGCGCGACGAGCCCGGTCCCGAGGATCGCGCCCGCGCCGCGCCCCGGCGAGACCTGCATGGTCACGCTGGCCGCGCCGACGTCGAAGGGCTGCGCCGCTGCCGTGAGCGAGGGCGTCGCCACGAGTCCCCGCGCGCCCCGGATCGCATCGAGGTCCCAGGCGATCCGCACGTCCGGCCGCACGTCCGACCGGACGAACCCGTGTGTATCCGCGACGAACCGATCCTGCCGGAGCCGATCCCACGTGAAGCGCCCCGTCATCGTGGGCCCCTCGATCCGCGCGCCGAGCTCCACGCCTCCCTGCACGTACCCCGACGCGAACAGCTCGACCGCGCGGAGCCGCCCGTCCGCGCCGCGCCAGGGAAACCGCGCCCCCGCGCCGAGGAGCGCGCCATCGTCGCCGCGCATCGCAAACCGCGGCGGCAAGAGCCCCACGCGATCCGCGGGCCGAACGAGGAGCCACGGCAGCACGAAGATCGGCAAGGCCCCGAAGTAGAGCCGCGGCCATCGCAGCTCGATGTCCCCCTGCCCCGTCGCCCGCGCGCCCGAGACCTCCAGCGAGACGGGCGAATCTTTGCAGGGGCAATGCGTGAGCCTCGCCGTCCCGCGCATCTCGACCGCGTTTGGGCCGAGCGTGATCGCGAGCTTCCGGCTCGTGAGCCGGAAGCGGTCGTAGGTCACGACGACGTCCCCTTCGAGCTCGACCTTTCCGTGCTCGGGATCCGCGTGCGCCTCGTCGGCGCGAAACTGGACCTCCCCCGCCACGCCGAGTTGGTCCTGCCCGCGCGCCTGCACGCCCGAGATCCACGCGGCGACCCCGATGGCCGCGGCGACCGCCCGTCGGTTCAGCGCATCGCCCCTTCGGCTTGCGCTTGTTTCGGCGCGGCCGGCTGCGGCTGGTTCCCTGCGGCGAGCGCCGGGAAATCGACCTGCAACGTCACGCCGCCCTCCGTCTCGACGAGCTTGTAGCTCGGCGTGCTCGGTTGCTTGAGCTCGATCACGAGATCCACGTCGCCGTCATCGAGCTCGGCGAGCCGCACGCGACCCACGGGCGTCGGGAAAAACATCGTCTCCAGCGGCAAGCGATTCGTCCGCGTGGGCACCACGACGCCCTTCATGCGGTACGCGATCCGCCCTTCGGCCTTGTGCTCGGTGATGTCGACCTTCTGGCTGATCTCGACCGACACGCGGCTCACGCCGCCCGCGAGGAGCTGAAACCCCGGCGAGTTCGCGACGGGCGCCTTCGGATCCCGCTTCTTCGCCTTCTTCCCCTTCCTGGCCTTCCTCACGGGCGCCTGGGCGGCGGCAGGAGGCGCAGGCTTCGGGGGCGACGCCTCGGCCGAGGCGAACGAGCCGATCAAAAGGCCGGCGAGCGCGAACGGGAGCGAGCGGCGCATCCGGCGATTGGAACATGGTCCCGCAGCGGGAGCTAGTTTCCCGTCGGGTCCGCGGGAGGACGAAGCCGAGCGCGACCGGAATGCGAGCCTGAGCGCAGGTCCCCGGGGGTGGAAATTCATTTGGTCCACAAATGATGTCGGCTCGATTCCGACCCTCTCGAACTTCCGCGGGGTGACCCACCTTCGGTCTCCGCGAGGGGCGCGGGCCCTGGCCGCCGGCGCCGCGAGACGCGCCCGGATCGAAACTTTACGCTTGAGGGAAAGGCCTCTTGTTTGGTCCAATGCGCGCCGAAGCAAGGAGCGCAGGGTCGATGACGATGCGACGAGGGCGATGGTGGGCAGCAGGCCTGCTCGTGACGGGCATTTGGACCAGCACGCCCGCCGCGTGGGCGCAGGGCGCCCCGGGCAAACCGGCGACGCCGGACAAAGGCGCCGCGGCGCCCGCGACCCCGACGCCGGCCCCGTCGCCGGCGGACGCCGACAAGGAGTCGGTGCGCCTGTTCGAGGACGCGAAGAAGGCGCACAAGGCCTTCCAGTGGGACAAGGCGCGGGACGCGGCGCTCGCCGCGTTCAAGCTGAAGCCCGATCCCGCCTACGGCCTGATCCTGGGCCAGTCGGAGCTGCAGACGGGCAAGCCGCGCGACGCGGCCGAGCACCTCGAGCTTTTCGTGCGCGAGGCGAAGTCGGCGACGTCGATCGAGAAGCAGGCGGCGCAGAAGCTGCTCGACGAGGCGAAGGGCAAGCTCGGGACGCTCGTCATCCACGCGAACGTCGAGGGCGCGGACGTGGTCGTCGACGGGCGCGCGGTGGGCCGCACGCCGCTCGCGGCGCCGGTCTTCGTCGATCCGGGCAGCCACGAGATCGAGGTGAAGAAGTTCGGCTTCGACCCGGGCAAGGAGCTGCTCGCGGTGGCGCCGGCGACCGAGAGCGAGATGGAGTTCGCGCTGGCGCCGCTGGCCGCCGAGCCGGACAAGCCGGAGCCGGAGAAGAAGCCGAAAGAGGAGCCGAAGCCGCCGCCCCTGCCCTCGCCGAAGTGGCGCACGTACGGAATGATCGGCGGCGCGGGGCTGACGGTGATCGGGCTCGGGCTCGGCGTGGGTCTGACGATGATGGCGAACAGCAAGAGTGACGAGGCGGATCAGCAGCTCATGATCCTGCGGCAGACCACGCCGACGACGTCGGGCCTGTGCGGCGCGGGCGGGTTCGTCCCGAATGCGGCGGGATGCGCGAAGCTGAAGGACACGCTCTCGTCGCAGGACGCGGCCGCAAACGGCGCGATCGCGGGGTACGTGATTGGCGGCGTGGCGGCGATCGGCACGCTGGGGTTGTTTTTGCTGCCGCGCACGCCACTCGGCCGGAAGCTGATGGGTGTGAACGTCGTCCCGGTCCTCGGCGCAGGCCAGACGGGCGGCATGGTGGTCGGCTCGTTCTGAGGGAATGGAGGACCGGGACATGCGGCGAACGAATCGCGCGACGTGGATTTTGCTCGTGCCCATGGCGGTGCTCGGCCTGATGCAGGGCCCAGGCTGCTCGAACGAGGCGGAGGACATCGACCGCAACGGCGAGAACACGGCGTTGAAGGGCGAGTGCAAGCTGGCGGCGGACGACGGCGACCCGTGCACGGTGGAGGGCTGCGAGGGCCAACCGAACGCGCACGTGAAGGTGGCGGGCCTGCCCTGCGGGACGAACAACGCGTTGAAATGCAACGCGAACGGCCAATGCACCGGGTGCACGAGCCCGGATCAATGCGGAGAATCGACGGACTGCGCGCCGTACGCGTGCAACAGCGGCGTCTGCACCCTGACGTTCACGCCGTCGGGCACGCCGGTGCCTGCGCAGGTGCCTGGGGATTGCCAGCAGATCCAATGCGACGGCAACGGCGAGGAGACGACGGCGAACGACAACAGCGACGTGCCGTCGACGGCGTGTCAGCTCTCGTCGTGCGTAGGCGGGACGCCGACGAGCATGCCGGCGGCGCAGGGGACGCCTTGCAGCGTGGGGAATGGGAAGAGCTGCGACGGCGAGGGGAATTGCGTCGAGTGCAATACGGATGCGGATTGTGGAGTAGCCGGCATTCATTGCGATCCCAAGTCAAACACGTGCTTCTCGTGCACGGATGGCATCCGGAACGGCGATGAAAGCGATAGCGATTGCGGTGGCAACAGGTGCCCCAAGTGCACGCAGGGCAAGTCATGCAACACGGGAGGGGACTGCACGACGGCCAATTGCGCCGATGGGGCATGTTGCAGTTCCCCTTGCAGTGGTCCCTGCCTCGCGTGTGATCTGCCTGGTTTCGTTGGCGAGTGTAATCCCATCGAAAAATATGGCGAAGATTCCTCCTACGGGAATGGGATGTCCTGTTTGAACGCTGCTGGACTAGCTTGCAGCGCTGCGGCAAGCTGTTTGCAGGCGCTCAATACCAGCTGCGCCAGCAATGGGGATTGCGCCAGCCTCCGATGCGCTGACCCTGACAACAATGGCCAAAAAACTTGCGTCAAGGGACCTGGCGACCCGTGCAATCAGCCCGTTGAATGCTTCAACAACACATGCACGAACGGCGTGTGTGGCCCTTGAGGGCGTGACCGCCTTCCCTGAGGGGTAACCCGATGCGCTCCATCCGGATCCCGCTGGCCCTTCTCCTCGCCGGCACGATCGTCGGATGCAGCGTCGCTCTCAGCCTCGACGACTACGAAAAGGTCTGCGACGACGCTGGTTGTCGCGCATGTATCACGACAACCGATTGCGGAGAGCCTCCGCTGTGCACGGTCTGGACGTGTGAAGCGAACGTCTGCCAGCAACGACCAGCGGAGGCGCGGAGCACCTGCCCGCTTGGTGTCTGTGATGGCGCAGGGGAGTGTGTAGGTTGCATCAACGCCGACGACTGCGGAACCACGACGGCATGCGAGCACTGGACGTGCGCCGCGCGGATCTGCACGCGTACCCTCCCTGCGGCAGGAGCACCGGTAGCCCCCCAACCTGAAGGGGACTGCAAGCAGGCTCAATGTGACGGGAAAGGCGGAGAGATCTCCGTCGTCGAGAACGTAGGTACGCCATGCACGGTGAACGGCGGCAAACTCTGTGACGAGGCAGGGACGTGCGTTCAATGCCTGACACATGCCGATTGCGGCCCAAGTGGCAGCTTCTGTGAGCCCGATTCAAAAAGCTGCTTTCGGTGCAACGACGGCAAGAAGAATGGCGACGAAACGGACGTCGACTGCGGTGGCAGTTTTTGTCCTAGATGTGCGCAAGGGAAAGGATGCGCGGGCGCGAGTGACTGCCAAGCCAGCTACTGTGCGGACGGGGTCTGTTGCTCGAATGCGTGCGACGGCCCGTGTAAAAGCTGCAATCAGCCCGGAACCATTGGATTTTGCGATTGGACACCTAAATACGAAGAGGACTCCACCTTCGGCAACGGCGAATCTTGCCTGCACGTCGACAACCTTGCGTGCAACGGTGGCGGAGGCTGCGAGAGCATGTTGGGCCTGCCATGCTTCATCAACAGCGACTGCGCGAGCAACCAATGCGCAGACCCTGATAGCGATGGCCAGAAAACCTGCGTCAAGGGGCCGGGCGACCCCTGCACCCAGCTCATCGAGTGTTACAACAAGAAGTGCCAGAACGGCCTCTGCGCCCCCTGATCACTCCGGATCACACGCCCCCTCGCAGAACGCCTTGATCACCCCCGTCCGGAAAAACTCATGGCTCTGCGAATAAGCCGCATCGAGCCCCCGCACCCTCCCGTGCGGGTCGTCATCCCCCTTCGGCGGCGTATTCGTCTTCGGCGCCTCGGGCAAACCGAAATCGTATTCCACGATCGCCGCCCCTGACAGCGGCGCGGGTGCCTCGTCCACGCCCCAGATCGTCCGGTTCACCGGCGTGAGGTTCTTCGCGCCCACCGCCCGCGCCAGGATGTGCGCGCCGAGCGGCGTCACCTGGTAGTCTCCGATCGCCACGTGAATCAAGAGATCATGCGCAGGCGTCCCCGGCAGCATGTTTTCGCGGATGTACGGCGCGTATCCGCTCGGCTCCGTCCGATCCCACAACATCTGCATCAGCCCCTCCACGAGTTGGATGTTCCGGCCCGTCCCGTAGGCGCCCTTCAGGAACAGGAAAAACGGCGCGAAATCGGTGCTCCGATCCAGGAGCATCGTGTAGGGCATTCCCGGCACGCTCAGGAGCCCACGCGTCACGTCCGTCGAGAGCGCCATGTACGTCGTCCCGAAGATCCCGCCCTGGCTGTCGCCCCGATAGAATCGCTGCGTCGGGTCGATCACGCTCTCGCCGTTCACCTGCAGGAGCGGCTCGTTCACGAAACGACCCGACATCATTCGCATCGCCAGCAGGCTGTTCAGAATGCCCTGATGCTGCCGGTCCACGCTCTTCCGGAAGCCCCCTGCGTCCGTCACCAGCGCGTCCGTGATGCTCGGCACGTCCTCGCTGGCCATACCCACGAGATCCACGGAGAAAGCCACGTAACCGTGCCGGTTCGCGAGCTCCCCGAGGTATCCGTCGCCCCCCTCGAACTTCGAACCTAGCAGGCCGTGCCCATTCTGGATCAGCGCGAGCTTTTGCCCCTGCTTCGCCGCGTGCGGCACGTGCACCACGAATTCGTATTCGGCAAAGCCGTTCTGCTTCGGCAAACCATCGTCCCCCCGCACGAGCGACGACCCCGGCCCCGGCGCCTCCAGGTAAAGCGGCACCTTCATCATGCCCACGAGCCGCTTCCAGATGCGCGGGTTTTCCGCCTCCGTGAACTCCTCCGTGCTCGTCAGCGTATATTCCGGCCCCTCCGCGCCCACCTTCATGAGCGCGTCGTCCCGCATCGCCACGAGTGCGGCCGTGTTGTTCTCGCGGCTCGCCGTGGTGAAATCCCACGCGATCTGAAGATCCTTCCGCGAGATCCCCGCTTTCTCCAGCCGCGCGAAGATATCGTCGTAAAGCCCGCGCCGCGCCTCGACCGAGGGATCACACGACGCCGCCCCGTCCCGGAGCGCCTGAAACGCCGGCGACGCTGCGATCGGCTTGCCGCTCGTGTCCACCACGTTTCGAATCGCCACGATGTACCGCCGCGCGTCCGCGAGGCGCACGACCGGCCGCACCAGAAATGCTCGCTCCTCGTCCGCCTCCGCCACGAGGCTCCGATCGAGCTCCGAGAAATGCGGCACCCGCTCGCCCGTCTCCGCATCCAGGATCACGGTCGGCGACGCGTCCGAAAGCGAGAGCTCGATCGAATCCTGCGTCGGCAATCCCGTGATCGTCGCGCCGGGCAGGTGCGTCAACGCCGGTTGCCCCGGGGAAAACCCGTCGCTCGACGCCCACCATTCCGGATCCATCGGCCCGCGGCCCGCCGCGACCGGGAGCGTCGCCGCCCCGAACGCCACGCGTTTTCCCGTCGGTTTGCTCGTGTCGTCCGTGAGCCACACGTTCGAGGGGAACGGATAGCCGCATTGTGTCGGGACGAGCGGATCACAATCGGCCCCGAGCAGCTTCGGCGCGCCCGCGGGCGGCGTGACGGTCTCACAAACGAGCGGATCCTCGGTGTTCGAGGAACATGCGGCCGAGCCGAGCCCGAGGCCCACGCCGATCACGGCCCGGACGAGGAGGGAGAGCGAGCGCTTCATCGGCCCTACTCTATCAGGAAATCACGGCGTCTCGGCATTTCCTCGGCGCCCGCCCTGCGGAGGGCCGTGCCTTCCGTGCGCTCTTCCTGTAGAATTGTCGTATCATGAAGGAAAAGGAGCCGCCCGTCCCCAAAGAGCGCGCCGAGACCACGCGGCAGGCGCTCCTCGAAGCATTACGATCCGGGCGATCCACGGCGCGCGCGCTCTCCGTCACGCTCGGGCTGCGCGAGAAAGACGTGCTCGCCCACCTCGAACACGTCGCCCGCTCGCTCGCCGGGCAGGGCAGCGCCCTCGGCGTGAGCCCAGCGACCTGCCTCGGCTGTGGGTATGTCTTCGAGGATCGACGCGCGTTCGGGCGCCCGAGCCGCTGCCCGCGTTGCAAAGGCGAGCGAATCGAAGCGCCCAAATTTTTCGTCGAGCCCTGAATCAGACGATCACGCCGTCGAGCTTCGCGCCGGGGAAACGCGCGCCGACGAGCTTCGCGCCCGTGAAGTCCGCGCCCCGCAGATCGGCGCACTCGAAGTCGGCGCCCGAGAGATCCGCGTCGCGAAAGCTCGCGCCCGTGAAGTCCGTGCGCGAAAAATCCGACCTCGCGAGGTTCGCGCCGTCGAAACGCGCGCCAGCCATGAACGCGTCGGTGTAATTGCCGTGGGAGAGGTTCGCGCCGGAAAAATCCACCTTCTCCGCGATCATGCTGCAGCCGCTCGCCCAGGGCAGGTGCGCCTTTTTCGCGTCGAAGTCGGGCGGGAGCTTTTGCCTTTGCAAGCTCGCCTGATCGTCCCGTTTGCCCCCGGACGCGCCGGCATACACGGCCAATACCATGCCACTCGCCTCCAGCGAATGGAACACGCCGCCCGCGCCGCCGGCATCCAGGAATTTTTTGTGTTTGGCGAGGAGCTTCTTCCACCGCTCCTTCGTCATGGCCTCACTCGACGCCGCGACGCTACGCATGAGGCCATGCTCGAGGTTTCCCGTGGGCGCGCCGGGCTGATCGGAGAGCGGGAACAACCGCGCGAGATCGGCCGCGTCCCTTCGAGGCGGCGCCTTCGCGGGCTTCGCCTCGGTTGCCTCGGCCTTCGCGGCCGGCGCCGTCTTTCCCTCTTTCAAAGCGACGAGCACGTCCTCCGCGAGCACCTTGACGCCGAGCTGCTCGGCCTTCGCCAGCTTGCTCCCGGCCTTGGCCCCTGCAATCAGGTAATCGGTCTTCTTCCCGACCGAATCCGAGAGCACCGCGCCGTGCGCCACGAGCAGCTTCTCGGCCTCGGCGCGCATCATCGTCCCCAGCGTGCCCGTCAGCACGACGGTCTTGCCCTTGAAATCGACAAACGGCCCGACCGACGCACCCGGGCTCCCCGGCTGCAGCGCAATCGGCTCGAGCTGCGCGAAATGGGGCAGATCCGCATTGAGCGGCGTCGTCTGCGTTGCCGCGGCGAGGTCCTCGGCCCGCACGATCGAGAGCCCCATCGCCGTCGCGATGAACACGTCCCCCTCGTGAGAAAGACACACGTAGGGGACCCATATCCTCTCCTCGCGAAGCGCCTCGCAGGTATTCTCGAAAACGAAGCACCGCGGCGCCTCGCCCTCCCCAAACCGGAGGACGTGCGCCGCACTCGTGACGAGGAGCGAGGCGCCGTTGTTCGTGACGACCCCGTCCCAAACCCCCTCGGGGGCCAGGTTTTGCGCGATCGGGCAAGGCGTCGCGCTCGGGGTGGTCGCGGCGATGCGGACGACGGCTCCGAGGGTGGGAATGACCCAGGCCGAGCCGTCCGGGAGCGGAATCACATGCCGGAGGCTGCCGATGCCCTGCCGGCCGCCTAGTTTGTCGAGGGTTCCATCCGGACGAACCCTCCACACGTAGCGGAGGCCGGTCGCCCATATCGTGCCGTCCTCGCCGGCACGCACGGAGCGAATGTCCTCGCCCTCGAGGTCCGGATGGACGAGCGACCACGACCCTCCCGCCTCCTTGCGGACGAAAAGCCCGTCCTTTCCTCCGGCCAAGACCCGCCCATCCGGCGTGATCGCCACGCCGACCGCGCTCTTGATCCCGTGCTTGGCCCCGAACCGTGTCACCTCGCCCGAGCGCTCGCGCAAGAGCAATCCCTTGGCCGTGCCGATCCAGAGGTTCCCCGCGCCGTCCACGGCCATCGATTTCGCGACGGCGCCCCCGCTCACCGTGCCGACCTCGAACACCGGCGTGACCTCACCATTCCGCGACACCGCGGCGAGCAAGAGCGGGGTGAGCACGTACACGCCGCCCTCGGCACGGGGCGCGAGGCCAATCGCAGATTCCAGCGACGTTCCGAGGACAAACGAGCGGCGAACCGGGAACACCTGCGCGAACCGCGGGCGTTTCGTCCTCGGATCGTCTTCACATTCCCGCCAGGTCGGCCCACTCCATGCGCGCGACGCGAAAAACCCGAGCTTCGAGATGTTCGGCGCATATCGCTTCGGCAAGAACGCGACGAACTCCGCCGTATCTCCCATCGGATTGCGCCTGTGCCCGCTACCGCCCACCTTCGCCTGCACCTCCACGACGAGGACGGGGAGCTTTTTCTTCCTGTCGAACTCGAAGTTCATCTTCCAGAGGGTCTTGATCTCCCGAGCGAGGGGCGTGCACTCGTAGCCAAACGTCTCGCCCGCGGGCGACTCGCATTCCAGCACGGCCTCGTCGAAGAGCCGGACCACGAAGCCGTGATCCCAGCAGATCGGCGCATCCGGGTGCGTGCTCTTCACGTGAAATCGTGCCTCGACGAAAGGCCCAGCCTCGTCGAAGAAGCGCGCCGCCGTCTCGATGTTCGGCCCGAACGCGAGGGCGCGCCGCTCGGCCTCGTCGCGCGTCCACTCCCGGTACGATCGAATGCTCACGTCGTAGAGATCGCTGCCCACGAAAATCCGTTCCCCCAGCACGCGCGCGGCGTCAAGCTGTAGACTCGATCCATCGTGCGACACTCCTTCCTCCTCGCCGCGCTCACGACCGCCGCCACGGCCTGCGGCTCACCCGCACCCCCCGCGCCAAGCTCGCCGCAGGTTCGCGTGGCGCCTGAGGTCCTCCCGAGCGCCTCCGCCGCCGCCGATCCCGGCCCCGAGGCCACGTCTCCGGACACCGCGTGCCCACCCGACAAGGCCGAGGACGACCCCGCCTGCGTCTATGCCGCGATCGTGAAGAGGATTCCGCGGCGGCTCGAGATCGATCGGGCCATCGAGCCTTATGCCGGCAACGTCATCGAGGTCAAGAAGGCGTACGACGACGATTTCGCCCTCGCCCACACGCTCAGCGGCGAACTCGAGCCGCTCGCGGCGCGCGCGGAGCCCCGCGTCCTTTCCATCCGCGCACGCATTCAGCAAGCCGCCCTCCACGACGTCGTGCGCCAGCGCCTCGCGGGCGCCGAGCCGCCGCGCGTGAACCTCTACAGCGACAAGGAGGAAGATTTGCTCACCAAGGCCGCGACGAGCGGGAATCCAAACCTCATCTCCATGGCGGAAGAGCTCCGCCGCAGGCGCGAGGAGATGTTCCAAGCCGCGCGGGAAAACTGGCTCCAGGAGGCCGAGGGCCCCCTCGTCCGCCATTACGCAGATGCCTTGCTCCGCGCGAGGGCCTGGTCCCTCGAGACGCCCGAGATTGGCCGCGCCCGGGCGCGTTTCCGCCATTGGTCCGAGCTCCTCGGCGACGCCAAGATCAAGGCGTACACCGAGGGGCTCGTCGATCCCGCGAACGGAACACCGTTCACCTATACGCCCGGGGCCCTCGAAACCCCTTGAGGCGGTTCACATCTCGAATGTGAGACCCACGGTCCAGGTCGAGGTGCCGACCTTCATCTGATTCGCGCCGAGGCCGAGGTTGTGGTTCGTCCACTCGCCGAAGATGTGCACGTGGTTGATCCCCGACTCCTGATCGAGCGCGGCCATGGAGCGGCGGCCGAGCCAATCGAGCGCGAGCATGCCGCCGACCGCCCAGTGCACGCCGTAGCTCAACCCGATGCCCTTGATCGCGTCGTCGTCGGTCCCGACCTCAGCCGTCTCCTCGCCGACGTCGACCCACCAGAGCCCCGTCCCGAAGCCGATCTTGCCAAAAGGAATGAGCGGGATCCCCGTGCGGCGAAAGAGCTCGTCGAGCCGAAGCACGGCCGAGACGTGCATCGGGAGGATGGTGAGCGAGGTCTCGCCGACGCGCCGATCGTCGTAATAATAGGCGCCATCGGCGGCATCATACGTCCCCTCGCGGAACGCCTTGCCCGTCGCGGAAGTGTATCCAAGGCCGACCCCGGGGCCGAGCGATCCGACAAAGGGAATGCGCAGCGCTTGCCAATCGAACTCGCCGCCGAAATGGAACCGGCCCTTGTCGCCGAAGAACTTGCTGTATGGGCCGGTGCCGCCGAACTCCTCGTCGACGGCCGGATAATACAGGCCGAAGCGGATTTCGAGCGCGAACCGCTGGGGGCTGCCCTGCTGCACGCTGCCGCGCTCGCTTTGCCGCCAATTCGAATCGCGAATCCGCCTCGTTTGCGCCTCCGCGCCCTCGGCCGCGAAGAGCGCCGCGATCCCGACGAGCGCCGATACGAGCATCCTCGTCCGCATCACGACGCCCCCTCGTTCCCCGCGCTGCCCCCGCGTCTCTCCGTTCGCCTGCGCCGTCGCAGCCCGAGCGCGACCGCGCAGGCGGCAAGCGCACCGCCGAAGAGCCCCGCGGTTCGGGACGCAGGCAACACCGAGACGGAGCACAAGCCGCCGCCCGTGCCGCCGAGATCACGGTAGACCTCGAAGAAATCGTCGACCGGAATGGGCGCCACGCATTGCACGTCCGACAGCGGCCCGACATTGCCGCGCGTATCCGTCGCCGCCACGGCGATCGCGTATTCGACGCCATTCTCCAGATCCTTGACGATATTCGATTCGCTGCAAGGCTCCCACGCGGGATCGGGGCGCTGCCCCGCCACGAACGGGCTCGTGCACGTCGCGCCGCCGCTCCCGCCTGCGCCACCGCTCCCGCCTGCGCCACCGCTCCCGCCCGCGCCGCCGCTCCCGCCTGCGCCACCGCTGCCGGTCTCCCCCCCAGGGATGAGGACGTTTCCTTTGGCGCAGTACACGGCAACGCCCGCGTAATCGGTGTCCAAGGGGCGCTTGTACACGACTTCAAAGCTCCCGTCGCCCTGCGTCACGGACACGTCCGTGGGCATGCCGGGCCCCCAGAGGTCGAGCTTGGAGTTCGTCCATTTCACGTTGCTGACCACGGATCCGCTGCCGAAGAGCAGGAAAAACACCGTGATCGCCTTCTCCGCCCCCGTGACGTTTTTCTCTGCGCACGCCTTGATGTCGGGGTCCGGATCGACGGCCACCATGTCCCCCGCCGTCATCACGACCTGCCCCGTGTTGTTCACCGGGTTCGCCTGCGGGATCTCCGATGGATTGAGCTTGAAGCATTGCGCCGTGGGGCCCGTCCGTTGCATCGGATCCGTGCAATCGATCCCCGCCGTCGTCGTCCCCCATACCTCGAACGAATACGAGCTCGTGAACCCCGTGAACGTGAGGTTGAAGGTGAAGGTCTCGTCGGGGTTCAGGCACTCCTCTCGGTTGATGTCCCACTGGGTCGTGAGGCGTAGCGACGCGGGGCTCCGGATGACCGGCTGCTGCGTCTGGAGCGCCACCGTCTGCGCCTCCGCCGCGCCGCTCGTCAACCACCCCGCCGCGACCCATAACGCCGCCCATGCGCCTCGCAACACGCGCCGCCTCCCGAACGAAGGTCCCCGAAGACCCGACGAACCTGTATCCATCCTGCGTGTTTGAGCACAGCTCGTGCCACGGGGCAAATCCTGCGGCGCGAGGCCGATTTCCTCCGGACGGAGACCCCCGCGCGTGACGAGTTGGCCGGACGGATGGGGCACGCGTGACAAGTTGGCAACGCGCACGAGCGCCTGTGGCGGATGCCGCGGGGGGCGTGTAGGGTCGCGGCCGCGAGGAGGCTCGATTCCATGACCGTCTCAGCGATCTTCGATCCCGCGCGCTGGCGCGAGGTGCCGGGTTTTTCGTTCACGGACATCACCTACCACCGCGCCGTGGACCAGGGCACCGTGCGTATCGCGTTCCATCGGCCCGAGGTGCGCAACGCGTTTCGGCCGAAGACGGTGGACGAGCTGTACACGGCGCTCGAGCACGCGCGGACCACGGCGGACGTGGGCTGCGTGCTCATCACGGGCAACGGCCCCTCGCCGAAGGACGGCGGCTGGGCCTTCTGTTCGGGCGGCGATCAACGAATTCGCGGCAAGGACGGGTACAAATACGAGGGTGACGAGCCCGGCGAGGTCGACGCGGCGCGCCTCGGGCGGTTGCACATCCTGGAAGTGCAGCGGCTCATTCGTTTCATGCCGAAGGTCGTGATCGCGGTCGTGCCGGGCTGGGCGGTCGGGGGCGGGCACAGCTTGCACGTCGTCTGCGACATGACGCTCGCGAGCCGGGAGCACGCGCGGTTCAAGCAGACGGATCCCGACGTGGCGAGCTTCGACAGCGGCTACGGATCGGCGCTCCTGGCACGGCAGATCGGCCAGAAGAAAGCGCGGGAGATCTTCTTCCTCGGCCTCGATTACACCGCAGAGCAGGCCGCGGCGATGGGGATGGTGAACGCCGCCGTGCCGCACGAGGACCTGGAGAAGGTGGCGCTCGAATGGGGCGCGCTCATCAACGGCAAGAGCCCGACCGCGATGCGAATGCTCAAATACGGCTTCAACCTCCCCGACGAGGGCCTCGTGGGGCAGCAGCTCTTCGCCGGCGAGGCGACGCGGCTCGCCTACGGCACCGACGAGGCCGAAGAAGGCCGCGACGCGTTCCTGGAAAAGCGCAAACCCGATTACAAGCGCTTCCCCTGGCATTATTGAAGCCGCGGCGCGCTCGTTCGTCCTGAAAAACGTATCCGCGGCCGCTGCGGTCTAGGCCTGGCCGTCCACGACACGAGCGGGCGGGCTCGGGCGCCCCCCGACATTCGGAGCCGGGCGCCCACCATGGCCTACCAAGGCGACCGTCTCGCTACGGTATACTACCCTTTCACGCCACGTGGCCGACCCCCCCGCCCCGACCGCATCGACGTCCTTGCCGAACGACGGCCCGAGCCCGGGGACCGTCGCGACGAACCGGGACAAGGCGCGCCACGCAGCCGCGTCATCGCTCCTCGGCATCGCCCTCAACCGCGCCGAGATCGAGCGCGTCGCGCTCCTGTCCGGGCTGCTCTTCCTGTCCGCGCTGCTGCTCGTCGTCGGCCGCACCGCGCGGGACGCGCTCTTCCTGACGCGTTTTCCCGTCACGTGGATCGCGCCGATGTGGATGGCGTACGGCGTGGTCTCGGCCGTCGTGGCCTTCGGCTACGAGCGCGGTCTCCGGAAGCTGCCGCGCGCGCGCTTCGGCGCGGTGTTCGCGATCGGCGCGGCCGCGAGTTACGTCCTGCTCCGCGTGCTCATCGGCGAGGACATCGGCGCCGCGTACCTGATCTTCGCGATCTGGGCCGACGTCATCGCGAACCTGACCGGCATGCTCGCCTGGAGCATCGCGCAGGACCTCTACGACGCGCGCAGCGCCCGGCGTATCTTCGGGCTGATCGGCGCCGGGCACATCGCGGGCACGGTCGTCTCGGGCCTCGGGGCCGGCGCGATCGCGCCGATCATCGGCGCGGAGAACCTCATCTTCGTGCTCGTCGCGGCGCTGCTCGGCGTGGCGCTCCTCTGCCGCATCACCGCGCGAAGGCACGGCACAGCCTCGCGGAGCCGCGCCGATGATCGAGCGAGCGCGCAGCAGCAGGAACAAACGCCCCTCTTGAACTCACGCTACGTCGGCGCCCTCGCCGTGACGATCCTGGTCGTCTACACGATCCTCACGGTCGGCGATTACCAGTTCAAGGCGATCGCCCGCACGTCGTACCCGGACCGCGACTCGCTCGCGCGGTTCATGGGCACGTTTTACGGCGCGATCGGGATGATCGGGCTCTTCGTCCAGCTCGTCGTCACGCCCCGGATGCTCGATCGCGCGGGCGTGCTCGGAGGCGCGGCGACGATGCCCGTCGCGTTCGTCGCGAGCACGGTCTTGCTCCTCGCCTTCCCCTCGATGCCACTCGCGGCGGTGCTCAAGGCGAGCGACAACGCGCTGCAGTTCTCGATCTTCGACGTGACGCTGCAGATCCTGTTCTTCCCCTTCCCCGCGGCGCTCCGGGATCGGGTGCGGACGCTCGCGTCCGCGATCATGAAGCCCCTCGGCTGCGGCGTCGGCGCGGCGCTCTTGCTCGCGTTCAGCCCCTCGGCGAGCGAGGCGCAGCCGGGAGCTTCGCTCATCACGGCCGCGGCGAAGCTCGGGTACGTGACGCTCCCGCTGGGCCTCACGATCCTGCCGCTCCTGCTCGTCGTGCGGCGCGGCTACGTGGAGGCGATGCAGGGGACGCTGCTCCGCGGCAAGCTCACGCCGGAGATGCCCCAGCGCGGCGGAAGGGCCGTGGCCGCGCTGGCCGGGGCGCTGTCGAGCCTCGACGCGCCGCAAGTGCTCTTCGCCCTCGATCGGCTGCGGCAGCTCGATCCGGCGCGCGTCCGCGAGGCGCTGCCCGCGCTCACGCGGCACGTCTCGGCGCGCGTGCGGGCCGCGGCGCTCCGGACGTCACGCGCGGTGGGACACCCCGAGGCCGCGGCGCTGGCCCGCGAGCGGCTGGAGGATTCCGATCCCGAGGTCCGAGGCATCGCAGTGGAGCTGCTCGCCAACGCGCTCGGCGAGGACGCGCATGAAGAGCTCTGCGCGCTCGCGACGCGAGGAGGCGACGACGCCGTGCGGGCCGCGTCGATCGCGGCGCTGCTCCGGCACGGCGGGCTCGGCGGCATGCTGGAAGGCGCGCCGAGGCTTCGGGATCTGCTCGACAGCGAGGACCCGGCCGAGCGCGTGACGGCGGCGCGCGTGCTCGGTTTGGTAGGACAACCGCAGCTCGAACGGGCCGTCGCGCGGCTGCTCTCCGACACCGACCCGGCCGTGCGGAAGGCCGCGCTCTCGGCCTCCGCGACGGTGGCCGCGCCGAAGCTCCTGCCGCTCCTCGAAGGCTCGCTCGCCGATCACACGCTGGGGAAGGCCGCGTCGAACGCGATCGTGGCGCTCGGCGATCGCGCCATCCCGCGGCTCGTGACGACGCTCTCGGATCCGAACGCGGACGCGGTCGTGCGGCTCGCGATCCCCCGTCTCCTGTCACGGATCGGCACGAGCGCCGCGCTCGCCGCGCTGCTCGATCGGGTGGACGAGCCGGACGATCGGGTGCGGCAGAAGGTGCTCGCGTCGGCCTCGCGGCTGCGCCTCGCGCTCGGCGCGCCGCCTGCGCCGCTCGAGCCGATCCGCGAGCGCATCGAGCGAGAGGCGCACGCCCACGAGCGCGAGCGGGACGCCTACCTCCTCGTGCGCCCGCGCCTCGCACGCCCGCTGCTCGACGCGCACGTCGAACGCCGCTTGCGCAAGGGCCTCATTCGGATCCTGCGCCTCTGCGAGCTCGTCTACCCGCGCGACGTCGTGGCCGGCGTGCGGACGCACGTCTTCGGCAAGGATCGTTCGCTCCGGGCGAACGCCTTCGAGGTGCTCGAATCGCTGCTCGATCGCCGGCGCGGCGCGCGGCTCGTCGCGTTGTTCGAGCGCTACCTCGAGCTCGCCGACGGGCTGCCGCGCGGCGGCGCGCATCCGAGCACGGACGACGTCGTGACCTTCGTGCGGTCCGAGCTCCAGTCGAACGACCCTTACCGCGCCGCGCTCGTGCTTGAAGCGGTCGCGGTGCACCGGATCGAGGCGTGCGCGAAGGACGTGATCCTCGCGCTCGACGCGCCCGATCCGCTCGTGCGCGAGGCCGCGGCGATCGCGGTGGTCGAGACGCGGGCTGCAGGCGCGGAGGAAAAACTCCAGGCCCTCGTGAAGGATCCGGATCGGGTCGTCGCGCGGTGGGCTGCGTACTGGGCGAGGACGGGGCGAAGCGCGATCGAGGCGGGAGACGGCATGTACACGACGATCGAAAAAGTGCTTTTTTTGCAGCGTGTCCCGATCCTCTCGAAGATCTCGGGCGAGGAGCTCGTCGGGCTCGCGCGGACCTCGGAGGTCCTCGGCCTGCCGCGGGGCGAGGTGATCTTCCGGCAAGGGGACTCCGGCGCCGCGCTCTACTTCATCATCTCGGGCTCGGTCAGCTTGCGCGTCGAGGGCAAAGAAGTCGTGCGGCTCGGGGCGAACGAGGTCTTCGGCGAGACGTCGATCATCGATCGCGAGCCCCGCGCGGCGACCGCGGTAAGCCTCGAACCCGTGGAGCTCCTGCGCGTATCGGGCGAAGACTTCAGCGCCGCGGTGCACGACACGGCCGAGATCGCGATGGGCGTCTTGCGCGTGGTGAGCGTACGTCTGCGCGAGGCCGATCGCCGGCTCTCGATGGCGGAGGCCGAGCTCGCGCGGCTGCGCAGGGCGTCGAGCCCGACAGACGAGACGCCGCAGCCCGAGGGCGACGCGGGCGCGACGCGCCGGAGCTGGGACGACGACGAGTGAGGCGTCAGGGGCGCTGCGGAGATCGCAGATCCGCCTCGATTTGACGGAGCAATGTGGCCTCGCGGGTTCGGTTCGGGTGATGCTCGACGAAGGGCGCGAGGGTCGCCCGTGCTGCGTCGAGCTGGCCCTGGCGCGCCTGGAAGACCGCGAGGTTGAAGACGGCCTTCGTCGAGTCGGGATCGAGCTCGACGGCCTTGCGGAACTGCTCCTCGGCCTCGCGCGCGCGACCCACGTCGAGCAGCGCCACGCCGAGCTGCGCGTGCGGCTCGGACCACGTCGGCAGGATCTCGGAGGCACGCTCGAACGGTCGGATCGACGCGGCCGACTTGCCCTCGTTGAGCAGCGCCGAGCCGTAGTTGTGATGCGCCCGCGCCGACCTCGGTACGACCTCGATCGCCGCCTCGAACAGCGTCCGCTCGTTCTTCCAGTCCGCAGCGCGGCTCCACGCGAGGGCCAGGTTGCCGAGCATCACGGGCGCGAACACGAGCACGAACGATCGCACGTGCGCCGGATCCACCTTCGGCGGTTTCTGCGCCGCGCGTTTCTTGCCCTTCCCTGCAGAGGCCGCGGGCACCATGAGCGCGCCGGGCGTTCGCTCCAGCATCCACTCGGCGAGCCGCGCGATCCCGAGCGCAAACCCCGCCGCCGGCACGTACAGGAGCCGCTCGGCGAAGATCGTCGGGAGCACGAAGGGCAACTGGCTCACGACGATCCACGGAACAAGCACCATCACGGCCGCGAGCGCGAGCAAGGGCTCCCGCCGGCGCAGGCGAATCGCCACGGCGACAAGGCCCACGAGCGCGAGCGCGGACGCGAGGACGGGCAGGACGAACGGGCTGTGCTCCGGGAGAATCGCGGCGTACGAGTAGTCCGCTGACAAACCCACGGGCAGGACGATCTTGCCGAGCGCCATGCCGAACAGCCGCAGCGACGTCCAGATCCGCGGCCCCCATCCCTCGGCGAGCAGCGGGTTTGCTTGAAGCTCACGCGCGACCGCGGCGAGCGGCGACGCGAAGGCCAGGCTTCGCACCACGATCACCACGCCCGCCGCGGCGACGAGAGAACCGTACCGCGCTGAAAGGAGCCGCGGCGCGCGCCCCGGCGGCGAGAGGATCCGATCGGCGAGAAAAAGGAACAGCGGAAAGACGATCGCCGACTCCTTGGACGCGAGTGCCCCCGCGAACGCGAGCGCCGCGCCGATCACGCTTCGAGGCGTTTCCGCCTCGTCCGCGCGCCCCGCGACGAACCACGCGAGCCAGCAAAACCCAGCCGCCATCACGTCCGCGCGCCCCACGAGCCCCACCACCGCCTCCGTGTGGATCCCGAGCACGCCGAACACCATCGCCGCGACGACGGCGAACGTGGTCCGCCCCGTGTGCCGCGCGAGCGCGAGCGCGAGCACCACCGACGTCGCCGCGTGCAACACGAGGTTCGTCTCGTGAAACCCGCCCGTGACGTGTTTGTTCAGCCAGAACGACAGCACCACGAGCGGCCGCCACGTCCCCGGCCCCTCGCCCGGCGGCCGCCCCCAGAAGTCCGTGCTGAAGAGCGCCCCGAGATCGAGGTCGCCCTGCACGACCGGGTTCTCCTGGATCGCTCCGCGATCGTCGAAGACGAAGTTCGCGCCGAGCGCGCGCGCGTGCCCGAAGAAAGCAGCCACCGCGACGAGCGCAAGCGCGCCGCGGGACAACGCTGCCTTGGCTCGGGTCATGGTTACTTGATGATGCGCGCCTGCACCGTGCCCGCACGCAGGTCGTCGCGCAGGACGAGCTCGTAACGGTTCGAGTCGAGGCTGCCCGACCGCAGGACGAAGATGATCGCTTGCGCCCGTCGATCGCTCAGATCCGCGCTCACGCCCTTCGTGCCGAGCGAGACGCTGACCTGCTCGATCTTCGGGTTCGCGCGCATCGTCGCCGCGATCTCCTCGAGCGCCGCCTGCCCCTCGGGCGTGAGCTGATCGCCCGTGCTGAACTTGATCGGCGGTTTGATCTCGAACGATTCACCCTTGAGCCGCGCGTACTTGGGGCAGCCCTCGGGCGCGGGACCCGGCTCGGTCGGGCACTTGTCCACGGGCTCCGGGAGCTGATCGTTGTCGACGTCGGGACAACCGTTCGCCTCGGCGCTCGCGTGTTTGACGCCCGGGCTCTGCGGGCAAGCGTCCTCTTCGTCGCGGATGCCGTCGCCGTCCTTGTCGCTCGACGGACAACCACGCTCCTTCGGATCCGCGTTGTCGGGTCCGGCCGCGTCGGGGCAGGCGTCTTCGGCGTCGGGGATCTTGTCGAGATCGCGATCCGACGGTCCCTTCGGCGCCATCGGCTTGGGTTTGCCGCCGCCGACGTACGCGAGGCTCAGGACCCCGCGGAAGCCCGGCGCGCCCGCGGCGCCGCCAAACCCCGGCCCGCCGCTCAAGCCGACCTGCATCCCGCCGAACGCCATGCGCACCGACGCGAGCGGCTCGATCTGCAGGTCGATCGAGCTCGGCGGATCCTTGCCCTCCTCCACGGACGCGTGCGTCTGGTTGAACATCGCGAAGCTCGGCTCGAGCCCGACCCACAGGAACGACGCGGCCCGGAGCTGCGCGGCGCAAGCGAGCGCGATCCGCTCCCCGTCGGAGCCGGCCACGTCGATGAAGAACAAGGGCGAGACGAAGGCCGTGCACCCCCATCGGAACGAGCCCTTCTCGCTCGCGACGCCGAGATCGACTTCGGCACGAAGCCTCTTGTCCGAGAGGAACGACGCCGTCGATCCGACCGGCGCCCAGAACCTTGCACCTGCAACGAACGTGAACGCCTTCGTATCGACGGGACGGAAATGCAGACCCGCGCGGAGATCACCGACGCCCAACGTCTCGGGCTGACGGATGATGACGCCGTACCTGTCGAGCGACTCTTGGAGGTCGCCGTTCAGGAAGAGCCCGACGGGGAGCGCGAGATCGACCGTGAGCCAGGGCAGCGGCGTGATCGAGCCGCCGACGTGCGCGAGAAGTGCGTTCTGGACCGGCGTCGCCGCGATGGTTTCGCCGCCTTGCCCGTCGATCGTGACGGCCTTGAGCAGCCCCATGCCGTAGTCGAACGATAGGCCGAACGCGAACTCGATGGTGTTCGTGCCCTTCTCGTGAGGCCCGAGCGCACGGAGGAAGGGGCTCTCCGGCGAGGCCGGCTGGAGCTGGTCGATGCGGATGCCCTCGTCGAGACGGGCCTTGTTTACCTGGGCCGAAGAGGAGCCCGCGAGGGAAAAGCCCGTCGCAAACGCGAAGAGCCCTGCCCATCCTTGCCGTGCACGCACGGGGCCACCTTACATGCACTGCCGGGCCCGTTGGAACTGGGACCTGCATCCAATCGAAGATCCCGCGCAATCCGGTTCGCGTCCCGACCCCGGGGGCGCATCTCGCGCCGGGATCACGAGGCGCGGAAACGATCCGGGCCCTGGCCCGTCCAAGGGATCACGGCGCGGAACGACGCTTGCAAGACCGTAGCGACGAGCGCTTCCGCTCTGGCAACTGCTTCGACGAGGTCCCATCATCATGAACGCCATGCGCTTTGCCGAGACGTCGCCCCGCACCGATCGACCCGCGCCCCGGCCCGCCTTGCCAGGGCGTCGCTTCACTTCCATCGCGCTGTCGCTCCTCGCGGCCGCACTTTCGTTCACACCTCTGGCTGTCCAAGCGGATACACCCGCGGGCCTGCCGCAGGGCTGGACGAGCGACGCGCCCGAGGAGGCCGCAGCCCCGAACACCGACCGCTTTCAGCCCACGCAAGCCGTGGACGCGCAAGTCAGCGTGACGGTGTCGGGTGACGAATACGTCGACACGGATCCCGCAGCGCTCAGCGATTTCCGCGAGCCACTCGCGGCCTACGGCACGTGGGTGGACGATTCCACGTACGGCACGGTCTGGGTGCCGAGCGCCACCGTCGTCGGCGCTGACTTCGCGCCGTATCAGACGGCCGGCCGCTGGGAGCTCGACACCGACAGCAACTGGATGTGGGTCAGCGATTACGACTGGGGCTACATCCCGTTCCATTACGGTCGCTGGACCTGGATCGGCGGCCGCGGCTGGGGCTGGATCCCGGGCCGCGTGTATGCGCCCGCGTGGGTCACGTGGCGCATGACGGATTATGGGTACGTCGGCTGGGCTCCGATGGCGCCGTCCTGGTACTGGTTCGGCGGCTCCGCGGTGAACGTGTGGGTGACGCCGTCGTCCGCGTTCGTGTTCTGCCCGTCGAGTTACGTGTTCCACCGCCACGTGCACACGTACGTCGTGCGGGATCGCGACATCGTCCGCCGCATCGGCGCGCATTCGCGACCGTATCGCCCGGCCCAACCCACGGCGGGCGGAGGCGGCGCGCATGCGCGTTCGTCGTATCGCCCGGCTTCGCCCTCGCTCGCCGAGGCAAAGATCCCGTCCGGTGCCGCCCCGGAAAAACGCTCGGCGCCCGACGCGCGCGCGGCCGCTTATTCGCGTCGCAGCACGACCGCACAAGCGAAGGCGATGCCGGCGCCGTCGCGCGGGCTCGTCGCTTCGCCGTCCGTTTCCAGGGCCCAGGGCGGGCATGCCGAGGGTCGCGGCGTGCACGTCGATCGCAGCCCGCGCGGCGACGTCAGCCCGCGTGAGCCGCGCGGCGGCCGCGGCGAGGTCTCCACGCCGAGCGCCTCGCCGTCGCGCCCCGCGGTTTCGCCTTCGAGGCCGGCCGTCTCCTCGCCGAAGCCCTCGCGGCCCGCGACCGAGTCGCGTCCGTCGGCCTCGCCGTCGCGGCCTTCAACGTCGCCCTCGCGCCCGTCGGTCTCGCCCTCGCGGCCTTCGGTTTCGCCCTCGCGCCCGTCGGTTTCGCCCTCGCGCCCGTCGGTTTCGCCCTCGCGCCCGTCGGTTTCGCCCTCGCGGCCTTCGGTCTCGCCGTCTCGCTCGTCCTCGCCGTCTCGGCGAGGGCGGTAGCTCGCGGAGCTTGGCTCGCCTCTTGCGAAACCACCGAACAGGAGCACGTCCGATGCCTTCTTTTCTACGCAACGTGAAGCTTGGTTCACTGACGGTGTGGCCGGCGGTTCTCGGGCTCGTCGCCTGTGTCGGCCTGGGGAGCAGCACGACGGGATGCATCATCGTCGACGACGACAATGACGAGACGGTGATCATCGACGATGGCCGCCCCCCGGAGCAGCCGATGGAGATGAGCATCGAGACCGATGTTCAGCTCGACGCGGTTCCGGGCGACGGCGTGGGGGTGTTCGTCGAGTACTACTCGAGCGGCGTGTACCGGATCTGGACGACCTGCGACACGAACTATTCCGGCGTGGTTTGCCCGATGGACATCTTCATGTCGGTCGACACGAGCTCGACGATCGACGCCGTCACGACGGACGATCTCGAAGGCGCCGATCACGTGAACATCCGCGAGGCTCAGGGGACGGTCGACATGCACGTCGATACGGGCGTGGACATCGACGCCATCGAGATCAGCACGACGCCCGGCGCGATCCTCCGCCTCGAGGTCCTCATCGACAACGTCCCGCAGCCGCGCTTCGTGTACTGGTACGGCAACGGCGTCCTGCACGACGGCGCCCCGACGAGCCCGGTCGACTTCGTCCCGACCGTGCCGTGAACGAAAAAGGCCCGGCCGACGCTCTGTCGACCGGGCCTTTGGGTTTCCCCGCCTCGCGCCTTCTCCTACTTGCCCTTCTTCACGCCGGGTTTGTCCGCAGGCTTCGCCGCCGGTTTGTCTGCAGGCTTCGCCTCGGGCTTCGCGGCGGCATTCGCCGGCTTGCCCTCCGGATCCCATGACTCGGGCTCGCCGAGGCCAAGCGTCGCGAGCTGCGGCCCGACAGCCTCGCGCGGGCCCACGACGATCACCGTCGCAGAGGTCGGATCCACGTGCGACTTCGCGAGCGCCGTGACCTCCGCGAGCGTCGCGCTCTGTCGTGCGCGGGTCGCCTCGCTGTCGTGACCGGGCGGGAGCCCGAGCCGCGCCAGCGTCGCGAGCCTGCGCGCCGTGCCGCTCACGGTCTCGTAGGTCTGCATGAGGTCGGCTCGATCCTGCGCCTTCGCCTTGTCCAGCTCCTCCGCCGTCGGCCCCGAAGACGCCATCTTCGAAAGCTCGCTCAACATCTCCTTCAGCGCGACGCCGGTCGCGGGCGTCTCGACCGAGGCGATGGCCCAGAACCCGCCCTTGTTGCGGCTCTCCTGGAACGTCGAACCTGCGCCGTACGCCCAGTGATGCTCCTCGCGCAGGTTCATGTTGAGACGCGACGTGAACGAGCCGCCGAGCGCCGTGTTGATGAGCTCGAGCCGCGGGAGCACGGGATCACTCGCGGCCACGCCGTCCCGCACGACCGCGATGACGGACTGCGGCGCGCCGGGTCGATCGACGAGCACGAGCTTTGGGCGCGCCGAGGCTGCGCGCGGCCCTGGGAACTCCTTCGGCGCGGCCTTCGCGGGCGGCGCTTTCCAGGCGCCGAGCTGCGCGTCGACGATGTCCGTCACCTCCTTGCGGGAGATGTCGCCGACCACGACGAGCACCGCGCGATCGGGGCGGAAGCTCTCCTTGTAGAAGCTCTTCACGGCCTTCAGATCGAGCTTCGCCGCCGCTTCGAGCGAGCCGTCGGCGGGGTGGCCGTAGGGCGTCTCCGGGCCGAAGAGCACCGCGGCGTTGATCACGCGCGAGACGCTCATCGGCTCGTCGGACCGCTTTTTCAGGTTGTTCTGCCAGAGCTCCGAGACGCGCTTCCACTCCTTCGCATCGAAGTGCGGCCGCGCGACGACGTCCGAGAAGATGCCGAACGCCGCGTTGAAGTTGTTCTTCAACACGGTGAGCGAGAGGACGCTCGCGTCGGCGCTCGTGCCGAGCGCGAGCGTCGCGCCGAGATCGTTGATGCCGCTCGACACCTCGACGGCGCTGCGCTTGCCGGCGCCCTCGTCGAGCATGTCGGTCGTGATGTGCATCAGGCCGGGCAGGTTCGCCGGATCGGCCGAGGACCCGCCGCGCACGACGAGCACCGCCGACACGAGCGGCAAGCCGTGCTTCTCGACCAGCCACACCGAGAGGCCGTTCTTGGTCGTGAACGTCTCGACGGCGGGAGGTGTGAACGGACGGCTTGCCGGGAGCTCCGGCTTGGGGCCGAGAACGTCCACCGCGGGCGTCGTGGGCTTCGGCTCGGCGACGGGCGGGGTCGATTCCTTCTTCGTCGGATCGACCGGCTGGACCTGGGGCTCGGCGCCGCACGCGGCGAGGGCCGTGAGCGCGACGAGCGAAAGGAAGGCCGACGTCTTGGCAAACCTCACGGGGCACCTCCGGCAGGCTTCTTCTCGGGCTCGACGCGGATGATCACGCGGCCGTTCAGGTCGAGGGTGCTCTTCGCGGTCCGCTGGAGCGACTCCGGCGTGACGCCGCGGTAGCGGGCGAGATCCTTCTCCGCGAAGCCCGGATCCCCGACGTACGTCTCGTACTGGTTCAGCATCGAGGCGCGCGCGGTGACCGACTGCAGGCGCGAGACGAAGCCCGTCTCGTACTGGTTCTTCGCCCGCACGATCTCCGCTTGGCTCGCGGCCTCGCTCGTGATCTTCGTGAGCTCCTTGTCGATCGCGGCTTCGAGCTGTTCGAGGGTCACGCCCGGACGCGCGATGGCCTCGACGACGAAGTACGAGCCGAGATCACCGGACGCTTGGTACGCCGACACTTCCTGCGCGACGGGGTTGTCGTAGACGAGCGCCTTGTAGAGCCGGCTCGCCTTGCCGTCCGTGAGGATCACGCTGAGCAGGTCGAGCTCCGCGTCGCCGGGCGCGTACCGCGCGGGGCTGTGCCAGGCCATCACGACCTTGCCGAGCTCCACCTTGTCCGTGAGCGTCTCGCGCACGACCTTGTCGAGCTTGACGGGCTTCGCCTGCGGCGCCGCGGGCAAGGGCGATGACGGGATCGAGCCGAACCACTTCTCGAGGATCGGCTTGATCTCGGCCGGCGAGAAATCACCGGCGACGACGAGCGAGGCGTTGTTTGGGACGTACCAGCGCTTGAAGAAGCCCTTCACGTCGTCCACCGTCGCGGCCTGCAGGTCCTCGTGCGAGCCGATCACGGGGTGGTGGTAGGGATGATCCGCGGGGAAGAGCAGCTCTGGGAGGCGCAGCTCGACCTTGCCGTAAGGCTCGTTCTCCGTGCGCTGCCGCCGCTCGTTGCGCACGACCTCGCGCTGCACGTCGAGCTTCTCCTTCGTCATCTCATCGGCGAGCGAGGAGAAGCGATCGGCTTCGAGCCAGAGCAGGAGCTTCAGCGTGTGCGCGGGCCCGACGTCGAAGTAGTCCGTGCGGTCCTCGCTCGTCCATGCGTTGTTCCAGCCGCCCTCGGACTCCATCCACGTATCGAACATCTTGGGCGGCGCGCGGCGCGTGCCCATGAACATGAGGTGCTCGAAGAGGTGCGCGAAGCCCGTGCGCTTCGGCTCCTCGAAGCGCGAGCCCACCTTCACCATCGTGTTCACCACGACGAGCGGCAGCGCGTGATCTTCGTGCAGGATCACGGTGAGGCCGTTCGATAGCTTGTACTTCTCGAACGGGACTTTGATCTCGGCCTTCTGCTCGGCGTGAGCGGTCGCGACAAACGCGGGCAGGACGAGCGGCGCGGCGAACGCGAGCGCGGAGGCGAGGAGCGCCGCGGCTCGCACGCGGCGCCATCGAAGAGGAGGACGGATCGATCGCATGGCCGGAGAGCGTGCCCCTTTGGCCCGCGATTGCAAGCGGCGAGCGCGGCCTTGGGTGCGGAGAGAAGAACCTAACGACCGCTTCGCGAAGGGGCCTTCGCGGGCAAGCTCGCGGGTGTGCGCGTGTCCGACGACGAGGAGCCCTTCGACTTTTGGCCATTCATGAAGACGGCGATGCCCGCGACGACGGCGATCAGGAACAGGACGAAGAAGAAGATCTTCCAGAACGAATACGGCGCCTTGCCGATCACCTCGCCGGTCTGTCCGTTCACGAGGAACTGGTAGGGCTTGTCCTGGTACCGATAGGCCGCGATCCACACGGGCAAGAGCACGTGCTTGAAGGTCACGCGCGAGAAGTGGTTGTCGACGTGCAGGTTGCGTTGCTCGTCCCCCGGGACGTCGCTCCGGCAGCGGCTCCACTGGGTCGAGCCCATGATCGTTTGCCCCGTGTCCCACGCGGGCATGAGATCGATCGCGTAAGATTCGGCGCGCCAGCCAGCGAGGAACTCGGGGCGATAGGGCGTGAGCTCGCCGGTGTTGAAGGTGCGGAAGCTGTCTCCGAGGTTCTCGGGCAGGCCCTTCGAGGCGCACACGATCACGTCGTCGAAGGTGTCGGTGCGACGGCCACGCGCGGACTCCCAGCGCGTCTTCTGCACCTGCCGCGTTTGCCGGTTGCCCTGCTCGTCCGTATATGTTTCGGTCTCGTAATAATGGTAGCCGGCCTCGGCGGTCCACGACGAGTCCACGCGCGCGTCGAACGTCCAGTACGGGACGTACACGCCGGCAAACCCCTCGACCTTGGCCATCTTCTTGAGGTCGTTCGGGCGGAACCAGAGCGAGCCGATCCACTCGTCGAAGCGATGATTCGCGCTGTTCTTGTCGACCTTGAAAGGCACGACGGACTCGGGGCGGATCGCCGTGCCCGCGGACTGCTGCGCGAGGACCTGGTGCGATCGACAGAAGGTGCACGTCGCGGTCTGCTCGCCGGGCGGGACGTTGACGGTCGCGCCGCACTCGCGGCAGCTCACCTGCGCGACCGGCGTGCCGTACCCACGCGCGGCGAGGCGCATGCCCTCTTCGATCGGGATCTCACGAACGTGGCCCCCGCCCGCCTGGGGTACGGCCTGCTGGAAGCCGCAATAAGGGCACTTCATGGCCTGCGTGCCCGCGTCGTAGCCGAGCTTCGCGCCACACTGGCCGCACGGGAACGTGTCGCCCGAAGGGCCCGGATCGAATGCGCTCGTCACCCTCTTGTCCTCCAGCTCCGATGTTACAAGGAAGCTCGCCGCAAAGGCCACGCGCGCGAACCGCGCGTCACGTGGCCTCGACGTCAGCCTCGGGCGTGGGGGCGTGCGAGGGGAGATCGAGGAGGCTGCCTTCGCGCTTCTTGCCGATCTCGCCGGCGCGCGCGAGGGCCATGCGGAAGAGGACGGGACCGATCATCTCGTTGATGACGATCGTGCCGAGGATGAGCGTCGCCGCACCCTGGCCCCAGGGCTTGAACGAGCTCGCGACGAGGTTCGCGAGGCCGATGGCGACGCCGGCCTGCGGGAACATGCCGAAGGGAACGCGGGCCGCGACCGCGGGCTCGACCTTGGCCACGCGAGCGCCGAAGCGCGCGCCGACGAAGATGCCCGCCGCACGGGTGAGCGCTGCCGCGGCCGCATAGGGCGCGACCGAGAAGAAGGCGTGCAGGTGCACCTCGGCGCCGACGACCGCGAAAAAGACGGCGAACGTGGGCATCGCCGCGACCTCGGTCTCATGGATGACCTCGTGGCCGCTGACAGGGCTGATGTTCTCGAGGAAGAGGCCGGCCGAGAGGCCGACGAGCAGCGGGTCGAGGTGCAGCGCACCGCCGATCTCGGCGACGACGAAAAGGACGGCGAAGACGAAGAGGCCGATGCGCTGGCCGACGCGGCGAATGTAGAGCGCCGCGACGAGCCCGACGCCGATGCCCGTCGCGATGGAGCCGAAGATGTGCACCGCGAGCGCGCCGAAGATCGAGCTCTGGCCCGCGCCGCTCGCCGTCGCGGGGAACACGGCGTGCGCCACGGACTCGGTGAAGGAGAAGGCCACGACGACCGCGAGATCCGCGAGGACCACGATCGAGAGGCACATCTCGCTGAGCGGGCCGGTCGCGCGCGTCTCCTTGAGGATGCCCATGACGACGGCGGGCGAGAGCGCGCAGAGCACAGTGGAGCAGATGAGCGCGACCGCGAGGCGCTGCGCCGAGGTCATGTCCGCGGTGAACTCGATACGCCCGAGGACGAACGCGAAGAGCCCGAAGAGCAGGATGAACTCGGTGAGCAGGCCGAAGATCGAAACAAGGCCGATGCTGCGGATCTTCGGGCGGAGGCGCGCGAAGTTGAGCTCGCATCCAGCGTTCAACGCGATGAGCCCAACCGCGACCTTCTTCACGAGCGTGAGGTCGCCGAGCATCGACGGCGTGATGAGGCGGAGGACCTCGGGGCCAAAGAGCGCGCCGCAGAGGATGAAGCCCGTGAGGTGCGGCAGCCGGAGGTCGTGGAAGATGTGCCCCGTCTGCATCGCCGCGATCAGCAGGAAGCCGAACGCGAACGCCGCACCCGAACCCGTGATCGTGGCATCTGCGGGCAAGAAGGATCGCGCAGCAAAGGAGATGCCGGCGACGAGCGCGAGGACGATCGCCGCGCGGATCACGCGCTTCCCTCCGGCGTCGTCGGCGTCGTCGAGAGGACAGGCGCCGCGTCGGCCTGCGGCTTCGGCGGATCCGGCGGCAGCACGCGCGTGGGGGGAATCGGCGTGAGATCCACGCCGACGCGCCGGCGCCGCCATTCGAGGATCCGCACCACGACCTCGGTGAGCACGCCGCCGATGATGACGGCGTTGATGACCCATCGAACACGCTCGAGTCCGTACCCGTGGTACAGGGTCGCCGCGCTGACCATGAGGACGATGGAGCTCGGGCTCTGCGGCGCGAGCGCGAGCGCCAGCATGCCCGCGCTCGGCAGCTCCTTCGGCCCCACGCGCTTCGACCAGATCGCGCCGAGACGTTTGCCCGCGACGCGTGCGAGGACGAACGCCGTCGCGAGGAGCCAGCCCTGCCATTCGAGCGGCCGCCATGTCGCGCCGACGACGAGGAGGAAGATCAGGTAGATCGGGCGCTCGACGTCGAGCAGCGTCTTCTTCAAGCCTTCGAGATCACGGATCGGGAGGTTCGCGAGCAGGGCGCCCGCGATCGCGCAGACGACGGGGACGCTCAGCGCGAGGTACCCGGCGACGCCCGCCGAGAGCGCCACCGCGCCGAGCAAGAGCGTGAGCTCCTCGGCCGCATTGTGCGCGCCGCGCAGGAGGACGTACGTCACGATGCCAAGCACGCCGCCGAGGCCGAGCGTCAGGAGCAACCACGCCGATGACGGCAAGACCCAGCGCGTCGTGTCGTTCTCCGGACGGAAGAGGATCGCGACGACGCCGAGGAGCGCGAGGCCCGTGACCTCGTCGAGGCTCGTGACCTCGTCGATCATGCGCGCGGCCTTGCGACCGACGCGGCGCTCCCAGATCTCCATGCTGATCGGCGCGCTCGGCGCGGCGCAGGCCGCGAGCACGAGCGCATCCCGCGCGAAGGCGTTCCGCTCCCAAGGCACGCCCATGCCGAGCAGCGCCATGGCGCAGAGGCCCGCGGTCGTGAGCATGGGGACGACGGACTCGAGGACGATGACGGGGCCGAGCGACGCCGGCAGCGCGTCGAGCTTGCGCACGTCGAAGTGCAAGCCCACGACAAACCCGACCCAGCCGAGGCCGAACTCGAACGCGGGCTTGAGGTCGAGGAGGACCTGGGGCGTCAGAATTCCCACGCTGTCGAGCGAGAAGATCGCGCCCATCGCGAGGAACGGCACGCCCGCGGAGATGAGGACGGTGACGCCGAAGCGCTGCTCGAGCGCCTTCACCTTCGGCTGCGCGAGCAGCACGGCCAGCCCGAGCGCGACCGCGAGGCCGACGACGACGCGGAGCCGATCGGGAGGCATCACTCCGCGAGTATCGGCCAAGATCGGCGGCTTGGCCTGCGGAAAACGCGCCAAAACGCGCATGCGTTCCGCACGTCGGAGGGCCGCGCCTCACGGCCGCGCACGCATTTCCGCGCCCACGTCGAAACGCGGGCGTCTGGGCTCTTTCGTCAGGATCGGGTCGTGCGCGGGGCCGGGGTCCGTGAGCGACCGCGGCTCGTCGAAGGCGCGCGCGGCGGCGCCTCCTGGCTCGAAGGCATGGGCGTGACCGAGCGGGCGCGCAGGAGGTTCCCGTCGCACTCGACCTCGACGCCGAGCGCGCGACAGCGACGCACGAGGCGCTCGAGATCGACGTCGGGCGCGAGGAGCAAGCCGGACGGCGGAGACGGATCGATGAAGAGCTCGGAGGCGGGGCGTCGCGTGCGCAAAAGCTCGCGGATCTCCGCGTCTTCCACCCACAGGAAGCCCGCGGCGGGGACGAAGCTCGCGCGGCCGATCACCACGCTCGCCTGGATGAGCATCTGCGAGATGCCCTCGGGGAGCTTCGCGACGGCCTCGATCCGCGTGCGCAGCGCGTCGCTTTCGAGCCCGGCGGAGAGGGCGCGCGCGATCGACGAGGGCGCGAGGAGGAGATCGACCTTGTCGCCGATGCGCGTGATCTCGGCGAACGGGACGAGCGCGAGCACATGCGCGACGCGCGCCGAGGGGGCGATCTGGAGGATCTGCGTCTCGACGAAATGGCTCGGTGCCGCGTCGAAGCTCGGCGCGGTGCCCGCGAGCATGGCGCGGCCGCGCGGCGTGAGGCGCAAGGCAGGGCCGTCGTCGAGGTCGTCGCCGCCGAGGTCGAGGATGCCGAGCGCCGGCAAGGATTCGAGCGCGATGCGGCGCGTGATTTCGAGGACCTCGGGCGCTTCGTTGGAGGTGCGATCACCCCAGCGGCGCAAGAGGCGCTCGACGCCGCCGATGCGATCGTCCGCGGCGAGGTAGCCGCGGAGCGAGGCCCACGGCACCCAGCGGCCCTCGCCGAGCTCTTGCAGCGCGTCGATGACCATCTCGCGGAGGGCGCCGATCGGGCTCGACTCACGGCCCTCGGAGGCAGCGCGCAACACCTCGCGCTCGGGGCGCGCTTCGTCCCAGGCGCCGCCGCGGCGCCACGTGTCGAAGAGGACGCGGCCGAGCTCGTGCACGGCGAGGGATCCCGGAGGCGTGGCCGGCGAGGCCGCGGAGGGCTCCCACAAACCGATGGCGCGCGAAACCGCGGCCGAGAGCGCGACCATCTCCACGTCGCGGCCGAAGCGCTGGGCGAGACGAACGAGGAGCGAACGAGGCGTGCCCACGCCGGGACGAACGTCGCTGCCCGGCTCGCGCACCGCGTACGCGAGGCCGAGCGCGAGCATGCCCGGATCGGGGGCGAAGCGGGCGCGGCGCGGGGCGTGATCTTCTTCGAGGACGAACGATCGGATCTGCGCGCGGCGCGCCTCGCGTGCCTTGCGGCGCTCGGCGCCGACGATGGTCGAGATCTCGGTCGGGATGACGTGGCGGTTCGGGTGGATCGGGATCAGGAAGGCCCGACGTTCGAGCGCGAAGCCCGCGCCTCGCCGGCTGGCCGTGATGCCGGTGGCGCCGCGCAGGCGCATGGGCTCACGTTCGAGATCGAGCAGCTCCTGCGTGTCGACCTCGCCGCCGACGGCCTCGATGGCTTCGAGCAAGCGACGCTCGACCGGAGCGAGCCGCTCGACCTCGGACGCGAGGCGCGACGTGTCGCAGAGTGTCTCCCACGCGGCTTCGAGCGAGAGCGCGATCGGCGGCGTGGCCGGGCGGCCGAGGTAGTGCGCGGCCACGGCGCTGACGGTCTCGAACGACGCCTGCGAGAGGAGCGCGCGGAGGGCGCGCGGGTCCTCGCTCTCCCAGGACTTGAGCTGCACGAGGAACGCGGTTGGAAGGACGAGCTCGATGCCCTCGTCGATCTTGCGCGCATACACGACGCCACGCGCGACGAGCGGCTCGAGCCCCGCGGGCAACGTGGGCACGACGAGCGCACCGCCGGCCTCGGCGATGCGGTGGAGCAGCTCGCGGCTCGACGCCTGCAGGCGCGACGGATCACGCACGTCGGGGATGCCGACGAGCGCGCGGGCGACCTGCGACGGCGCGTCGATGCGCTTCTGCGTATCGATGCGTATGCCGAGGCGGCGGATGAGCGCCGCGAGCTCGGAGTCGGGGAGCGCGCGGAGGATGTGATCGAGCCGGCGAGGCGATCCGCCTTCGGCCTCATCGGACGCGGGCTCGAGTTCCACGGCGCGCGAAGCGCGTTGTCCCTTCGAGGCACCGTGCGCAGGATCCAGAGCGGCTTCGCCGTGTCGTCCGCCGATGGAGGTCATGACATCACCGACATGGAAGGAGGGTTGTTGGACGCGTCGACTCGCTTCACGTCCAACGAACGACACTACACGACGAAGGGTGCACCGACATCCCCCAATCGGCGCAATTTCTGCGGTCTTCGCGCCACTTTCGTGCGCATCTCGAACGCATCGGGTCGCACGCGTGGAAGACCTGCTTGGGCTCCGTTGCTACCACGGCTGGAATTCGACAGAGGTTTTACCGGGAATTTTTTGAGCGTGATCGACAGCGTCAGGGAACTCCCGATGCGCACGAGGAGATGCCGGATGGATGATGCGGGACTACGATGGATCCCTGGAGGACATGAGTGATCCTGCGTGACCCAGTGCATGGGCTCGTCGCGTTCGAAAGCGAAGAAGACTCGATCGTGTCGCGCCTCCTCGGCGCCAGAGAGATGCAACGGCTGCGGCGGATACGCCAGCTCGGGCTCACCTCGCTCGCGTACCCGGGCGCCGAGCACACACGCTTCTCGCACGCGATCGGCGCCGCGCACGTGATGAAGCTCCTGCTCGCGCGTCTCCGGCAGATCGATCGAGAGCTGCCGTTCTGGCAACGCGTGACGAGCGAGCGCGCGCGCGACGCCATCGCGGCGGCGCTCCTGCACGACGTCGGACACGGGCCGCTCTCGCACCTGTTCGAAGCAGCGATGCCGGGCGCCGTGGAGCACGAGACGTGGACCGCGAGGATCCTCCTCGACCCAGCATGCGAGCTGCACCGGATCCTGGCACAGGACGATCCAAGCCTGCCGCGCCGCGTGGCCGATCTCGTCGAAGGCAAGCACGAGCTGCCCTACCTCGCCCGCGCGGTGAGCGGCACCTTCGACGTCGACCGCTGCGACTACCTCCTGCGCGACGCCCACGCGACCGGCGTGCGCTACGGCGACTACGACCTGCCCTGGCTGCTCCGCAGCCTCCGCTTCAGCGAGCCGAGCGGCCCCCCTGGTCACCACGCGCCCTCGCTCGCCATCGACGGGCAGAAGGGCATCGTCGCGATCGAGTCGTTCCTGCTCGCGCGCTACTTCATGTTCCAGCAGGTCTACTTCCACAAAGCCACGCGCGCGGCCGAGTGGATGATCGGCGCGATCCTGCGCCGCGCCCTCGCGCTCGTCGTGGATGGCACGCGCCTGCCCGTCCTGCCACCCGCGATCGCCGCCGTCGCCGCGGGGGACGTGCCCTCGCTCGATCAGTACCTCGAGCTCGACGACCAGGTCCTGCTCGGCGCCATCCACGCGTGGGAGGAAGCGAAAGACCCCACGCTGAGTGATCTCTGCCGGAGGCTCCGCACGCGCTCGCTGTTCAAGACGATCGAGCTCTCGCCCGAGGCGCACGCGGACGGCGAGGGTTTCACCGGCAGCACGTTCGGCGCGCTCGACGACGGGGCCCGCGAGAAGGCGCTCGCCGCCGCGCGCGCGATCGCCTCGGAGCAGGGGCTCGATCCGGACCTGTACGTGGGCCTCGACGTCGCGACGGACACGCCGTATGCCGAAGACGACTCGCTGCACGTGGTCTTCCCGAGCGGCAAGCCCCGTCCCCCTTCGGAGGTTTCGTTCTTGCTCGATCGTCTGCGCAACGAGACGCTCACCCGCTGCCGGTTGATCTTCGCCCCGGAGCTGCGCGACGCGATGCGGGAGGCGTTCGTCCGTTGAGCCCCGCGCGCGGCTTGGGGACGCGCGGCGTGGGCGTCGCCGTGCTGCTCGTGCTCGGAAGCTCGGCCGCGACGGCGCAGGCCGACGACGATGGGCCCGACGGCGTCTACGGGCGCCTCGACGGCGACCTCGATGTGCGCATCGGCGCCGGCGCTGCGTTCGCGCGCGGAGGCCCCGCGCTCGCTGCACACGCGTCCCTCCTGTACGTGTCGTCCGCGGGCCTGTACGCGCACTACACCGACGCCCTCGGCACGGACGGCCCGGCGGTCACGCGATCGATCGCGACCGGCGTGGTGATCGAGCCGCTCTTCCTCGGCCGCTTCGCGACGAACCTGGAGCGCGGGCCCGCGCGCTTCGACCTCGGCCTCGACTCGTTCGCGCTCGGCCTCGGCGCCTTCTGGGAAGCCCCGCGCGGAGGCACGTTCAGCGCCGAGCCCGGGTTCGAGTTCTCCATCGGCCTCGGCTTTCCGTTTTTCGCGAGCGCCACGGGGCCGGTGCTCGGCGTGCGCGGCGCGCTCCGCGTCCGACCGGGCGCGTTCGCCAGCGCAGCGCCCTTCCACCTCATCGATCAGGGCGCGCTCCTCTCGGTCACGCTCACGTGGCGCCACATCGTGCCCGTTCACCTCGTGGACGTGACCGATCGGCTCGAACGATGATCGCCGCCGAGGCAGCCCTCCGGCGCGTCCTCGCCGAGGTCTTCCGAGAGAGCCTCGCCGTGCTCGACCCCGCCCGCCTCGTCGCGGAGGCCCTGCCCTCGCGGCCCCCCGAAGGCGCGCGTGTCCGGCTCTTCGCCGCGGGCAAAGCAGCGGCGGCGATGGCCCGGGGCGCCATCTCCCGCTGGGGCGACTGCATCGAGGCCACGCTCGTCGTGACCGTCGACGGCGCGCCGCTCGCGTTTCGCGGGCTCGACCTCCAGAGCGCGCCCGTCGTCCTCCGCGCTGCGCACCCGGTCCCCGACGAACGCAGCGTCGCGGCGGCCCACGCGGCGCTCGCGCACGTGCGTGGCCTCGGCCCATCGGATCGTGTCCTCGCGTTGATCTCGGGCGGCAGCTCGGCGCTCCTCGTGTTGCCTCCGCCCGGGCTCGACCTCGACGACGAACGCCACGTCGTCCGCGTGCTCCTCGAAGGCGGCGCGCCGATCCACGACGTGAACCTCGTGCGCCGCCACCTCTCGCGCATCAGAGGCGGACGGCTCGCCGCGGCGGCCGCGCCTGCGTTCGTGGAGACGCTCGCGCTCTCCGACGTCGTCGGCGGCGCGCTGCACGACATCGGCTCCGGCCCCACGGTCCCCGATCCCACGACCGCCGCCGAGGCCCGCGCCGTGCTCGCCCGGTATGCCCCCGCCGACCTCGCCGCGCGCCTCGCGCCCCACCTCGACGACACCGAAACGCCGTTCCCCACGCGCACCGCGGCCCGCCTGCTCGCCGGCCCCGAGGACTTCGCCCGCGCCGCCGCCGCGAACCTCTCCGCGCGTGGTTTTTCCGTCCGGATCGAGCCCCCCGAAGGCGGCGATGCGCGCGCCGTGGTGGAAAAACGCCTCGCGCAGGCCGCGGCGCTCGACCCAGGAAGCGCGATCGTCGTCGCGTGCGAGCCGACGCTCGTCCTACCGTCCGAACGTGGACGCGGCGGACGTGCCGGCTGGGTCGCGCTTGCTGCCCTGCAAAGACTTCCTGCGGGCGTCGCGCTCCTCTGCGGCGCCTCCGACGGCACCGACGGAAGCTCCTCCGCCGCGGGCGCCGTCGTGAGCCTCGGCGCCGCGGGCGACTTCGATGCAGCGTGCATCGACGCGGCGCTCGCTGGCTACGACGATGCCGCGATCCACCACGCCCTCGACACGGCGATCGACACGGGCCCGACGGGGCAGAACCTTACGGATCTGCACATCCTGGCGCGGGTGTTTCCGGAAACCTGAGGCGGGGGGTTTTACGGCGCGGGAGGGACGACACCCGCCTGGGTATCGCCCATCGCGTCGCGGACGGCGTTTGCGAGGGCGCAGCTCAAGGCCTGACGCTGCTGGGCGTTCACGACGCGCTCGTCGAGCTGCGCGCCGGCCATCTTGAGCTCCACCTCGGGCGAGCGGCGGACGCGGAGAACCAGCTTGTTGTCCGAGAGCCGCCAGATGCCGACGCGCGACGCGTGGGGCACGGCGCGCAACGCCTCGGACTTCGACACGCCCGCGGGGACCTGGAAGTTCGGCGGCGTCTCGTCGAGCACGACGGCGAGGTACTGCGCGCGGGCCAGGAGGTCGACCGCGATCGGGATGTCGTCCCGGACGGCGTCCTCGAAGAAACTCGTGAGCGCGCGCAACCGGAGCTCGCCCGATGCATCCTGCGCTTCCTTCACCCAGTCCTCGGACAGGATCCGAAGCGAGCGATACGCGACGCGCAGGTTGTAGGGTTGCGCGGGCGGCGCGCAGCGATCGAGCTCGTTGCAGATCTCGCCGAAGGCGCAATCGCGGGTGCGCTTGCACTCCTTGCCGGAGAGCTGGTTCTTGTTTTCCGCCGTGAACAGGCAGGCGGTGAACCCGTCGCGCAGCGAGTCGTTCGCGGCTTTGCGGATGGCCTCGGCGCTCGTGGCCTGGTCGGCGTCGAGGCGGAGGTAAATGCCGGGTTTGTCGCGGAAGCTCCAGGCCTTGAGGATCTCCGTCTCGACGACGTCCGATGCCGGTTCCTTCGCGAGGTCGACCGTCCAGCGCTCGATCCGGTCACGCAGGGGAAACCAGCGCGGACCGAGCTCGGCGACGACAGCGCGTTGTTTGGCGAGGACGCCGCTTCGTTCGCTCTCGAGGCGGCCTTGGGACCACTTCCACTGGATGATGACCGTGACGGCCATCACGAGGCCGATCCAGGCCCAAACTTTGGGGGCGGGCCACCGCATACGGCCCGCCCCGCGGTCCTGTTTGGACTGGACCAGCGAGGGCAGGCCGCGGGGTCGTTCATCCGCGCTGGGCGGCATGGGCTTGGCTTTCAGCCTCCCGACTTGGGAAGCTTGGCGACCATGAAGCTGACGTTCGGATAACCGGCGAACGCAGCGGTCTGGAAGACGCTCTTCACGACGATCGCGGGCACGTTCTGATCGACCTGGAGGATGCAGACGCCGGGGAACGGCTTGTTCGGCTGCACCTGCTTCCAGAGCTCGCGCTTGTTCTTCAACAGGTTGAAGAGCTCGTCGATCTTCTGCATGCGGCCGAGCTCCTCGATCGCGCGCGTCGAGCCGGCGAGCGTGCCGTCGACGAGGATCTGGTTGCCGTTCACGGCGACCATCGGCGCGTCGATGATGTCCTCGACGTTCTCGGCCTTCGGCAGCTTGACGTTCTTGTCGACCGTGATCTCACCGGACGCCGAGAAGGACATCAGGAGGAAGATGACGGTGGTGATCAAGAAGTCGATGAAGCTGACCAGGTTCAGCGCAGCGTTGCCGCTCCGCCTGCCATGCCCCGCCACCTTGTTCCAGACGAACTTCAGCGGGATGTGGTGCATCAACCGCCGGCCAGGCTGGTGGATGACGTGGGCGTGCGGGTTGTGATGTTTCGCCGGAGGTTTGGCGTGGCCACCCATCTCAGGTCTCCCTTGCTCAGCGGACGGAGAACGTCATGTTGAAGACCGGCAGATCCTTGTCCCCCTCGGGGAGCTTCACCTTGCGCTTCGTCGCGTAAAGCGCGTCGAGCACCGCGACGACCTCCTTGAAGGGAGTGCGGTTGTCGGTGTGCATGATCGCCTGATCGAGCTTCTTGTCGCTCGGATCGCGATGGCTGCCGTTGCTGTTCCACTCGGCCTCGAGCTTCTTCGCGAGGTCCGGATACCGGATCACGGGGCTGTCATTCGGCGGCGGCTTGGGGACACGCACCTCGCTCACGACGGTCGCGCCCTGCTTCCACACGAGCGCGAAATCGCTCTCGCCGATGTGCAGATTCAGCACCTTCTCGGGCGTCTGCGGCGTGAGTTCCTTGTCGGGGTTCGGCGGCCCAGGCACCTGCGCGTCCGCGTTCATGCGCGAGTTCGTGACCCACACAGCCGTGATCAAGAGGAACGCGATCGTGCACATCAACAGGTCGATGAACGGGACCATGTTGATTTCCGCGTTCGTCGCTTTCTTTTTGCCGCCCTCGCTGCCTACGTCTACGCCACCCATGGGCTGCCTCCTGCGATGCTCGCTCTCGCGAGCGTACTGCGATGGGGACGCATGACGCGCCCCCTACACGCTACCGTTGCCCGCCCTCGCGGGCAGGGCATTGCCCTTTGTACGACAACGGATCTGGGTGAAAGTTTCTCCCGAGATCACGGCGGGGGCGGCGCGGGCGCTGGCGCCGCCCCGGAGGTGGATTTCAGGCAGCCGCCTGGCCCACGGCCGCGACGTTCACCTTCTGGCGGTTCGTCACGACGAGGTTCAGCACCATGACCGACGCCTCGTTGATGTCGTCCTCGAGGTGCTGCGTCTTGCCGTTGAGAATGGCGAAGCCGATGAGGGCAATGATGGCGACGGCGAGGCCGAACGCCGTGCAGTTCATGGCCTCCGAGATGCCTGCCGCGAGAACGCGCGCCTTCTGGCTCGGATCGATCGACTCACCGGAGACGGAGCCGAACGCCATGATCAGACCCGTCACGGTGCCAAGGAGGCCCGAGAGCATCGCGAGGTTCGCGAGGAGGCCGAGGTACGGCGTGTTCTTGCTGAGGCGCGGCAGCTCGCGAAGCGCGGCCTCGTCCATCGCAGCCTGAACCTCCTCGTCGGGGCGGTTCACCTTCACGAGGCCAGCCTGCACGATGCGGGCGAGCGGCGCGTTGGCGGCGGAGCACATCTTGACGGCCTTGGCCACGTCACCCGCGAGGATGCACTTCTGCATCGTGGCGAGGAAGACGTCCTTGTTGATCGACGCGCCGAACAGATAGATGGAGCGCTCCACGATGATGCCGATCGTCAGGATCGACCAGAACAAGATGGGCCACATGCCCCATCCACCTTCTTTGAAGTGCTCGTACGCTGCGTGCATTTGTCAGGTCCTCCAGCTTGCCTCGCGTCCGCTCGGGCCGAGGTGTCGCACTCTACATGAAAGCCATTCCGGATCGAATGCGGCAGTTACTGCGACGGTCTTCGTGCGATCGCGCTGGCCGTCGCGGCCTCGCGCCCCGCGCCCCGCTCGTTGCTCTCCGCGTGAATTCCGCTTCGTTGCATCGCTGGGGAGGGTACGACTTCGGCCAAGGCATCCAAGCGAACCAGGACGCTAGCCGAGCCGCGCGCCCCAACGCAAGTAGGGTGTTTGGCTTCGTTCCGTCTCGGGTGTCTTCGTCAGCGGCGATCCAGGATGGAGCACGAGATCCCGTGTTCTCGCACGAGCTCGCGTGTTCCGGGGCCAGTCTACCCGCCCGCATCCGAACGGGGCAAATGGCCGGTACCCAAGGATCATCGTCTCCGTCGACCCAGCGCGAATCGGCCATCGTTGAAGCTTCATCGCCCAGGCGACCGGCATCTTCGCGATTCAGACCCTCTCTCGTCAAGCAACATTTGGTCGAGATCGCGCGAGCGACGCGGTAAACACTGCACGTTCCCCACGAACTTGGAAGGATCCAGCCTCATCGGACGAAGCCCAAGCAGCCCACGTCACGACGCGGCAGGGGCTCCGCTCACACGATCCTCTGCCGCTTGCCTGGGAGATCGAGCGGCGGCTATAGTCGCGCCCCAACGCGACTTTTGCGCATAGGGCATAACCACGGATCGTGGCGCTCTGGTGACTTGGGTAGGGAGAAAGGGACTGCGAGGATGCGTCACCTGTTCATGTTGGCGTCCGAAGGAGGAGAGGTCGGGATGTGGGGGGCCATCAAGGAGAACCCCACGTTCCTCGTGATGAACCTCGTCGTCTCGGCGATCGTGGTGACCGTCATCATCGAGCGTGCGTACTTCCAGCTCGACCGCTACCGCGTGAACTCGAAGGAGTTCTTCGCCCAGATCAAGAAGCTCGTGGTCGCAGGCAACATCGACCGCGCCATCAAGCTCTGCGACGCCGGCGACTACCCGATCCTGCAGCTCGTCAAGGCCGGCCTCACCCAGGCCAGCAAAGGCGCCGACGAGATCGACGCAGCCCTCAGCGAGAAGCTCTCCGAGCTCAAGCCCGCCGTCGAAAAGCGCGTCGGGCTGCTCTGGTCCCTCGCGAACATCGCCACGCTGATCGGCCTCATCGGTACCGTGAGTGGTCTCATCAAGACCTTCGCCTCGATCTCGGCCCCCGGCCTCTCCGCCGCCGTCAAGCAGCAGATGCTCTCGAACGGCATCGCGGAGGCCATGTACAACACGGCGTTCGGCCTCGGTATCGCGGTGCTCTGCATGATCGCGCACGTGCTGCTCCACACGCGGTCGAAGAACATCCAGCACGATCTGGAGTCGACCACCGAGCGCGTGTTCAACCTGCTGACGATCGCCAAGCCCAATTTCTAGAGCGTCGCCCATGGCTGAGACCCACGACGCTCCGCTCAGCGCCTCGCAGAAATCGCGCATCCGGCGGCTTTCTCAGCCGAAAGAGCCGGAGCCGGGAGAGGAGGCGGGTGAGCTCAACATCGTGCCCTTCCTCGACATCATCACGAACGTGATGATGTTCGTGCTCGCCAGCGTCTCGGTCACCTTCATCGCCTCGATCGACACGACCCCGCCCGCCATCGGCGGCAAGGGTCGGAGCGACGTGGCGACCAAGGCGCTGAACCTCTCGGCGTTCATCACGACGCAGGGAATCTCGCTCAAGACCTCGAGCGGCAACGTCGCCCCGGGTTGTCAGGGCATCGGCGCCGGCATCACCATCCCGATGCGCGAGGGCAGCATCCACGACTTCGCCGCCGTCACGAGCTGCGCGAAGCGGCTCAAGAACGCAGCCCCCGAGTTCAAGGAGGAGACCCAGGTGACCATCACCGCGAACCCGGGCGTCGAGTACGGGACGATCATCGACACGATGGACGCCCTCCGAAAAGACGGCGAAGAGGAGCTCTTCTCGGACGTGCACTTCGGGGTGGCGCGATGAGCACCGAAGACACCTTCGAGCCGGAAGCCGCGCAAGACAGCGGCCCGAACGCGCCGCGCTCGGCCCCGAACCAGCGCCCGCGGGCTCCGCAGCCGCAGAAGGGCAGCCTCGTCAAGTACAAGGCCGCCTTGAGGAAGGCGAAGCGCAAGAACGCGCGCGAGCCCGAGATCGACTTCCTCAACATCACGGCGATGCTCGACCTGATGACCATCATCCTGGTCTTCTTGCTGAAGAGCCTCGCCTCGTCGGCCGGCGCGATCCCGCAGTCCGACGACCTCCGCCTGCCGCAGTCCGTCATGGTCGGCGAGCCGAGCGACGAGGGCGTGCTCGTGGTCGTCTCGAAGACGCAGATCCTGGTCGGCGAAGAGTCCACCCCCGTCGTGACCTTGCCGAGCCGCGAGCAACTCGCGCAGTCGGGCATCGACGCCAAGCACAAGCGCAGCGGCCCGAACGACCTCTACATCGTGCCGCTGGCGAACTCGCTCCAGCACGCGCGCGAGATCGACAAGGCCGTCCGCGCCGCCAAGGGCCTCGACCCGTCCACGTCCGAGGCGCGCATCGTCGCCGACAAGACCACGCCCTACCGGCTGCTCATCGAGGTGCTCTACACCCTCGGCCAGAGCGAGTTCGGCAAGTACCACCTGATGATCCTGAGCGGGAAGAAGTAAGGCCCGCGGCCGCAAGTCGCGGCGCGCGGGCCCCTTCCCTTCCCTGCCCTTCCTTCGCCCGTCAATCGACGGAGAAGAGCTCCTCCACATCGGCCTTCGTGAGCTTCTTGGCTCCGCCCTGATCCTCGCTGAGGACCGAGGCCACGAGTTCGCGCTTCTTCGCCTTGAGCTGCAGGATCTTCTCCTCGATCGTCCCCTCCGCGACGAGCCGGTAGGCCGTCACGACGCGGGTTTGCCCGATGCGGTGGGCGCGATCCGTCGCCTGCTGCTCCACGGCCGGGTTCCACCACGGATCGAAGTGGATCACCGTATCCGCCGCCGTCAGGTTCAGGCCCGTCCCGCCGGCCTTCAGGCTGATCAGGAAGACCGGCACCGTCGGATCGTTCTGGAAGCGCTCCACGCGCTCCATGCGATCCTTCGTCGCGCCGTCGAGGTACTCGTACGGCACGCCGTCCTCCTTCATCGCCCGCTCGATGATCTTCAGCATCATCACGAACTGGCTGAAGACGAGCACCTTGTGGCCGCCCTCGACCGCGTTCGCGATGAGCTCGCGCAGCGCCACGAGCTTGCCCGAGTCCTCGTCCGAGAACTCGCGCGGCAGCCCGAGCAGACGCGGATCGCAGGCCGCCTGCCGCAGCCGCGTGAGGCCCGCGAGGATCTGGAGCTGGCTCTTCGCGATGCCGACACGCTCCACCTCGCCGAGCACCTGCGCCCGCACCTCGCGCGCCACCTGCATGTAGATCGACCGCTGATCGCCCGTGAGATCGCAGATCTGATCGGTCTCGATCTTCTCGGGCAGGTCCTTGGCAACCTCCTGCTTCGTACGGCGCAGGATGAACGGGTGGATGATCGAGCGCAGGCGCTGCGCGGTCTTGTAGTCGCCGGCCTCGATCGGCCGCGCCAGCCGCGCCTCGAACTTGTCGAGCGTCCCGAGCAGACCCGGCGAGACGAAGTCGAAGATCGACCAGATCTCGGAGAGGCGGTTCTCGATCGGCGTGCCCGTGAGCGCGAGCCTGCGGCGCGCCTTGAGGCGCTTCGCGGCGGCCGCGGTCGCGGAGAGCGGGTTCTTGATGTGCTGCGCCTCGTCGAGGATCGCGTAGGTGAGGTCGAGCTTCGCGAGGAACTCCTCGTCGCGACGGAGCAGCGCGTAGCTCGTGATGATGACCTCGGCCTCCTGGACCTCCTCGATCTGGTCCTTGCGATCCGCGCCGTGCCAGAGCGCCACCCGGAGCGTCGGCGCGAACCGGACGAGCTCACGCTCCCAGTTCGTCACGACGCTCGTCGGGGCCACGATCAGCGCTTTGACGTGCTTCTCCTCCTGCTTGACGCTGAGGAGCAGCGCGATCGTCTGCACCGTCTTGCCGAGGCCCATGTCGTCCGCGAGCACGCCGCCGGAGCCGATGTCGTGGATGAACTTGAGCCACGAGAGGCCGGCCTCCTGGTAGGGGCGCAAGGTCGCCTTGAGCGCCCGCGGCTTCTTCGTGCTCTCGATCTCCTCGATGCTCGACAGCTTGTGGAAGAGCTCGCGCGCGCCCTGGGCCACGTTCGAACCGCTCACCTGCGAGAGCAGCTCCTGGATGCGGCCCGCGTGCGCGAGCGGCAGCTTTCCGCTGCGACCGGCCGCCGTCATGAGCTCGATCTCGCGGTCGAGCATCGAGCGGATCGTGTCGGGATCGAGCGGCGCGAACGAGCCGTCTTCGAGGCGCACGTACTTCTTGCCCTCGGTGAGACAGCGGCGCAGCTCGTCGCGATCGACGGCGATGCCCTCGCTCTCGAACGAGAGCCGCACGTTGAGCCAGTCCATCCCGCTCGTGACCTTGGCGAAGACGCCGAGCGGCTTGTGCCGGACCTGCGTGTCGACGAGGTCCTCCGGGACGAAAAGATCCCAGTCCTCGGGCAGCTCCGCGAGGCCCTCGCTCCAGAAGCGGATCGCCGCATCGCCGCTCGCCACGAACTCCTGGCCCGTCTCGTCGGGCTTGAGGCCGAGGCTTAGCAAGCGCGCCGCCGCCTCCTGCTGCAACGCGATGTCGACGCGCACGCAACGCGCGCGCTTCATGCCCTCCTCGGGCGGCTGCACGAGCACGGGCGGCGAGATCCCGTCGGCGCGGACCTGCACTTCCTCCTCGCCATACGCGGCGTAGAGCTGCACGTGCGCCTCGACGAGCGAGCCACCCGCGCGCATGCGGAACGTCGGGGGCAAATCCACGACATCGGCGATCTGCGCGAGATCCGGCAGCTCTGCGCCGACCTCCAGCGCGACCTTCGGCAAGCCCTGCATGATCAGGCGCACGAGGTCACGCATCGGCTCGCCGATCGTCGGCGAGCGCAAGAGCCTGCGCATCGCGGCGGGCGAGACGCGCTTGTCGATGCGCCGCGCGATGCCCTCCTGCGTATCGACGTGCCAGCCGGGCCACCCCTCGAACCAGCCGCCTTGCAAGAGCGTGAAGCGACGCCGGTCCGTCGGGCGCTCGAAGCTCGCCTTCACGATGATCGTGTCGCCGCCGACGGTCTCCAGATCGAAGCGCGGCCGCAGCGGCTCCTCGGCGAAGCGGAGCTGCATGAGCGCAGGCTCGAGCAGCACGCGCTGGCCTTCCAGCAAGGGCAAAAGCTCGGCGACATCCTCGCCGCGCACGTCGACCGCGGGGTGCCGCGGGTTGCCGCTCTCGAAGCGAGCAAGGAGGCGCAAGGCGTCGCGATCGGGCGTCGGATAGAGCGCCTGCCAGGCGAGCGCCGTCGAGGGCAGGATCGGCACGCGCGCGTCGGCGTCGAGCACCGTGACCGTGAGCGCCCCTTGGCGGACGTGCAGGCGGAACTCCACGCGCCGCGAGCCGCCGAGCCCCTCGGGAGGCAGCCACGCGCCGATGCCGGTTTGTTTCGCCGTCGCGTCTTGCTGCGGCGCGGTGATCACGGACGAGCCGGGCGGTCCCATCGCGGCCATCGAGGTCCTCTCGCTTGCGCCCATGTGCCCCATCGGGGCCCCCGGGCCGGGGCTGCCGAGCGGCGCCTGCGTGCCGCGCGGCCGATCGCGCCTTCGCAAGCGCTTGAGCGCGTCGCCGCCGGCGTGCGCGGTCTGCGGCATCATCGGGGCGGGCACGGGATCGCGACGGGGCTGCGCGCCGCGGGCTTGATCCCGCAGCGTGATGAGCAGCGCGGCGACGTGCTTGCAGTGCTGGCCCCCCTTCGAGAACGTCGGGCACGAGCAGGAGGACTTGATGCCGTCCGGCGTGAGCTCGACCTTCACCGGGTAAGGCTCGGAGTCGCTCGCGCGGACGACACCGCTCGCGCTCATTTCCTGGACGTCGATGTCCTCGACGACGCGGCGACGGAAGTATTCGAGACCGCGGAGGAACGTGCGAGCGCCGAGCAAACGGCGCAGCCCGCGGTCGCTCAAGGTGGAGAGTGCGTCGGTGATCGGAGGCGGCACGTTGGAATGGGGGGGGTTTGTCCCGCGGCGAGCGGGCGCGTCGATCGGGTGGTTCGCGCTTTGGGGCGCGGGCTAGACGAAGAACGGCAAAAAAACGAGCGTGACCACGGGAAGCATTTTCACGAGCACGTGAATCGCGGGCCCGGCGGCGTCCTTCAGCGGATCGCCGACCGTGTCACCGAAGGCCGCCGCGAGGTACGTCGGGTTGTCGACCCGCGCGCCGGTCTCGTCGACGAGGTACCGCCCGCCGTGCGCCCCGGTCACGATGTACTTCTTCGCGTTGTCCCAGGCGCCCCCCGCATTGCCAAGCAGGAGCGCGCCAAGGACGCCTGCGATCGTCGCGGCCAGGATCAAGGCGGCGACCGCGTCGGCAACGGCTAGAGGATTATCTTCCGTTCCGGCGAAGCGCAAGCCCAGTCCCACCGCGATCGGCACCGAGGCGGCGACCAGGGCCGGCGTGATCGCATGACCAAGCGCCGCGCGGCTGCCGAGCTCCACACAAGCGTCCAGGTCGGGCGCGCCAAGCCCCGCCCGCGTGGCAGGCGCCGACGCCTGGCTCGGCCGCGACGCCCGCGGGTGCGGCGGCGTCCACGCCGTGCTCGTCCCGAGCGACGAAGGCGCGTTGATCTGCCGGCGCGCCTCCTCGAGCACACGCCTGGCCGCGCGCGACACGCCGCCCATGCACCGCGCCGCAAACCATACGACCAGGACGATGCCGACCGCCGCGCCGAGGTACACCTCCGGCCGGCCCACCTGCAGCGCAGTTACGGCCGCTGCGGCCGGCTTGCCCGCAGGCAGCCGCCGCTTGGCCTCATCCAGCCAAACCGACACGAGCATCGACGTCGCGAGCAGCGCCGCAGCGCCCGTATGCGCCCGCGCGAACGCCTTCGCCGTGTTGCCGACGGCGTCGAGGACCACGGTCCGGCCGCGCACGTCAGGGCGCTCGCGCCCGATGGTCATCTCGACGATCCCGCCCGCGCTGTCGATGATCGGAGCAAAACCAGCCATCGCGAGCGCATAAGCGCCCGTGCCGAGCAGCCCCATCGTGGCCACCGCGATCCCGAGCGCACCGCCGCCTTCCAGGCCGGTGCGCGCGCCGAGGACATGCGCCGACGCCACAGCCGCGCCGAGGATCACGAGCGGAGCGAGCGCACTCTCGAGTCCCACCGAAGCCCCACGGAGGATCGCGAGCGGCGGGCCGACACGCGCAGCTTCGGCGATCTCACGAACGGGCCGGTAGCGGTGCTCCGTGTAGTACTGCGCCACGAAGAGGAGGAGGATCCCCGCGGCCATGCCCACGGCCGCCGCGCCAAAGAGCGGCAGCCAGTGCTTGCCGAGCAGCCACTTCGCCGCGCCCGCCGTGCCCACTGCGCCGAGCAGCGCCGTCACGAACAAGCCACGCGCCAGCGCATTCATCGGATCCTCGCGGTCGTCCGTGCGCACGACCATGACCCCGAACATCGCAGCGAGGACACCAAAGGCGCGCGTGACGACCGGAAACAACATGATCGAGAGGACACTCGGGATGCCCTCGTTCTGGCGGAAGACGGCAGCCCCAAGCAGCATCGCGCCCAGGTTCTCCGCCGCCGTCGAAGCAAACGCCGACGCCGCCTTCCCCGCGCCCTCGCCCGCACAATCCCCGGCCAGGTCCGCGATGGTGGCCGGATTCCGGGCATCATCCTCGGGCAAGCCGAGCTCCCTGCCGACGAGATCCGCGCCCATGTCCGCGCTCTTCGCGAACGCCCCGCCGCCAAGCTCGGCAATGAGCGCAGCAAACGCGCCCCCAAGCGCATACCCCGCGATGACGAGCGGGATCGAAGGAGCCAGCTTCAACGCGTTGCCAGGCTCCGCCGAGAAGCCGCCCTTCTGCGCAAACACCGCAGCAAAGAGGCCCACAAGCCCGATGAGCCCAAGCGAGACCGAAAAGAGCCCCGAGACCGCCCCACCACGAATCGCGATCTGAAGCGCATGATCAAGCGAGCGCCGCGCCCCACTCGCAGCACGGACATTCGCGCGCGTCGCCGTCCAAGCAGCGACCTGCGCCGCCGCAACCGCCGACCCCACACCCAGCGAGAAGGAGAGCGTGAGCCAAGCCCCAAGCTCGAGCGGCGGGAACGCCTGGACCTCCGGCTTCTGCCGAGCCAGCCCATACGCGAGGAAGATCCCACCCCCCGGCACAGCCGAGACCGCAAGGATGGTGCCGCGCAACCGGTTCGTGAAGTACACCGCCGCCGCCCGAATCCGGGCCGCAACCCGCGGCATGTCCCCCTCCCCCGTAGGGCAACCCAGCACCCAGCGCGCGAGGTACCCCGCGAACCCGATGCCAAGCAGGCTGATGCCAAGGATGAGCGCGAGCTCAGTCATGAGAGGACATCGCGACCATTCGCCCGTGAGTTCGTCGACACGAACCCCGTCCGCATGGAAGGCGGGCCGCGGGGAGGTCCACTACCGCGATGTCCGCGGCAGAGCAAGCTGAAGGCGTCGCCCCGCCGGGGTTTCACCCCGGACCCGACCAGGGGTTGTCCACCCCTGGACCCGGACCAGGCACGGCCTGGACCGAGGGTGGAAGAACTGCGCGATGCGCAGTTCTTCCAACGGGCCCGGAGCAAGACCATGGAGGTGCGTCTCGACGGGCAACGGGTTCGTTGCCAGTCAAAGCGTCCGCGTGGCGGTCTTGGTGGGCAGGATCGTTGGCCGTCTTGACCCTGGCTGTTCGATGAACTGCGCACCGCGCAGTTCATCGACCCCGGGTCCAGCCCCTGGCTGGTCCGGGTCCAGGGGCGGACAGCCCCTGGTGGGGCCTGGGGCAACGCCCCAGCTCCGCGCCGTTGCGAAAGACTACCGCGCCGCCGTGTTGGCCTTTTCCACGTCGCGGCCTGTCGCGTGTTCGAGGCGTGTTCGTGCGACGAGGATCCCGACGCGTGCGTCGACGCGGCGCAGGCGTGCGCGTGTCACCTCGGCTTCGGCGTCGACGAGTGCGACGCCGGTCGCTCGTCCTGCGCGGAAGAGCTCGTTCTGGACGCGTAGACCTTCTTCGGCTGCGGCGAGACCGCGGTCGGCGGCGTCGATGTTTGCTTCGGCGCGCTTGAGCTCGGCGTGGGCGGAGGCCACTTCGAGCTTGAGACCTTGGAGGAGCTGCTCCTTCTGCGCTGCGATCTGCTCCACGCGGGACTTTGCCTCGGTCACGGTCGGGATCGCGGTCAGCGTATCGTTGATGGTCCAAGAGAGCCGCACGCCTGCGTTCCATGTGAACCGGAACTCGTCGGTCTGCGGGAAGACGCGCTGGTTTGGGTTCTGGTACTGGCCTTCGGCGAAGCCGTCGATGCGCGGGAAGTAGCCGGCGCGGGCGAGCGACACCTGCTTCTTCAGCGAGTGCTCTGTCTCGTCGAGCGCGCGGATCTCCAGCCGCCGCGCGAGCGCCTCGTCTTGCAGCGCTGCGAGCTGCACCGTGCTCGGCTCCACCGACGCGTGCAGCACGTCGACGCCGATCGTGAGCGGCTTGCCTGACGGGAGCGCGAGCGCGACGCGGATCTGCTCCTCGGCCAGCGAGGCGAGCGCGTTCCCGTCGGCCTCGACCTGCTGCGCGGCTGCGACCTGCGCTTCGAGACGCAGCACGTCGGCCTTCGAGATCAGGCCTGCCGAGAACGTGAGCTGCGCGTCCTTCAGGTGCGCCTCGGCTTGCGCGACGGCTTCGGTCGCGACCACGGCGCTGCCCTTCGCGCGCACCCAGTTGTAGAACGCCACCTTCGCGTCGGCGGCGACCGTCAGCCCCTCGGCTTCGACCTCCAGCTTCTTTGCGCTCTCGGCGTGCGACGCGGACGCGTAGCCTTGCGAGATGCGCAGCACGTAGTCCGAGATCGGCACCGAGATCGAGGCCGTCAGCGAGTACGAGTTCAGCAGCACCGGGAACGAGAAGGCCGGCGCTTGTACCGCGGTGATCGCTGTGCCCGCGATGTCCGTCACGCAGTTGCCCGACAAGGGCGGCGGGCATGGCCTCGCCACGAGTGGCCCTTCTTGCACGGGGATCTGCTGCGGGTTCGCCGGATCGAGGTTCGTGCCCACGTAGGCCGTCGAGGGCGCGCCGAGCACGTTCTCCACGCGCGACAGCCGCGTGTAGCCTGCGGCGACCGTCACGCGGGGCAGGTAGTTCAGCAGCGCCTGATCGACGCGCGCGGCGGCGGCGCGGAGCTCCGCCTGCTTGACGCGCAGCGACGGACGGATGCGGAGCGCGAGGCGCGCGGCTTCGTCCGGCGTCAGGCCTCCGGACTGGGGCGCGAGGGCTTCGGCGATGCGATCGGTCGCGGGGGGAGGCGGCGCGGGTGCGGCGGCGGGTGCGGCCGCGGGCGGCGCGGGCGGCGCGGGCTCCGCGCGAACTGCGCCGGGCGCGGGTT
>NZ_JARZHI010000053.1:0-74625 GCF_029946465.1 Polyangium sorediatum
AGAAGGCCCGGCCCGGGGCGACCTCGCTCCATGACCTTTTCGCTCGGCGCGGCGACCACGCCCGCCTGGCACGCGGGGCAAGCGCGCTTTTCCCGATCCTCCTCGACCACCACGAACTGCGCCGGAATGAAGTCGAGGATCTCGCTCCGGATGTGCCCGATGCAGGTCTTTTCGGTGCCGCAGTCGGCGCACTTGCGCTCGGCTTCCGGCACGCGGACGACCTTCTGCTTGCGCGGAAGATGCGCGGGCAGCGCAGTGCGACCCTTGTGGGGCGGCGGGCGCTTCGGCTCGGGATTCGTCTTCTCCGGCGGAGGCTCATCCCCGATTGCATCGCGCGCCCCTTCCGGCGTGTCCTTGCCGAGCGCATCGAGCATCAACGTGAGCTGCTCCGCGCTGACCTTCTCGGTGCGGCGCCCGTAGAGCATCCGGAGCGCATTCTGCAGCCTCGCCGCGAGGGCCGTGTTTTCATCCCGCACCCGGGCCAAAAGGCCCATGACGACCTCGACGAGCTCGTCGACCCGCCCCTCCTCGGCCATCGACAGGAGCTTCGAGCGCACGTGGGCGAGGTCCTGGGGAGCGTTTGTCCGCGGGGAGGTCATACGCGCTCTGTATGCCTCGCGCGCCTGAATATCAAGCGAAAACGTCGCACCCTGGTTTGCCAACGGAGACTCGGGCGAACCTACGGCGGCTACGGAGGACGAGCCCTCACGCGTGTTGCCGCGGCTGCGGGAGGAGCCGAAACCGCTTGCGGCGCTGGGCGTCGCTCAGATCGATGCCTTCGAGGAGCAGGCCCAGCTCGGCGGCGTCAACCTCGAGGTGGCGGACCGCAGGCGACGCAGGCATGGGGAGGTGGAAGCGTCCACGTGCGAGCCTCTTGGCGATGATGCAATAGCCGGTGCGGTCCCAGAACAGCACGCGGATCTGATCCCCGCGACGATTCCGGAACACGAAGAGGTGGCCCGAGGTGGGATCCTGGCCGATGATCTGCGCCACGGCAGCCGACAGGCCATCGAAGCTCTTACGCATGTCCGCGGGCGTCGTGGCCACGTAGATACGCAACGCGGGCGGGAGCGTGAACATCAGCGCGGCTCCGAATCACGCAGCAAGCCGAGGACGCGCAGCAGCGTTTCCTCGTCGAATCCCGGGCTGACGCGCACCGCGTGTCGCTCGTCGACAACGATCTCCACGCCGCCACGGGCCAGAGGCGCGGCCTGCTCACGGGGCAACACGGCTTCGACGAGGTGAACGGGCAGGAATGCCGGAACCGACTCGGTGGGCGCGGTCGGCGCGTCCTCGATTGCTTCGCGTTTACGCAGCGACCAGCTCCACCAATGCAGGCTGTGCGCGTCGACCCCTACCTTCGCGCCAAACTCCCCCGCACGCAGGCCGCTGCGCTTCCAGCGCGCGACCAGCCGAGCCCACTGCTTCGCCGTCCTCCGTGCCATCCGTCCTCCAGACGCGTTGAGGGCAGGGTGAACGGCTGGCGCGGGGGCTCCAAGATGTAGTTGGCCGGGCGCTTACAACCGCCGCCACCTCCTCTGCCAGCGCCGCAACCCCACCTGACGGCCCCAACCGTCGACGAAGCTCGGGTAGCATCCCCCACATGCTCCGCCCCCTCCTCGCCTCCGCCACCCTCCTCTCCTTGCTCGCCCTCGCCGGCTGCGACGAATGCGGCGAAATCGATTGCACTTGCCTGCAAGGCGGCATCGTCGTGACCGTCGTCGACGCGACCACGAAACAGCCGCTCGTCGGGGCCAAGGTTGCCATTGGCAACGAACTCTGCCCCTCGAATGGCCCGGACCACGTCTGCAATGTCCCCGGCGGCACCTATTCGGTGCAGGTCTCCGCGACGGGGTATGCCGCGAAAACGGTCTCCATCGTATTGCCCGAGCCGCAGGGCGAGGGCTGCTGCGTCTGCGGCGACATCGTCGAGCAGACCGTCGAACTCACGCAGATGCCTTGAAAGGCGTCGTCACGATTCGAGTTCCATCCCCCCAAAATGGGAATCCTCGTTCGCCCCCGTGCGAACCGTCGTACGCTTTCCACGCGCAAGGCGCCGACGTGAAACCCGCACGAATATTCACGGCGAAGCTCAACAAAAATCGAGCTTTCTCAACGAGATAGCTTCGTCGAAGCCGTTGCCTTCGGCCTCGCGGCGATGGTATTCGTTCACGATTGGGAACGTCTCGGGTCATGAGGCCCCCACGATTCCCTCCCCATCGAGGCTCATGCTTAAACGAACCCTGCTCCTCACGGCCTTCGCCTCCCTCCTCGCCTCCCCTGCGCTCGCGCAAGGCCCGACCGGCGACACCGCCGCGCCCCCGCCTCCGCCGCCGGCCGACACCACCGCGCCCCCGGCCGACACCGCCGCGCCCCCCGCCGCGCCCGCCGCGCCCGCCGCGCCCGCTGCGCCCCCCAAGACCGAACCGAACGAAGAAACCCCCGAGGATCCGGGCGGCCGCGTTCGCTGGGGTGTCTCCGGCAACCTCGGGTGGCACGTCCCGCAATCGATGTTCACCATCGGCGGCGAGGGCCGCATCGGCTACCAGGTCTCGAACGTCTTCAGCGCGTACGCCGCCATCGGCGGCACCGGCGGCTTCGGGTTCAGCGCCGATGTCGGATTCGACGGCATCAACGTGGGCGTCTCGGCCATCTCGTACTGGTACGTCGGCGCCATTGCCGAGGCCATTTTCGGCAACCGATTCTACGTCGGCGGCGGCCCCGTCCTCGCGCGCGGCGCCCTCGGCGGCATCACCACCGGGGTCAGCCTCGACGGCGTCGCCGAGGTCACCGAAATCGCCTCCGCCGGCTTCAAGCCGGGCCTCAACCTTCGTTTTGGCCTCTCCACGGCGAACCCGAGCGGCCCCTCGCGCCGCCGCGGCGGCTTCAATATCGGCATCGACGCGCTCATGCTCTTCCACCCGAGCGCGCTTTTCGTGACCACACGCGCGGACGGGCCAAACGGCTCCGCGGGCGTGTCCGTCCGGGAGAACACGCTCGGCGTCTCCCTCATCCCCATGCTCACGCTCGGCTACGATTCGCGCTGAGCCGCCGCGACCCCTTCCGTTTTCGTCCGCATCCCGGCTACCATCGCCCCCGCCCGCTCCCCATCCTCGAGAGGAGGCGACCGATGCTTGCCGGACGCATGATGGACTTTCCCCTCACCCTCACGCATTTCCTCGAACGCGCGCGCACCTTCTTCGGTCGCAACGAGATCGTCTCGCGCCTCCCGGACAAGACCCTCGTCCGCAGCACGTACGGCGACTTCTACCGCCGCACGGCAAAACTCGCCGGCGCCCTCCATCGCCTCGGGGTTCGGCCGGGCGATCGGGTCGCCACGCTCTCGTGGAATCATCAGCGCCACCTCGAGGTCTACCTCGGCGCGCCGGCCATGGGCGCCGTCGTCCACACCTTGAACCTCCGCCTCCACCCGAACGAGCTCGGCTACATCGCCAATCATGCCGAGGACAAGGTCGTCGTCGTCGACCGTTCCCTCCTGCCGCTCTGGCGCAAGTTCGCCGACCAGGTCCGCTCGGTCCGCCACGTCATCGTCGTCCCCGACTGCCCCGCGCAGGGCGAACCCACGAGCACCGAAATCGATTACGAAGAGCTCATCGCCCCCGAAAAGGACGAATATCCCTGGCCCTCGCTCGACGAGCGCAGCGCCGCGATGATCTGTTACACCTCGGGCACCACGGGCAACCCCAAGGGCGTCGTCTACAGCCATCGCTCGACCGTCCTTCACACGCTCGTCGTGTGCAACGCCGATACCCTCGGCGTCCGCGAAGCCGACGCCGTCCTGCCCGTCGTCCCGATGTTCCACGCCGCCGCCTGGGGCCTGCCGTATGCGGCCGTCATGGCCGGCTCCAAGATCGTCTTCCCCGGCCCGCACCTCGACCCGCCCAGCCTGCTCGACCTCATCGCCGCCGAAAAGGTCACGATCGCCGCCGGCGTGCCCACGATATGGCTCGGCATCCTCCAGCTCCTCGATCAACACCCCGGCAAGTGGGACCTCTCCGCGATTCGCTCCACGGTCATCGGCGGCTCGGCCGCGCCCCCGGCGCTCATCGACGGCTTCAAGTCGCGGCACGGCATCGACGTCACCCACGCCTGGGGAATGACCGAGACGAACCCCGTCGGCACGCTCGCGCGCGTCAAACACGCTTTGTCCGACCGCGACGAGGCCACGAAGCTCGGGTGTAAAGCGTCGCAGGGGTATGCCGTGCCGTTCGTCGAGCAGCGGCACGTCGGCGAAGACGGCACGATTCTCCCGTGGGACGGCGAGACCATGGGCGAGCTCGAGGTGCGCGGGCCCTGGGTCGCCTCCTCGTATTTCGGCGGCGAGGGCCCCGACAGGTTCACGACGGATGGCTGGTTCAAGACGGGCGACGTCGTCACGATCGACCGCGAGGGGTATCTCCGCATCACGGATCGATCGAAGGACGTCATCAAATCAGGCGGCGAGTGGATCAGCTCGGTCGCGCTGGAGAATGCGCTCATGAGCCACCCGGCCGTGCTCGAAGCGGCCGTCTTCGCGGCGCGGCACCCGAAATGGACCGAGCGCCCGCTCGCGGCGATCGTGCTCAAGGAGGGCAAGGCCGCCACGAGGGACGAGCTCAATGCCCACATCGAGTCGAAGTTTGCGAAGTTCTGGCTCCCGGACGATTATGTCTTCATGGCCCAGATCCCGCGCACCTCGACCGGCAAGTTCCTGAAGACGAAGCTCCGCGAGTTGTACGGCGACCACCTCGAAAAGAAGGGCGCCGCGGAGTAACCTTGCGCATGCGTCCCTCCCTGCTCCTCGCGCTCGTCGCTTGCGGCGGCGCACCGCCCCCGGAGAGGCCGGCCGTCCACGTCGCGACGGCGCGCGCCTCGTTTTCCTCCACCGGGGCGCTCGTCGCCGAGCCGCTTCGGGATCCCGCGCCGTGCACGCGTGTCGCCGAGCTCGTGCGGATCGAGCGCGTGTCCGAGCCGGAGAACGGCATCACGCTGACCCCGGATCCCGGCATGGGGCAGAAGTCGATTCATTTCGAGGGCTCGCTGAACGGCGACCGCTTCCCCGACCTCATCCTCTCCTTCAACGATACCATGGGCAGCACGCATGAATGCATGAGCGGCGTCTACCTCGGCTGCGGCGAGGGGGAATACCTCCCCGTATGGGGTCCCGAATACGCCTTCGATCTGAAGGTCACCGACACCGAGACGGCGAATGGCTATCGCCTGATCCAGCACATCTCACGAGCGGGCGAATTCGAGGCGATCGTCACCGACCTCCACTTCGACGGACAATCGTACCACCCCGCGCCGGGAGAAACGCCTCCCCGCCCCTAGGTCTACCTCCACCGTTTCTGAGGCCACGCTCCTCCAGCGTCCGTAGGCCCTCCGCGTCGCGTGCTCGTTGGGCAACGCGGAGCGGCCTGCGGCGGCATCCCCGCCTACATCTGGCGCCGGCCGACGAAATTCGGGGGGGCATGCAGAATGTCTGCGACGAACGGATCCCCCGAGCATCTTCGGTACGACGCCACGGATGGATGGCGCTCAGGAGGTCTTGATGGTCCGCTCTTCGTCGCTTGTTTTTGGTGTGCTCTTGTCGACGCTCCTCGTTGCGTTCGTGGCCTGTGGGGGGGAGGGCGACGCTGACCCCGGGCCCACCGGCGGCGCGGGTCCCGAGCAGGGCTTCACGTCGTGCGGCAATTTCCCCGACATGGTCGCGAAGTCGTGTCAGCCAGGCCAATATTGCGCGGACGCGGCGTTCTCCGATTGCAAGGCCGGGTGCCTCTCGAACGTGAACTGCGCCTCGGACCAGACGTGCCAAAAGGCGGCGGGGGAGACCACGGGGGCGTGCCAGAACAACATGACCACCACGTCGAGCTCGAGCGCGAGCTCGAGCAGCAGCGGAGGCGGCGGCGGCAATAACCTGGCGAGGTGCCAAGACGCCTGCAAGAAGATGCTACAATGCGGGCTCCTGGACGCCGCGGACGGCGCCCAGTGCACGAATGACTGTAGCGAGGCTTCGGACGTGGAGCAAAAGACCATCGCGGATTGCGTCGAGCCGTGGACGTGCAACGCGCCGATCCCTGGGTGCCTCGATCCGATCGTGTGCGGGCCGAGTTATCCCTGCCCCGCCGGTCAGGATTGCCTCGCCCATACCTGCCTGTGAACCTCGAATGAAGCGATCGGGGTGACGCGCTCATCAGCGACGCGAAGGTCCAGGAGATCGTCCGCCAACTAAACGACGCTCTCCACCTCGTACACCTTCGTCCCCTGCGGCGTCGGCACCTCCGCTTCATCCCCCTCCGACAAACCCATCAACGCCGCGCCGAGCGGGCTCGTCGGCGTCACCACCTGCACCTCGGTCCCGCCCACCTTCACGCGTTGCCCGCCCGCCGCGGGGAGCACGAAGCAAACGAGCTTCGCGCCCCGGTGCACCAAGGTCACGAGCGCCGTCGCGGCGATCCCGTCCCCGTCTGCAAATGCGCGCACATAGATCGCGCCGAGGAGCGCGAGCGACCGTTCGAGCTCCCGCGCTCGCTCGGCCTGGCCGCGCGCGATGTAGGACGCCTCGGTCGAGCGCATGTCCTTGTCGTTCTCGGGCTTGTTTTCCTCGTGGGACGCGGCCGCGGCCGCCTCCGACGCGATCCGCGCCATCGTGGCGAGCTCCTCCGAAAGCCGCGCGCGAAGCTCCTTCAGGAGGGCTTGTTTGTCGAGCTGCACGGCCCCATCAAGCCACGGACGCCCCACCCCCCGCAAGCGCCACGCGGTACACGACGCCCCATTTTTCCGCCGTCCCCTCCACGTCGTCGATCACGGGAACCCGATACCGCGTGATCTCCTCGATCCCCTGGTTCGGCAGATACGCGCGCCCCGGATCCCCGAGCAGCACCGTCCGCCCCTCGCCTGCCCGCGCGCGGAGCCACGGGAACACGACGCGTGTCATCACCGCGTCGTAACAAACGTCCCCCGCGAGCACCACCTCCGCCCCCTCGGCCCAGGCGGGCAAACCCGCCCCACCCAGCAGGTCCTCGACGTGCGCCTCCACGGCGACCCCCCCGTCCTCCGCGTTCCTCGTGATCGCCACGGCGGCCAGCGAATCCGTGTCCACCGCGACCACCCGCCGCGCCCCCGCGCGCGCCGCTGCGATCGCGCAAAGCCCCGAACCCGACGCGAGATCGAGCACGACCTTGCCACGCACGAGCTCCGGCCGATCGAGCACGAGCCGCGCGATCGCTTGCCCGCCGGCCCAGGCGAACGCCCAGAAAGGCGGCTCGATCCCGTGCGTCCGGAGAAATGCCTCCGTGGCGCGCCAGAGCGGCGTCACCTCCGTCGCGAGCCGGAGCCGGATCTCGGGCAGCAGCGGCGGCGCGCACGACGCCGTGTTTTCCTCGATGAATCGCCTCGCTTCGGCCTCGCGCATGAACGCGCGCGAGCGTACTCGATACTTGACGCCTGCGCGGAAAAAAGGTCAGTAGGGACCGATGTGGGCAAACGCGCGTCCTGCCATTGTGACCCTCCTCGGCCTCTTCGTCGCCGCCTGCGCGCCTGCGAAGCCTGCGGAGAGCGCGGCCGGCGCGTCGCCCACGGTCTCCGTCGCGGCGACGGAGCCGAGCGGCGAGCCTGTCGGACCGGACGTCGCGAGCCCCGGCGATCAGTTCGAGCTTTTGATCGGGGGCAAGGTCTACTCCGTGGCCGACGGCAAACCTTTCGAGGTGCAGATCGGCGGCGAGCGTATCGAGGCCACGATCCGCTCGAAGCAGGTCCTGCAATACGAGGGGAACGGGATCTCCTTCCGTTATCCGAAAGAAATGACCCTGGAGGAGGAGCGCTCCACGGGCGTCTCGAGCATCACCGTCGAGGCGGCCGATTCGACGTTCCTGATGATCCAGGTCTATACGGTGGACGTCGACCCCGCGACGCTGAGCCAGTCGCTCGTGGATGGGATCGAGAAGGAGATGCGCTCGCGCGGCGGCCAGTTTCACCCGGGCAGCGGCAGCAGCGTGCACAGGCGCCTGCGGGGCGAGAACGTCGAGGGGACGCGGCTCGAGTTCACGCTCGCGAAGGAGTCGATGCAGACCGAGATCTACGTCCTGCGCAAGAACAAGCTCATCATCTCCGTGCTGATCCAGCGCTCGGACGACGACACGATCATGGCGGAGCGCCGCTTCAAGGTGATCACGGACTCGCTCCGGTAGCCTTGACAGGCGCCGCTTCGTGCGAGAAACCGAGGCGCCCGTGAGCGACCCCTCCCCGAACGAGCCCACGAAACAAGCCGCGCCGCGCTCGCTCGTGCGGCTCGCCGTGCGCCTCGTGGGCCCGGTCCTGCTCGTGGTCGTGCTCCTGCGCATGCGCGACACGCGCGCGGCGTGGGATGCGCTCGCCTCGGCGTCGCTCCTGCCGCTCGGCCTCGCTTTTGCGCTGAACGCGGCGAGCTACTGGCTCAAGATCGTCCGCTCCGACGTCCTGCTCTCGGCGCGCGGCTACGACTACCCGCGCAAGCGCGCCTGGCTCGGCTTCCTCTCGTCGGTCTTCGTCGGCATGTTCACGCCGGGCCGCGTGGGCGACGTCCTCCGCGCGCAGTACTTCCGCCACGACCTCGGGATGCCTTATTCCGAAGGGATCGCGGTCGTCGTGGTCGACCGGCTCTGCGACCTCTACGTGCTCGTCGCGTTCGTGGCGGTGGGCGTCGCGCGATGGAGCTCCGTCGTCGTCGGGGATCTCGCGCTCTTCACGTGGGCCGGCGTGCTGCTCGCGGCGCTCGGCCCGCTCGTCCTCTTCGTCCCCTCGTTCGCGCAGACGGCGATGCGGGCGCTTTACAAGAAAATGCCCGGCGACCCCACGGGCGAGGGATTTGATCGTTTTCTTTTGGCCCTGCGCGCCCAGCGCCCGCGGCACCTCGCGTCCGCGGTCGTGCTCACGCTCCTCGCATTCGGCGTCAATTACCTCCAGGGCTATTTGATCGCGCAATCGCTGCACCTCGACCTGGCCTTTTACGACGTCGTCTGCCTGCTCGCGGTGGCGAGCTTGCTCGGCCTCCTGCCGATCTCGGTCTCGGGCCTCGGCGTGCGCGAGCTCTTCTTTTCGGAGGTCTTCCCGGCGCTCGGCCACCCCGGGGACGCGGGCTTGATCTACGGGCTCGTGGTGTTCCTCGTGATCTACGTGGGCGTGGCGGCGATGGGGTTTGTCGGGTGGTATTTGGCGCCGCCGCCGCTCGGAGACAAACCCGACGCGCGGAGCACGGCGGGGGCGGAGCGCTGACCGCCCGTGCGGGATGTGGTAGGATCCAGGCATGAACGCGTTTCCGGCGCGCAAGCAGGACGAAGAGGAGCGGAACACGCCCGAAGTCGAGGCGGCGTTCGAGGCGGTGCCGGAGGGGCAGATCGCGGAGATCCTCGACGGCGAGCTGCACGTGCAGCCGCGGCCGCGGTCCACGCACAGCCTGGCCGCGACACAACTCACCTCTTCGCTTGGTCCCTTCCGCCCGCGCGGCGATGGGCCGGGGGGCTGGGTCATTCTGTACGAGCCGGAGCTGCACCTCGGCCCGCGGCCGGACAAGCTCGTGCCGGATCTCGCGGGGTGGCGCCGGGCGCGGATGCCCGAGCTGCCGGACGTGCCGGCACTGACGCTCCCGCCCGACTGGGTCTGCGAGGTCATCTCCCCCAGCACGCAAGCGATCGACCGGGGGAAGAAGATGCGCATGTATCGGCGCGAGGGGGTCGAGTACCTGTGGTTCGTCGATCCTGCCGCGCAAATGGTCGAGATGTTCCGGCTCGTCAATGAACGCTGGTCACACCTCGACACGTACGAAGGTGATATCCGTGCGCGGCTCGAACCTTTCGAGGCCATTGAAATCGACATCGGCGTTCTCTGGGCCCGGTGAAGTGAACGAACCGACTCCCCCTCGCCTCTCCGTCTCCGGCCCCGACGCGATCCTCCTCGCCTGGATCACCGCGGCCATCACGAATGCGATCACCATCGCGCGGTCCTTCCGCCTGCCGCCGCGCCTCCTCACGCGCGTCCTGCACCACGCCTTCGACACCGGCCATTTCCTCGCCCTCGGCCTCGCCGGGGCTGGCCTCATGGGCCTCTACGTTCGGTTTGGCCACACGCGGAGGCGTTCGTCCGCCGCCGTGTTCGTCGTCCTCTCGCTCGCCCTCGGCGCCCTCGTCTTGCCTTCGGACCTCGCGACGGCCGCCGAGCGCCACGCCTCGGGCCAGGCGGCCTGGGTCGAGCCGGCGCTGCTCGTCCTCGCCGTCGGCCTCCTCGCGCTCACCGTCCCGCTCGCCGTCCTGCTCGGCCGCCTCGCCGCGCGCCCTTATCTCCGCTGGCTCGCCCTCGCCGCCGCCTGCGCGCTCCTCTCGGCGAACCCCGTCCTCCTCCAGGGCGATTATGCCGGCGCGCGCCTCTTCGTCGCCTTCGCCGCCGCGGCCCTCTTCGCCGCCGCCCTCGCCGGCGCCGCCTTGCCCGCGCGCCTCGTCCCCTTCGTCGCCCGCCTGCGCCCGCTCCGCACCCCGTTCCTCGCCGTCGCCTCGCTCGCCGCGGCCGCCTCGCTCGTCGTCGCCCCGCGCCCCACCGTCGCGCTGGCCCTGCAAAGCCCGACCGGATCGCTGCTCCCGCCCTTCCTCGGGCCCCTCCACGAGGACGCGATCGTCGACGACGCCCCCATTCCCCCCGAAATGGCCCCGTGGTTCACCGACCGCAAGGACGCGCCGCCCGTCCCGCCCAGCGCGCCCCCGGTGTTGCCGACCCACCCCGTCGTTTTCCTCTTCAGCATCGATTGCCTCCGGAACGACCTCCTCGCGTCCGGGAAATACGACGAAAAGCTCCCCACCCTCGCCGCCCTCCGCCGCGAAGGCGTGTATTTCCGCAACGCGCGCTCGCCCGGCGCGCAGACCGTCTACAGCCTCTCGGCGCTCTTCGCCGGCACCTACTTCTCGCAACAATACTGGACCCCTTCGACCGGCGACGTCCACGGCCTCTGGCCCGAGAACGACCCCACCCCGCGTTTCCCCGAGCTGCTCCGCGCCAAAGGCGTCACCACCGTCACCTTCGCCGGCGCGCCCTGGCTCGTGAATCGATATGGCATCGTGCGGGGGTTTTCCGAAGAGACCTTCGTCCGCCCCGTCGGCAACCATTTCACCCTCGCCAAGCACCTCGTCGATGCGACCCTCCGCCGCCTCGTGGCTACGCGCGGCGAGCCCTTGTTCCTGTACATCCATTTCCTCGACGCGCACGCCCCCTACGACCTCGCCGGCAGCTCCGGCCCCGAGCTCGATCGGTACCTCGGCGAGCTTGCCCTCGTCGACGCCGAGATCAGCCGCATCGTCCGCATGGTCGGGGCCTCCCCGCTCGTGGACCGCACAGCCTTCGTGGTCACGAGCGACCACGGCGAGGCCTTCGGCGAGCACGGCCAGTACCGCCACGCGAACTCCCTCTACGACGAGCTCTTGCGGGTCCCCGTCCTCGTCCAGGCCAAAGGCCTCACGCCGCGGGTCGTCGACGAGCCCGTCACGCTCGTCGACCTCGGCCCGACGATCCTCGACCTCTTCGGCGCCGCGACGCCCGGCACCTTCCTCGGCCAGAGCCTCGTGCCGTTCCTGCGCGGCGAGAGCCCCACGCTCACGCGCCCGCTCCTCGCCGAGACCCGCATGAAGCGCGCCCTCGTCCTGCGCGACGGCACCAAGGTCACGGTCGACGATCGAAGCCGCACCCTCGAGCTCTACGACCTCACCTCCGATCCGGGCGAGATGCGGAGCCTCGCGGACGACCCCACGCGCCTCGTCCCCCCGCTCTCGCTCCTGCGCCGTTTCCTCGCCACGCACACCTTGCGCCGCGAGGGTTATGTCATCCCCTATCGACGATGAGCCCTGCTTGACGCCGTCCCCCGAGGCAGGTACGCCCTCGCCCTCCATGGAATCGGGAGAGGCTCGGATCCAGGGCCGCGCGGGCGGGCGCCTCGGCAGCGCCGCCGTCGCCCTCGTCCTCCTCGCCGGGATGGCCTATTTCGGCAAGGTCGTCCACGCCCACTATCCGATCCAGCAATGGCTCGTCTGGCATTACGCCGGCATGTGGCTCGGCGTGCTCGTCGTCCTCGCCGGCGCCTACGGCCTCGGCCATGTCCTCGTCCGGCGCGCCTTTGGCCTCCGGCTCCCGCTCCTCGAACACGCCATCACGGCCTTCGCCGTCGGCATCTTCGGCTACGAAATCCTCGTCTTCCTGGCGGGCCTTCTCCAGCTTTATCGCGCGCCCACGTTTTTCGTGCTCCCGCTCGGCCTGCTCGCTGCCGTCTCCGTGCCCCTCGCGCGCCACCTCGCGCACGTGCGCCGTGTCCTCGCGCGGGCCTCGCGGCGCGCGCCGCCCCTTGGCAAAGGGGCGATCCTCGCGCTCGTGTTCGGCTGCCTCGGCCTCGGGCTCTTGTATTTCAACATCCTCACCCCGCAGAACGTCCAGTTCGACGCGCGGTGGAAGCACATGGCGATCGCCGAGGATTACGTGCTCCACGGCGGCATCCACCCTTCGGCCGAGGGCTGGGTCTTCTCGGCGCGCCCGCATTTCAGCTCGTATCTCTACACCTGGGCCTTCCTCCTGCCCAAGGCCCGCCTCTTCGACCGGATGGTCCTCGCGGCCCACCTCGAATTCGCGGCCTTTCTGTTCACCACCGTCGTCGGCATCCCCGCGCTCGTCCGGCGCCTCGTCCGGGGCGCCGATCCTCGCTGGATCTGGGCCGTCCGTTTCCTCTTCCCGGGCGTCCTGCTCTACGACAGCTCCGTCAGCGGCGGCGCCGATCACCTCGGGGCGATGTACGCGGTCCCGATCGCGCTTTGCACGTTCCGTGTCCTCCGCGATTTCGATCCGCGCCGCGCCGCCCTGCTCGGCGTCCTCGCGGCCGGCGCGGCGCTCACGAAGGAGACCGTGGCGATCATGCTGGTCCCCTTCCCGGCGCTCGCGCTGCTCGTCCAGTCGATCCGCGCGGCCCGAAACAACCGCCGCGCCCTCCTCGCTCCGCTCGCCTTTGGCCTCGCCGCCCTCGTCGCCACCTCGCCGCTCTGGCTCAAGAACTTCGTCTTTTATGGCGACCCCGTTTATCCCCTCTCGCATCGCTTCCTGAACCTGCACCCGTTCTCCGAGGACGCCGCGTATCGATTCCAGTACGGCTATCTCGAAGGGAAGATGTGGGCGCCGACGCGGGACCTCGCGGGCCTCGCCGAGACGGCGAGCTCGCTCTGGCTCTTCTCGTTTCTCCCGAACGACTGGGGGAAATTCCACGGCGACGTCCCCGTCTTTGGCTCGCTCTTCACGCTCCTGCTGCCGGCCTTGCTCCTCGTGCGCGTGGACCGGCGCGTGTGGTTCCTCGTCGCGTGGATCCACGTGGCGATCTTCGCGTGGTACTCCGTCCACCACCAGGACCGTTACCTCCAGGGGCAACTCCCGCTGATGACGGCCGTCACGGCCGTGCTCCTGCTCTCGCTTTATCGCTCGTTCGGCCGCCCCACGCGGGCCGCGCTCTTCGGGCTCGTGGGATTGCAGGTCGTCTGGGGCGGGGACGTGTATTTCATCCAGACGCACGTCCACGCGAAATCGCCGCCGAAGCAGGTGATCGACCTCCTGAGCGGCGGGTTCGACCAGAAGTACACGGATCGTTTCGCCGTCCAGGCGCGCTTCCAGAACATCGGCGCCGAGGTCCCGCCGGGTTCGCGCCTGCTCCTGCACCTCATGCACGTGCACCACGGCCACCTCGGCACGGGCCATCGCACGGTGCTCGACAATTACCTCTGGCAATTCGGCATCGAATACGGCCGCGCCGGCTCCCCCGAGGGCGTGCGCAAGCGCCTCCGCGCGCTCGGGGTCACGCACGCGTTCGTCGCGCCCGAAAAAGAGAGCGACGGCTCGAACTCGATCGCGGCCGACATCCTGTTCTGGGAATTCGCGCAAAGCGGGCTCGCAGAGCGCCGCGTCCTGGAGGGCGGCGTCCTCGGCCGCGTGACGGACACGCCGATCACGGCTCCGTTCCACGACGCGGCCCTCATCCTCGGCTGCACGAAGGACGCGCCGCCGCGTGGGCTCTATCGCGTGAACGACCTGCACGTCTTGCCGTATGGCCCGAAGGCGCTCGACTTCCCAGCGTCCGAGGCCGAGGCCGCCACGAAGGAGGCCGCGGAGCGGCTGATTCCGACTGCGGAATACGTGATCCTCGAGAAACAATGTTACGAACAGAAGCCCGCCGCGCTGCTCCAGAGCTTCGAGCTGCTCGTCGAGCGCAGGAGCAGCGGCGCCTGGAAGAAGCTCGAGATCTGGGCGCGGAAGCGCTGAGCGGCGACCTTTGCGCTTGATCTTCCACGGAGCGGGCCCACGTGAGGCTTGACTCACGGGGGGTCGGGGAGTACTCCGCCCCGGGCGATGGAGTCGGAGTCGGCCCCAACTGTACCGTCCGCTGGATCACGCGCGCTCGACGTCGTGCGTACCCACCTCCGCGGGGCCCTCGCCACGACGATGCTCGTGGCCGGGATCGCCCTCTTCGGGTGGGTCGTCCACCGGCATTATCCCATTCCGAAGTGGCTGTTCTGGCGTTACGCCGGTTACTGGCTCGGCGCGTTGGTCGTCGGGACCGCGAGTTACGGGATCGGCCACGTCCTCGTCGAGCGTGTCTTCCGCCTCCGCCTGCCGCTGCTCGAACACGCCGTCTTTTCGTTCGTGCTCGGCATATTCGGATTCGAGACCACGATGTGCCTCGTCGGGGCGGCGCAGGGCTATCGCAAGCCCGCCTTCTACGCCGTCCCCCTCGTGCTCCTCGCCGCCGTGGCCTGGCCGCTCCGCCGCCACGTCGCGCACGTGCGGAAGGTCCTCGCCCGCACGGCCCCCACGCGCCCCGCGCTCGGCTGGTCCACGCTCGCCACGGTCTTCGGCGTGCTCGGGCTCGGGATGGTGTATTTCCTCGTGCTCACCCCGCACAACGTCCAGTTCGACGCGCGGTGGAAGCACATGGCGATCGCGGAGAACTGGGTCGCCCACGGCGGCCTGTATCCCGCCGCCGAAGGCTGGGTCTTCTCCGCCCGCCCCCATTTCACCTCGTACCTCTACACGTGGGCCTTCCTCGCGCCGGGCCGCCTCTTCGACAAGATGGTCCTCTCGGCGCACCTCGAATTCCTGATCTTCGTGGTGACCACGGTCCTCGGCATCCCGGCGCTCGTCCGAAGGCTCGTGCCGAAGGCCGATCCGCGCTGGGTCTGGGCCGCGCGTTTCGTCTTCCCGGGCGTCTTCCTCTACGACAGCTCCCTCAGCGGCGGCGCCGATCACGCCGGCGCGATGTACGCCGTCCCGATCGCGCTTTGCCTCTTCCGCGTCCTTCGTGACTTCGATCCGCGTTTCGTCGTGCTCCTCGGCCTCTTCATCGGCGGCGCCGGGATCACGAAAGAGACGATCGTCATGATGCTCGGCGTGGCGCCGCTCCTGCTCGTCGGCGGCAAGATCCTCGTCGTGCTCGTCCAGAGCCTCCGCGGCAAAGCCACGCCGGAGCTGCGCCGCCGGGCTCTGCTTTCGCCGCTCCTCCTCGCCGCGGCGGGCCTCGTCGCGACCTCGCCGCTCTGGGTGAAGAACTTCCTCTTTTATGGGGACCCGGTCTACCCGGTCTTCAGCAAATACCTGCATGCGCACCCGCTCTCGGACCAGGCGCTTTATCGGTTCAAGTACGGTTATGCCGAGGGCCTGCTCTGGAACCCGACGCGGGACCTGCAGGGCCTGCGCGAGACGCTCCAGGCCCTCTTCACCTGGTCCTTCAGCCCGAACGACTGGCCCAAGTTCCACCGCACCGTCCCCGTCATCGGCTCGCTCTTCACGCTCCTGCTCGCGTGCCTGCCCTTCCTGAAGAACACGAAGCGGCTCTGGATCCTCGTCTTCTGGATCCACGTGGGGATCTTCGGCTGGTATTCAATCCACCACCAGGATCGTTATCTCCAGGGCTTGATGCCGCTCATGGCGGCGGTGACCGTGGCGATCGCGATCTCCCTGTGGCGCTCGTTCGGCGTGGCCGCGCGTGGCGCCCTCGGCATGCTCGTCGGCCTGCAGCTCATCTGGGGCGGTGACGTCTACTTCATCCAGACGCACGGCTTCGTGAAGACGCCGCTGAAATCGGCGATCGACCTCTTGAGCGCCGGCTTCGAGAAGAAATACGACGATCGTTTCGACATCCAGGAGGGCTGGCAGGACGTCGGAAACGCCATGCCAAAGGGCTCGCGCCTGCTCGTGCACATTTTCCTGAGCCACCATTTCCAGCTCGGGACGAACCGCGAGACGATCCTGGACATGTACCTCTTCCAGTACGGGATCGAATACGGCACGGCGAAGAACCCCGAAGGCGTGCGCCAGATGGTGAAGGACCTCGGCGCGACACACGTCTTCGTGCAGCCCGACAAGAAGGCCGACGGGATGAACTCGATCGCGGCCGACATCCTGTTCTGGGATTTCGTCCGGTATCTGACGAATCGAAAGACCGTGAACGAGGGCGTGCTCGGCGGCGTGCCCGACAAGCCGATCGAGGTGCCGTTCCGCGACACGGTGGCCGTCCTGAGCTGCTCGGCGAAGGCGCCCCCGAACGGCCTGTACAAGCTCTCGGACTTGCGCACGTTGCCCTACGGCCCGGACAACCGTCGCTTCGGCAAGCCCCTGCGCGCGGCGAACAACAAGGAAGAGGCCGCGGCGCTCCTGCCGATGGCCGAGTTCGCGGTCGTCGAGGACACCTGCTTCGACCCGAAGAACCTGCCGCCGGACCTGTCGCGCTCCTACGACTTGCTCGTCGAGCGCCGAGAATGGTCAGGCTTCCGGGCGATGGACATCTTCCGCCGCAAGGGCCACCTGCCGGCGGCGCCGGTGCCGCCCGGGCCTTAGGTCTTCTCATCGCAAGCCGCCGCGCCGGGGCGCTGCCCCGGTCCCCGCGGGGGCTGTTCGCCCCTCGACCCGAACCAGGCACGGCCTGGACCGAAGGTGGAAGAATTGCGCGATGCGCAGTTCTTCCAACGGGCCGGTGGCAAGACCATCGACGTGCGTCTCAAGCTGGCGAGGGGCACGTGGCCGGTTGAACCCGCAGCGCCGTGGTCTTGGCTGGCAGGATCGTCGACGGGCTTGACCTGGCGTGTTCGATGAACTGCGCGGTGCGCAGTTCATCGCCCCCCGAGTCCAGCGCTTGCGGGGGGTGAGCGGCCATCATTCGGCCGAAAAGCTCGTCGCGACACACACGTTCACGCGTGCTCTTGCTCGGAGGCATCGACCGCGGGGCGGGTGCCTACCCCCGAGGACGTCGTCTCCAGCTCGCCGGCCTCGAGCAGCGAGGGGAAGCCGCGCTCGACACCGGCCTCGTACTCGGCGCCCTCCTCGGCTTCGGGCATCGAGGCGGCACGGCGCTCGATAGGCCCCCGTGCTCGCCAGCCTTATGCTCGTCGCCCAGCTCGCAGGTTCCACCTCGTCGGCCACCAACATCGAGGCCGACAACGGAGCCGACTCGCAGGGGCCACTTTTCGGAAGCAAAGATGGTGCCGTGAGCATCTCTCCACCGACAAAAGAAATACATCTTCCTCTTACAAGGAACTACTACAGGACACGTTTGCCTGGTAACATGGGCCCACATGCGGAGGGCGGCATCATGGTACGTCAGGGATCGCTTCTGAGGACAAGAGGGCTGAGTTGCGCGCTTACGATCATGGTTGCGCTTGTCACGGGTTGCGCTGGGTTTGACCCGTCAGGGCTTATTCAGGTCAACGTCAATTCGCAATCGTCCGCCCCAACAGGCAAACCACCTACGGGGAAAGGCACATCGGAAGTCGCAGATGAACCGGCAAAGGTGCCCGGGAACGCGCCCGCCCAGTCAGGAGACTACACGACCGACTGGCAACTGATTGGTAGCAATTACAACCAACTTGAGTGGCGCATGACGGCCTTGAAGTTCACCGCCAAGGGAACCGTCGCCTTCCTCGAAATCAGGAACAATTCCGAGTCAGACGACTCATTCTTTGATTTTAAATCATCGCCACTTGCGATCATCGATGCTGCGGGGGACTATTACAAGCAAACGTCAAGCAGTGATCCTCCCGAGAATCTTCGACACAATGATGGCCACTGGTGGCTGGAAAGTGGTCGGTTGATACGGGCGAAAGTCACATTTCAAGCCATGCCATCGAACCGACGAAGCGGCAAAATACGTCGCGCTAACAGCAGTAGGGTTCAACCATTCGTGTTCGGACAATAGTCATTGCTCATTGTCGTGTGAGCGGCGAGCGGCCAAATATCCCCCGAACCCTCGCAGCCGTGACCGCGCTCGACATCGTCAGCCCGCGAGGGAGTGGGGGTGCGGGAATCGCTCGGTCCCTGGGCCCTAATTCGTCTTCAACTTCTCCGCATTGAGCACGAGCACGTCATCGGCGAGCACGTGGGCCCAGTTCCCCGCGGACTCGTCGACGATCACGACGCGCCCCTGCTTGCCCGCATACGCGCTCGTCGACAGCTCGGTCGGCCGGAAGATCTCGTCGTTCTTGCCGCAGGCCCGCGCCACGACGCGCCCGTCGACCTCCAGGCCCACGTACGTCTTCTGGCAATCCTTGCCGCCGGCCACGAGCACGTGCACCGGCTGGCCGTCGAGGGGCATCAGCGGCAACACGAGCTTGCCCTTCGCCGCATCCCCGCCGTGGTACCCGTTCACGAACGCGCGGCCGAGGAACCCCGTGACCTCCTGCTGGTTGCCTGTCGGGCCCGTCGTCGGCACCTTCCCGAATGCCGTGCCCGTCACCTCGCTCCCCGCGGGATACGCATCGTCGAAGCTGTAAACCACCGAGAACCGCGCCGCGAACGCGACCACGTCGGGATCCGAATCGGGTAGCTCCGTGCGCGCCGCGCGGAAAAGGTCGACCGCATTCGCCGACGTGCCCGACCGGAGCCGCGCGCGCACGTCGTCCTTCGTGCCGCCGGACCAATGAATCCCGTCGACGTAGAGGCCCATCCCCGGCGCCTTGTCCTCGTCGACGATCCGCAGCGTGGCGCGGCGGCCCTGCAAGTCCTGAATCTGCCAGGCCTCGGGCACGAGCTTCCGGTCGACGCGCGGGCGCGCCGTCCGCAGGGCCGCGCCGTCGACGACGAGCTCCACACGCAAGCCGGGGCTCGACCTGCCGCCGAGCGCGAATCGAAGCTCCGGCCGCGCGAGCACGCCGAGGTCGATCTCCAACGTCCCCATGTTGTCGCCCGCGTCCGGCAACGAGACGAGCAGGCTCTTGCCCGTCGCGCCCGAACGCCGGCTCTTCTCGATGCGCAGCCCCGCGCCGCGCATCACTGCGCCTTGCGGGAGGTTGCCCTCGAAATCGGCGACCTCGCCGAGCCGCGCCCGCAGCTCGCCGAGCAGCTTCTCCCGGTCCGGGTGGCGCTCCAGGAAGACCTGATAAAACTCCAGGGCATCGAGGATCTCGTTCCGCGTGCCCGTGCGCGTGACCGTCGCGATGTCGCGGGTCGGGTCCGGGAGCTGGGCGCCCTTGACGCCGCGGAGCACCTTCACGACCTCCGGATCCCAGCGAAGGAAATGGAACGAGTTGCCGTCGATGTTCGCGCGGGTCTTTTCTTTGTATTTGTCGCCCCAGGGATTGCCGAGGTCGACGACCGCGCCCTCGGCGAGGAAGTCCTCCAGCGTGCCGCGCTTCTCGTGCCCCGGCCGCCCGCGCTTCTCGATCGACTTGTGCGCGATGCGCCGGTTCGCGAGGCCATAGGCGTCGACGATCGGCAGATCCGCGTACCAGCCCACGAGGCCGATGCAATCGATCGAGAGGCGGGGCTTGAGCCCCCGGGCGACGAAGAGCTTGTGGATCCGCTGGCCCATGCCCGCGTACGTCGAGCCACTTTCGAGCGGGAACACGCTCTTCAGCGGGTAAAACGTGTTCTCCTCGGCGAGGTTCCAGCGCTTCTCGTAGGGCTTGAGCACGCGGACGGGCAGGACGGCGAGCGCGACGGCGAGCGCCGCGGCCGAGCCGAGCAGCGCACGGACCGGGAGCGCGGCCTCTCGCAGGCGATACCGGAGCGCGATCTCGGTGGAGGCCGCGAGGATCGGCAGGAGCGAGATGAAGAAGCGGTGCTCCATGAAATCGCCGCCGACCTTCACGACGTAGCGGCCGTAGACGAGGAGCGAGAGGAGCGCGAAGATCCGGAGCCGCGTCTCGGACCGATTGCGGGCCCGCCCCGAGAGCACGACGAGGAAGAGCGGGAGCCAGATCGCCGCGCCGCTCGTGAAGAGGAAATGCGTCGCGTAGATGAGGCCTTGCGACCAGTACGTCAGGTTGCCCGACTTCGCGTAATAGGTATTCGGAAAGAAATCGCCGTACGCGCGCCAGCGCCAGAGGAAATAGGGCACGTACAGGAGGACGAGCGGCGCGCCGTAGGCGAGGTACCGGCGGAGATCGAGGCGCTTCCAGAAGGGCCGCTCCTCGTGGTGGACGAGGTCCTCGGCGACGAGGGCGAGGCCCATGCATCCATACAGGAGCAGGTGATCGGGCCGCGTGAGGGCGGCGGCGACGAAGGCGAGCCCGGCGCCGAACGCGCCATTCTTGCGGAGCGAGGCCCACATGCCGACGGCCACGAGCATCGCGGCGGGCATGGTCTCGAGGCCCGACGACGCGAACGTGTAGAACGGGCGGCTCGCTGCGAGGCCGAGCGCGGCGAAGGGCACGATCGCGCCTTTGGGGCTCGCCTTGCGCACGACGAGCGCGACGAACACGATCGCGAGCGCGTACGACGCGAGGTTGCCGAAGAGCCCCGCGTGCGGGATGGAGACGCGGACCTTGGCGAGGAGGCCGAGCACCAGCGTCCACAGAAAGTTCGTGTACCCCTCGACCCACTCGCCCGGGTTGAAGACGAGCCCATCGCCCCGCGCAAAGTTGCGAGAATAGCGGAACGAAATGAACGCGTCGTCACAGAGCCATCGGATCTTCCACGCGAAGAAGAGCCCGGCGCCGAGGCCGCCGAGGAGGAAGACGGCGTAGAGGACACGCTTGACGGCGAAGGAGACGCGGCTGGCGAGGAAACGCTCGAAGAGAAGCAAGAGGGCCGCGCCGAGGATGAGACCGGCGAAGAGGGGCAAGCTGGCCAGGATGGCTTCGGCCGCGGCGACGACGATTTCGAGGAGCATCACGGAAAGTCCGGAGGCGTAAGGGCGGGATCCGGCGCCCCGCGGGGCGGAGACTAGTACATCCGGGGGGAAGTTCTAGGGGGTCGTGGGGGCCGCATCTGGCCCAAGGCCAGGCTCATCGCCGCCGGCGTTTGGGTCCCCCTCTTCCGGGGCTCTTCGCCTCCGGGGGAGGGGCGGCTGCGGCCGGCGTCTCCTCCTCGTCGAGCACGATGGGCACACCACGCGCGCGCGCCGTCCACTGATCGAGGAGCAAGACCGTCGTGAAGGGGCGCAGATCCAGGAGTTCGAGGCGGCCCTTGAGCCGGTTGAGGAGCGCGTCGCGCATCGACTGGAGCTCATAGGCCTGGTCGGGACGGGCCATCTTCAGCACGAAAGTCAGGCGGATGGCGCCCGCGCGCGTCGGCTTTTCGTGGGATGCGCTCGGCAGCATTCCCTTGATACCGTCCGCGTGGGGTAACCTGTAATAGATCGACCCCAGCAAGAGCAGGCAGTCCGTCGCCTTCTGGACGAGCTCACCCACGAGATCCGGGGGCAACGATTTGATGGAATAATCCTTCAGCTCCAGCAGGTGCACGATCTGCTGCGCGGGATCCCACCAGACGAAATCCATCTCGCCCAGGCCATACCGCTTGAAGTGCTCGACGAAATACGGCGCCGCTTCCAGCCGGACCGTGGTGTCCGGAGGGTCGAAGAGCAGCCCGGATTCCTCGATCAGCTTCGGCACGGCGGCTCAGGCTTCGTCGCGTTGGCCAAGCTCGAGCTCGAGCTCCTCGCGGTACATCCGTATCGATTCGTCGACGATGGGATTGCTGGGCATGCCGTGGCGAAGATCCCGCAGCATGGGCTTCACCTGGCCGTCTTCCCGCATCAGGGAGCAGAAGGGCACGGTCTCGTCGTGCTTCTGCGCCAGGATCTGGAGCTGCTTGATCACGAGGTAGCTATGCGTGGCGAGGAAGACCTGGACCCCTGCCTGACCGAGCTGGAAGAGCAAGCGAACGAGGATCCGGATGGCCCTCGGGTGCAGGTTGGTCTCGGGCTCGTCCAGGAAGAGGACCGAGCCCGGGACGAGGCTGCGGTTCTCGATGAGCGTCGTGAGAATGCCTATCTTCTTGATGCCGTCCGCCGTCTGCGGCATCCCATAGGATCGCTTCCCGCGCTCGAACGTGAACTCGTCGGAGCTCTGCGACTTCACGATCTTTCCGTCGAAGAGGTCTCGCAGCGCGGCGAGCACGTCGGAAAGGTCGGGCCCGATCTGGCCCTGCGTCGGCGGGACGCGCAGGAGCTTGATGAGGTCGTAATAGGTGTCGTCGAATCCAAAGATCTCGAGTCGCTCGCGCGTCACCGCGATGGCCGAGAACGTGGTCAAAATTTCCTTCGGCGGAATGAAAATCGCGCTGATGTCCCGCAAGGGCAAAGAATCGTGGCCGCCGCCCAGCACGATCGCTTTTCGATTCGGGACGCGACCCCACGAAAAGAAGTGGCCCGTTCCGCTGAAGGTCGTCTCGATCCTCGCGCTACGCGCGCCGTGATGGATGAGGGTTCCGAGCCCTCCGCGCGGCTGGAACGTCCAGCGCATCTTGGACGCGACGAGCGACCTCCAGGACGTCTCTTCGAGGCTGGGGAGCTGCTCCGCTTCGAGGCTCTTGGCGATGACGTAGAGCGCCTTCAGGAGGTGCGTCTTGCCCGTGTCGTTCTCGCCGACCACCACGTTGACGCGGCCCAGCTCGGACCAGGCAAAGTCCGCGAAAACCCCACAGTTCTTTAGATGCACATGGCTGAACAACGGAGTTCCTCGGTCCTTGGTGAAGCGGCCCGCAGCCTACCCCACCCGCACGCACAACGGGGAACGAATCCCTCACCCACCCCCGCCCACGCCCCGCAGCGCCCAGGTGACCCCTCACCTCCCCCCGCGCACGGCGTGACGCGCGAACACCCGACCCGATCCGCCCCCCCGCGCCCCGTGACCTCGACCCGATCACCCCCGCCCTGACCCACCGCGGCACCCGCTCCCGCGAGGATCACCCCTACCTCCCCGCTCCCATCCCCGGCGCCCCCGAGGATCCCCCCTCCCCTGCCCTCTTCATCTCCGGCGCGGACCTAGATCACCCCCCAACGATCCGCCCCCAGTTCTCCTCGTACCAAGCGATCGTCTTCACCAACCCGTCCCCAAGCTCCGTCCGCGCCTCGAACCCGAACCATTCCCGCGCGCGCGACACATCCAGCATCCTGCGCGGCTGCCCGTTCGGGCGCGCGCTGTCCCAGACGATGTCCCCTTCATACCCCACCGCCTTCGCGATCGTCGCCGCCAGGTCCCGCATCGACACCTCGCGCCCCGCGCCGAGGTTCACCGGCTCCTCGCCGTCGTAACGCTCCGCCGCCCGCACGAGCCCCTCGGCCGCGTCCTCCACGTAGAGGAACTCCCGCGTCGGCGAACCGTCGCCCCACAAAACGACCGACCGCTCCCCCGCCCGCCGCGCCTCCACGAACTTCCGGATCATCGCCGGGATCACGTGCGAGTCCTCCAGGTCGAAATTGTCCCGCGGGCCATACAGGTTCACCGGGAAGACGACGACAAACTTCGACCCGAACTCTTTCCGGTACGCCTGCGCCATCACGAGCAGCGCCTTCTTCGCGATCCCGTACGGCGCATTCGTCTCCTCCGGATACCCGTTCCAGAGATCCTCTTCCCGGAACGGCACCGGCGCAAACTTCGGATAGGCACATATGGTACCGGCCACTACAACCTTGGGCGTCCCCGCGCGCCGCGCCTCTTCGAGGACGTGCAGGCCCATGGCCATGTTGTCGCGGAAGAAGGTGCCGGGGTGGCGCCGGTTCGCGCCAATTCCACCGACACGCGCGGCCAGATGCAAGACGAGGTCGGGCCGATGCGTTTCAAAGAGAGATCGCGTCGCGTACGCGTCCGTCAGATCGAACGCGGCCGAGCGGGGGACCACGATCTGGCGCGCGCCACGCGCTTTCAGCACTTCCACAACGTGCGAGCCGAGGAACCCGGCGCCGCCTGTGACGAGGATCTTGGAGTCAGAGAGAGGGAACATCGGCATGGCAAGCACGACCTTAGCGCAGGCGATACCACCCCCACGCCCCGGGCGCAGCCAATCGATCGAGAAGTAGCGAGACGCACATGCCGCGCAGAGTCCGCCCCAAAAAGCTCTTTCTCACGATCGGCGAGCGCGTGAAGACGTTCCGGCTCGCCGCCGGGCTGACCCAGGAGGAGGTGGCCGAAGGTCACGCGCCCGGCGAGTCGCTCGCCAACAAAGGCCACATCTCCAGCATCGAGCACGGGCTCGCCAACCCCACCGTCGAGACCCTCCAGCGCATCGCCGAGGCGCTCGAAGGGCTCGACGTGGAGCTCGTCGACCTCGTCGTCTCCCCGGACGAGAGCCCACGCCACGCGGTCATCGCCCTCTCGCGCACGCTCCCCGACGAGGTGCTCGAAGAGATCCTGGCGAAATACGGGCCCCTGCCGGAGCTCGCGCCCCGGAAGAGGAAACGCACGCACCACCGGGCGAGCGGGGCGCGGCCCAAGGCGCGGTGATTACGTCCGGGAATACCAGTCCACGAACTTGCGAATCCCCTCGCGAATCCCCGTCCTCGGCTCGTACCCGAGCGCTGCCTTGGCCGCGCGGATGTCCGCAATCGTGTGCTCGACGTCGCCGACGATCGCCGGGCCCCGATGCACACGCGCCGGCTTGCCGAGGGCCTCGGCGAGCAGCGCGACGACCTCGTTCAACGTCGTCGGCGTGCCCCCGGCGCCGAGGTTGTAGACGCGGTAGCCGTCGTCCACCCGATCGATCGCGCGGAGCGTGCCGTCGATGACGTCGTCGACGTAGGTGTAGTCGCGGCTCGCCGTGCCCGTGCCGTAGAGCTCGATCGTCTCGCCCCGATCGATGGCGCGGCAGAACGCGTGGATGGCCATCTCGGGGCGCTGGCGCGGGCCGTAGACCGTGAAGTAACGCAAGCACGTGACCCCGAGGTCGTGCGTATGCACGAGCGCGCGCAGCACGAGCTCGGCCGCGCGTTTGCTTGCGGCGTACGAGCTCATCGGCTCGTCGGCGCGGTCGTCCTCGGCGAAGGGCAGGCGCTTGCTCGCGCCGTAGACCGAGGAGCTCGACGCGAACACGAAGCGGCGCACGCCCCGCGCGCGGGCGAGCTCGGCGAGGCGCGTCGTGCCCTCGACGTTCACGCGCTGGTAACGGGCCGGCACCGCGAGGCTCGGGCGCACGCCCGCGAGACTCGCGAGGTGCACGACGACGTCGAAGTCCGTGGCCGAGAGGATCTCCGCGACGGCCGCTTCGTCGAGCAGATCTGCCTCGACGACGTGGGCGCGGCCGCGGACGCGGGCGAGATTTCGCTCCTTGATCGAGCGCGCGTAATAAGGATCGAAGCTGTCGAGGCCGACGACCGTGTCGCCTCGATCGAGCAGGCGCTCAGCGAGGTGAGATCCGATGAACCCGGCGATGCCGGTCACGAGCAGCTTCATCGCGGGCGCGAGGGTAGCACCCCGATCTCGCCTTGCCTGTCCTCCGAGGCCTCGTGCGGACGGACCGTTCTGCTATCCTCCGCCGCCGTGAGCGCCGTGGACATCACCCAGCCCTCTCCGGGCGAGCCTCCTGCCATCGCCCTGACCCGCAAGGTGGCCGAGAGCCCGGTGGTCATCCTCCCGCGCGTCTCGCTCGTGGTCCCGGGCCTGAACGAAGCGAAGAGCCTGCCGGAGCTGGCCCGGCGCATCCACGAGGCGCTCTCCGGCAAGGAGGCCTACGAGCTCATCTTCGTGGACGACGGCAGCACGGACGACTCGTGGGCCGTGATCAAGCGCCTGGCCTCGGAGAACCCGGCCGTGCGGGGCGTGCGGCTGCGGAAAAACTTCGGCAAGGCCCAGGCCCTCACGGCCGGCTTCCGCAGGGCGCGCGGCACGATCTTCGTGACGATGGACGCCGATCTCCAGGACGATCCCGCGGACCTTCCGAACTTCCTCACCAAGCTGGAGGAAGGTCACGACGTCGTCGTCGGCTGGAAGGTGCAGCGCCTCGACCCGACGAACCGCCTGTTCCTCTCGCGGATCTTCAACGGCACCGTCGGCTACATGACGGGCGTGAAGCTGCACGACATGAACTGCGGCTTCAAGGCGTACCGGAGCGAGGTCATCCGCGCGATCCCGATCTACGGCGACCTGTTCCGGTTCATCCCGGCGCTCGCGGCGTCGCAGGGCTTCAGCGTCACCGAGATCCCGATCAAGCACCACGCGCGCAAGTACGGCAGCTCCCGCTACGGGCTCGAGCGCATCCTGCGCGGATCGTTCGACCTCATGAGCGTGCTCTTCCTGACGCGGTACCAGAAGAGGCCGATGCACCTCTTTGGCTTCGCGGGCGTGACGCTCGCGGGGATCGGCATGCTGATCGAGCTCTACCTGACCGTGCTCTGGTCCTTCGGTCACAAGATCGGCGACCGCCCGCTCTTGCTCCTCGGCGTGCTCATGATCGTCACGGGCATTCAGCTCTTCTCGATGGGCTTCATCGGCGAGTTCCTGACGTACCAGAGCCAGACCCGGCACCTCGAAGACGAGCCGCCGATCCGCGAGGAAATCCTGTGATCCCCGACGCGTACTTCGACCGGTTCGAGACGCAGAAGTACCGGCACAAGAACCCGGTGCAGCGGATGCTGATCCGCCGCTTCGCCGCCACGCTGCACTCGATGTTCCTCGAAGCTCTGCCAGCGCGCACGGTGCTCGAGGTGGGCTGCGGCGAGGGGTTCCTCTCCGGCTACCTGTCGGAAAAACTCGAAGACACGAGCTTCGTCGGCGTCGAGTACAACCCGGACGACGTCGCGCGGCTGCAACGCCACTTCCCGCGCATCGAGGCGCACGTGGGCTCGATCTACGACCTCGGGTTCCTCACGAAAAAGCCCGACGTCGTCGTGTGCTGCGAGGTGCTGGAGCACCTCGACGATCCACGCCGGGCGCTCGCGGAGCTGCGCAAGGTCGGGGCGCGGCGCGCGCTGCTCTCGGTGCCCCACGAGCCGTTCTTCATGCTGTCGAACTTGCTGCGCGGGAAAAACGTGTCGCGCTTCGGCAACGACATCGACCACAAGAACCACTGGGGCATGGCCTCGTTCCGCGCGCTGCTCGAACCGGACTTCGAGGTGCTCGATCTGCGAACGTCGTACCCGTGGATCCTCGCGCTCGCGGAGCCGCGCGCCTAGGGGATCGAGGTCGCAGGAGCGCAGCGCTCACCACCCGGGGTGGAGGCTCCCGTTGCAGCCTGAGGAGGCCTCCTCCACCTCGTAACAACATCGGCCGTTTTCGAGCAGGCCCTCGCCGAGGATGGTGAAGTCGCTCGGGGTCTCGCGCGAGATGATCTCCGTCGCCCGCGTGATCGGGGGGCATGTGTTCGGATCGTCGCCCGGCGTGTCCGGCCACGCGAAACATCGGTACGTCGTGAGATCATCGCCACACCCCTGGGTGGTGATGGGCACGACGAACAAGGCGAGCATGAACGCGCGCAGGAGGTTCTTGGAGGTGCGCATCCGCGTATCCTATCCGAACGTGCAGCCGGCCTCAGGACTGCGCTCCTTTCGCGCACAACGCGCCCCCGCCTGCAAACCGCCGGCTCTCCGCGCTTCCCCGCGTTGGATCCTATCTCGCAACGCTCCCCCACGTTGACGCGCCGCACGGCGGGTCTTCCCCGACAAACCATCCTCGCGCGCCCTCGTCCCCCGCGCTCGGCTGCGCCCCGACTGGACGAACCTTCCCTCGGCGAAGGCGTTTCCGCCCACTGGCCACGAGCTTGCATGGGTCGCTCTCGCGCGCGATCCACGTCCCCGAACTGCGAGGCACTAGCCCATGGCGCTCGATCTATCGATCTCCCACGGACAACGTACCCCCCCTGGTGCCCAGCCCGACACGAGCGAGCCCAGCGATGCACGTCCGCCAACGTCGACCCGGGTGGACGACGTGTCCCCGGTGTTACGAGCGCTGTCCCTCGCCCAAGCGCTGGCCGATGCGCTCGCCGATACCCGCGGCTTCGGGGTGAACGCCGCGGCCCAGCACGAGCTGTCGCTCGCGCATTCGCTCGCCTCGCACGTCGTCGACATCCTCGAGGGCCTGCCGCCGGAGTCCGTTCGGTCGAGGCCGTCCGCCCCGGATGCCGAGGAGTGACCCTAGGACGGCGGTCCCGCCTCGATCGCCCGCCGATACCGCTCCCGCCGCGTCCCATCCTTCAAAATCTCGTAGGCCTCGTCGAGCACCTCGAGGACGAGGCGCACATCGCCCTGGAGATCGGCCGTCGCGGCCGTGAGCAGGCGTGAAGGCTCGAAGAAGCGCCGCAGCTCCAGGTAGGCCCGCCGGATCTCGTAACTCGTCGCCGCGCGGCCGATGCCGAGCAGCGCGAAGTAGTCGCCGTCCTCGACGAGCGCGACCCGCGCCCGCACCCGCATGCGGATCGCCTCCTCGTCGAGCGGATCCTCCGCAGGACGGCGCTCGGCCGAAGCAGGGCGCGCCGGGGTGAGCGCGGTCAGGACCTCCAGGCACACGAGCGCGTAGAGCAGCGGCGTGAGGTCGTGCCCCGCTTGGGCCGCGAGCTCGCCCACGGTCGTGCCCGGCGCCTGCGCCACGAGCGTGGCTTCGTCGGGCACGAGCGCGCACTCGGAGAGGAGCGAGATGCGCGGGCCGGCGTCGAAACGCGCGGCCGCGCCGCCGAGGCGCGTGAAGGCGGCCTCGGGCGGGATCACGCGCCGGACGATCTCCACGAAGACCTCGGCCCCGGTGGCGCCGCCGAACACGTTGGGCTCGGCGCGCAGGCGGCCCGGCGGCTCGGCTTCGAGCTCCAGCGTGCCGGACTCGATGAGGATCGCCCGGCCGATGATCCACTCGGCGTGCGCGCGGAGGACGGGCCAGAGCGCGTCCTGCTGGAGAAATCCGTGCGCGATGAGCGCCGCGCCCGCGTGCCGGCCCGAGGGCGGGAGCTTGCCGGCGAGGCGAAACGCGACGTCGCGCTCGAGGTCGCCGCGGGCCGAGAGGAAGGAAAGGAGCGCCTCGTCGGCGACGCCCGATCCGGCCGTGACCACGTCCCCATCCTGGAGGACCACGCGGCGCACGGCCCCGCCTTCATGGATGGCGAGCGAGCCCGTGGCGCGGCTGGCGATGGCACGGGCGAGGGCGCGCGGCGCGTCGCCGGGGCCGAGCACGGTGGGATGCGCGCTGCGTGGCCCCTGCGAGGCATGCGGGGTCTGCGAGGACGGAACGGGCGCGGGCGGCGGCGGCACCGGCGGGGCGAGGCGCACCGAGGGCGGCGGGGCGTCCGAGGCGCGGCTGAGGATGCTGGGGGCCGTGGGCGGGGTCGGGGGGTTGGGGGTCGAGGGTCCGCTCGCCGGCGTGTAGCCCCCAAGCGGACGGGGGTTTGGGGGCACAGCTCCGCTCGCCGGCGCGTAGCCCCCAAGCGTGGACGCGAAGCGCGGCATGCCGCTCGGCACCGTCCAGCGGGCCGGGAAGACCGTCGGCGGCGCGACGTCGATCATGGGCTCGATCACGGGCGGCGGCGGGCGTGGCGGCGTGGGCGCGGACGCGGGCCGCGGCTCGATCGAGCGGGTGGCCGTGGTCGTCGCCTCCGTCGGGCGGATCGGCGTGCCCGGGTCGTCGCCGACGCGGGTCGAGCGCGGCTCCCAGGGCGTCGCGGGGGCCTCGGAGGAGGCGCCGCGGGTCTCCAGCGAGCGCGGCGTCGATGCGCCGGGCGCCGTTTTTCCGCCCAGCTCGCTCGGCTGCGGCGTGGGCGGCATGTCGAGCACGAGCTCGCCCACGCTCGGCGGCTCGAGGGCGGCGGCCGACGACGGCGGCGCGGGGTTGGGCGCGGTCGTGTTGCCATCGGCCAGGGCAAACGAGCCGGTCGTGATGCTGAGGGCGGCGTTGGGCCCCGTGCCCGGATCGAGCCCCGTGGTGGCGAGGTCCGACTGGGAGCTGTCGGCCTCGGCGTCGAGCGGCTCTTCGAGGATGGCGAGGAACTCGTCACCGAGGATGAGGTCCACCTCCTCCTCGACGGCCACGGCCGGCGGGGGCACGGACGAGGCCGGGGTCTGCGCGAGCACGCGTTGCTCGGCCGAGGCGAGCAAGTTCATGAGCTCGGGCGAGAGCTGCATGGGGTGCGTGGGCAGCAGCGTGGGCGGCGACTGCCCGTCGCTCTCGTCGGGCGGGAAGATCGACGCGCCCATCTCGGCGATCTCGGGCGCGCCGGGAAACGCGGACTGGAAGGCCGGCGGGAAGGCGCCGGTGCCGTCGTCGAGCAGGCCCGGGGGCACGGTCTCGCCGGGGCGGATCCCGGCGGCGCCGCGGTCGTCGACGATCGAATCGTCGAGCGGCGCCGGGTCGGCGAGCGCGGCGATCTGCGCGACGATGGCGTGGATGTCGAGGGGCCGCGCGAAGGAGCGACCGGCGGCGGAGTGCGCGCCGATCTCCGCGGCGCGCAGGCGGCTGCCCAGACAAACGAGCTCGGCGTCCTCGCCGCCGGGCAGCTCCTGCAGCCGCTCGATGGCGTCGCGCGCGCCGGGCTGATCGATGTCGACGAGCAGCACCCGCGGCGACTCGTCGAGCACGCGCGCTTCGAGCCGCTCGATGGGCGCGAAGGCCACGGCGAAGCCTTGCGCGCGGAGCGCCGACGCGATGGTTTGCCCTTCCGCGGACGCGTCCGCGATCAGAATCACGTCGCGACGCGGCGTGTTCGGGGCTTCCTCCATCGCGGGCACAGCGTGATCCTTCGACCCGAGGCACCTGGCTGTCAACGCGTGCGCCCTCGGGTCTTCCCTTCCTACGTCCAAGGCGGCGTTCGTTCCAACATTTGAAGCGAGCCGCGCACCTTTCTGGTGGTAAGAATCCAGCGCATGTCCGCCTTCGGCACCCCCCGAGAGCTCGCGCTGGTGGCCTTTCTGGTCGGGCTCGTCGTCATCCACTCGGTCGTCCCGCGGATCGGCGAGGCGATCGGCGGCCTCTTCGAGCGGAAGAAGGGAAGCGGAAAGGCAAGCCGCTCCGAGGGCGCGGGCTGAAAAACGTGGTAGGGCTCGGCCCGTGCAGACGCGCACGCGCAACGCCCTCGTGTTCGCGGCCGCCGCGGTGGTGGTCGTCGCGGCCGTCGCCTGGGTCTGGCAACGACGCGAGATGGCGCGGCCGCTGCCCGCGACGCTCGACGCGATCCCCGAAGGCGCGCTCCTCGTCGCCACGGCCGACCTCGGCGCGCTGCGACGCTCGGACGCCTTCGCGCCCCTGCTCTCCGAGACCCGCGAGATCCCCGGCCTCGGCAAGGTCCGCGACGTCTGCGGCTTTGATCCCATGGCCGGCCTCACGGAGATCGGCGTGGCCGTGCCCTCCTCCGGCGGCGACGGCGACTTCGGCCTCGTCGCCTCGGGCGCCATCGACCCGGACGCGCTGCTCGCCTGCGCGAGCAAGGTGATCGAGGCCCGCGGCGGCCGCTCGGTGGTGAACCCGATCGGCGCGTTTCGCACGGTGCGCGACGCGAGCCAGTCGACGAGCGGCGCGGAGATCGCCGTGCGCGAGGGCGGGCCCATCCTGCTCGGCGCAGGCAGCTACCTGCGCGCGATGATCGACGCGGCGGAGGGCCGCGTGCCGAGCGCGCGCGCCGACGGGGACCACACGAAGCTCGCGGCGGAGGCGGGCCCGGGCGCGCTGCGCGTGACGGTGGTGCTCACGCCGGAGCAGCGGCGCACGTTGCTCGAAGAGATCGCGCTGAGCGGGGCGCAGGGCTCGCCGGCGGCGTCGGTCGTGGGCCTGGGGCTCTCGGTGACGATCGGCGAGCGCGTGGGTTTGTCCGGAGTCGTGGCCTGTGACGCGGCGGCCCCGTGTGCCGATCTGGCGCGAATTTTCGATGGCAAACGGACTGCGCAGTCGGGCGATCCGCTCGTGCGCCTGATGGGCCTCGGGCCGATCCTCGAGCGGCTGCAGATCGGCGCGGAGGGCCCGCGCATTTCGGCGCGTGTGGACATGTCGACGGACGAGGCGACCGAGCTCGTGACGCGCGTGATCGCGTTGCGCGCCGCGGCAGCGCGGCAAAAAGGTCCGGTCGAGGAAGAGCCGCTGGCCCCGCCGCGGCCGAGGCCGCCGCCGCCCTCTGCCTCGTCGGAGGGTTCGACGCCCCCGCCGGCGCCGGCGCCGAAGCCGCGCTGAATCTTACGGCGGCGTCCGTTTTTCCAGTGCAACGAACGGCGCGCCGCTCGATTACACTCGGCGCAGCCATGTCTACGCCGAACGAGACCATCCCTTCCCGGCTCTTCAAGCAAGCAGAACGCAGGCCCGACGCGCCGGCCCACCAAATCAAATCGGGCGGCGTCTACCGGCCGAAGAGCTATCGGGAGCTCGCCGACGAGGTGAAGCGCCTGGGCAAGGCGATGATCGCGCTCGGCCAGGCGCCGGGCTTCACCGTGTGCCTCCTCGGCTTCAACCGCTCCGAGTGGGTCGCCTTCAACGTCGCGGCCATGGCCGCGGGCGGCGCGCCCGCTGGCATCTACACGACGTGTTCGCCCGAGGAGGTCGCGTACATCGTCCACCACGCCGAGAGCCAGATCGTCCTCGTCGAGGACGCCGGGCAGTGGGCGAAGATCGAGAAGATGCTGGGCGAGCTGCCGCACCTCAAGCACGTCGTCACGATGCGAGGCGCGCCCCGCATCGATCATCCGATCGTGTCCTCGTACGAGCAGTTCCTCGACAAGGGGAAGGACGTCACCGACGAAGCGTTTTTCGCGCGCATCGCCGCGCTCGAGCCGCAGGGACTCGCGACGCTGATTTACACGTCGGGCACGACGGGCCCGCCGAAGGGCGTGATGCTCTCGCACCAGAACCTCGCGTGGACCGCGGACACGGCGCAGCGGCTCGTCGGCGGCACCGCGCAGGACTGCGTGCTCTCGTACCTGCCGCTCTCGCACATCGCGGAGCAGATGTTCACCATCCACGGCTGCATCACGATGGGCGGATCGGCCTACTTCGCCGAGAGCATCGAGAAGGTGCCGGACAACCTCAAAGAGGTGCAGCCGACGCTCTTCTTCGGCGTGCCGCGCATCTGGGAGAAGTTCCACGCGGGCGTCCAGGGCAAGCTGAAGGGAGCCCAGGGCGCGAAGAAGGCGCTCGTCACGTGGGCGATGGACATCGCGCGTGAGGCGACGGCGGTGAAGATGCGCGGCGGAGAGCCCTCGGGCGCGCTCGGGCTCCAGTACAAGCTCGCGCAGAAGCTCGTGTTCGCGAAGCTGAAGGCGGCGATCGGCCTGTCACGCGCGCGCACGTGCGTGTGCGGCGCCGCGCCCGTGTCGAAGGAGATCCTCGCGTTCTTCGCGAGCCTCGACATCCTCGTCTCCGAGGTCTACGGCCAGAGCGAGGACACGGGCCCGACCACGTTCAACCTGGCGAACGACATGAAGCTCGGCGCGGTCGGCACGCGCATCGAGGGCATCGACGTGAGGATCGCCGAGGATGGGGAGATCCTGGTGAAGGGCCCGAACGTGTTCCTTGGCTACTACAAAGAGGCACAAGCGACGGCCGACACGCTCCAGGACGGCTGGCTGCACTCGGGGGACCTCGGGCAGTTCGACAAGGACGGGTTCTTGTCGATCACAGGTCGCAAGAAGGAAATCATCATCACGGCCGGCGGGAAAAACATCGCCCCGAAGAACATCGAGGCGGCCCTGAAAAACCACCCGCCCATCGCCGAGGCCGTCGTCATCGGCGACCGGCGCAAGTTCCTCACGGCGCTCGTGGTGATCGATCCGGCCGCCGCAGGCGAGATCGCGGGCGCACCCGGGGCAGATCCGTCGAAGCTCCGCGACGACCCCACCGTGGTGGCCGCGGTCCAGCAGGCGGTCGACCGTGTGAACGCCACGCTCGCTCGCGTGGAGACCGTGAAGAAATTTCACATCCTCGACCGCCCCTTCACCATCGAGCGAGGTGAGCTCACGCCCACCCTGAAGCTCAAGCGCCGCGTGGTGTACGACAACTACGCCAGCGAAATCGACGGCATGTACGAGGGCGCGCAAGACGCCTGACGCGACGACGAATCCCCCAAGCGCCTCCGCTCCGTGCTAACGGAGCCTGCGCCATGCACGCCGTCACCTTCGACTTCGGTCAAACCCTCGCCGCCCTCGACGCGGACCTCACGGCCGCCCGCCTCGCCGAGCGGAGCCTCTCGTTCGACCCCCAACGAATCGGGGCCGCTCTCCCCGACGCATGGCGCGTCTACGATGACGCCATCCATCGCGGCCTCGGCGGTCACCCCTGGAAGATCTTCATGCGCGCGCTGCTCGAACGCGCAGCCTCGTCGCCGCTCGACGAGGAGGCGCTCACGAGCGCCGTGGATTTCCTCTGGTCCGAGCAGCCCCGGAAGAACCTCTGGCGGCGCCCGATCCCCGGCATGCTGGAACTCGCGGAGGATCTCTCCGACGCGGGCGTGCCCGTGGGCATCATCTCGAACTCCGAGGGCCGGCTCGCCGAGCTCGTCGCAGAGCTCGGCTGGGACGATCGGTTCCTCGTGATCGCCGACAGCGGCCGGCTCGGCATGGACAAACCCGGCCGCGAGATCTTCACCTGGACCGCCGAGCGGCTCGGCCGGCCGCTCGATCGGGTCGTGCACGTCGGCGACTCGCTCGCCGCTGACGTGGAAGGTGCGCTCGGCGCAGGGCTGCGCGCAGTGTGGTTCGGCGGAGATCCGAAGCGCGCGCTCGGCGAGCGAGCGCGCGTGGCGAAGGACGCAGGCGAGGTGCGGCGGGCGCTCGTGGAGTTCGGGCTGACCGCCGTCGCCGAGCGTGTGCCTACTCGAGCTTCGACCCGGCCTGGATCCAAGCAGCGATCGACTTGATCTCGGCGTCCGTCATCGGCTCGCCCGAGAGCGGCATGAGGCTCGTCATGTCCGCGCGCCCTTCACACGCCGGATCCACCTTGCAAAGCAGGTAACTCGCCGCCGGTTGTCCCGGCACCACGCGTTGCGCGCCCGTCTGCACGCTGGGCACGTTGATCACGTTCGCGAGGAACGTGGCCGGGTCGGGTGTCAGATCCAGATCCCCCGCCTTGTCCGTGCTGTCGTGGCACTTCGACGTCGCGCAGCGCGAGCCCATGAGCGTGCGCACGCTCCCCCACGTGCCGGCCGTGTTCGGATCGGGCGCGTCGGGGTCGGGGGGACAATTTCCGTAGTCGATCGGGTCGAGGGCCGACAGATCGCCCTGCAACGTGTCCGGCTTCATGCCGCGGATCCAGCACCACACCGCGCGCGTCGCGAGCGCGGTCCACGTGCGCTGGAGGAGCGGCATGCGCGGGCCGTGTTTGTCCGAGAGCAGCCGCTTGTAGAGGTAACTGCGCCCCGGATCACCCGGCGCGACGAGCGACCACGGCGTCGCCGACGGATGCGCGCTGCCGTTGCCGTTCGCGTCGCCGACGCGCACCCGATCGAGGTCGGTCACGCGTACGTCGAGGAAGCCCTTCAGCGACGGAGGCGACGCGGTGAGGTTCACGATCACGCTCGCCGGCGAGCTGCCTGGCAGGAACGACGCGCCGTCGAGGGGCACGCTGAGCACCTCGGCGCCTGCGTCGTCGAGCCTGCGGATGCGCGCGCCGTTCGCGTCGAGCGAAGGCGGCGCCGAGGCGAGCCGAAGCTCCACGCTCGCCGGCGGGAACGGCGCGTTCTTGTCGAGGACGACCTGGAGGATCTCCCGCTCTTGCCCGCCGAGAACGAGTTTGTCGCCGGGGCGCTCGCACTCGTCGGGCACGAGGCTCGGCTCGGCCGCCGTGATCTGGCAAGGCGCGTTCACGAGCGCGAGCATGTCCTTCACGCCGCCGAGCTCGGGGTACTGCCGCGACGCATGGCACACGCCCTGGTTGAGCGAGCACGTCTGCGCGACGCCGAGCGCGTGCAGCGACGCGATGTTCGGGTAGATCGCCTCCGCCGGATCATCACTGCCGCCCGCGCCGCCGCCGTTCCCGCCGTTCCCGCCGGGGCCGCCGCTCCCGCCGGCGCCGCCGTCTCCGCCCGTGCCGCCGGTGAGCTCGACGTCCTCGTCGGCCCCGCACCCGACCACCATCCCCAGGGCGATCGAGAGTGCCCCGATCGCCCTGGTCGCCCGCGACAAACCCATCCTGCTCGTCCTTTCAAAGCTTGGGGCTTCGCTCGGACAAGCCGAGCTACGCCCCAAACCCCTTCCGTCACTGCTTCTTGGCGGTGATCGTATCCGGACCGCAGGTGATCGTGTACGGCGCGCCGATCTGCCCCGCGATGAGCGTCACGTATCCGCACGTACCCTCGTACGAGATCTCCGGCGGCGTCAGCTTCGGCACGTCGGTCGCGTCCGGGGGCACGACGCCGCCGAGCATGAACTGCGGAGCTGCGACGAGGACGCCGCAGAACGAGCGCAGCTTCGCGTCGAGGCCCGCGAGGTTCGTGTCCGCCAGGGTCGTCTTGACGAGCGCCTCGATCTGCGGCTTCTCCGCCACCGGCTCGACCCACGGCTCGCCGAGGAGGCGATCCTTGAGCGCGATCACCGCGTCGCCGACCGTCGCGCCCGTCGTCGCCTGCGCCCTCGACACGATCTTCGCGATGAAGTCGTTCCCGCCGAGCGGCTTGCACGCGCCGTACGTCGCCTCCCACGAGAGCCGCCCCTGGAAGTCGAGCCCGCGGAAGCCCGGCTCCGCGTCCTTCAGCGCGAACCCGATGGCGAGCTGGAGGCTCTCTTCCCCGTTGTCCTGCGGATACTCGCTGTAGCTCGGCCACTCCATGGCGCGGTGCAGGCTGCGGCGCAGCGGGCGCGACGAGATCGCGAAGACGCCGTCGGCAGGGCTGTTGCCGCGCCGGCCGATGTCCTTGTCCGCAATCGTCCACGGGTCGAAGACCCGCGGCACCTCGTAGGCCCCGTTGCCGCAGCCTTCTTCCGGCGCCTTCAGGTTGAAGGCCGGGTGCGCGAGGATGTCCGTGAGCAGCTCGCGGAGCGAGAAGTGCGACGCGACAAACTTCTCCGTGAGGCCCATCAAGACGTCGCGTTGCACCTCGGTGCGCGGGAAGTAGTTCGCGATCGTCAGCCGCGTGCCCATCACCTCGGCCCACACGACGTCGACGATGTTCTGCGCGACCATGTACGCGAACGCCTCGTCCGGATCGGCGAGCTCGCCGCCGGGCAAGCGCACGAGCCCGTGCGCCGCGAGCCGGTCCACGCCGCGCTTGAGCGCGCGCTCGAGGTCCCACACGCTCGCGCGGCGGCCCTTGTTCGGGGCCTCCGGGGTCGAGCGGATCGAGCCGAAGTACGTGTCGACGCCGAGCGGATCGTCCTCGGTGGGCGCGCGGAAGCTGCCGCACGCGTTGCCGTTCCAGCCGTAGGGCGCGCTGCCGCCGCCGTCGGCGACGCCCCAGTAGCGCAGCATCGAGAGCGCGCGCATCTCGTCCGTGCCCTTCGTCTCTTGCTCCTCCTCGGGGTGCACGCCGGCCGAGTTTCCGTAGAGCGCGACCTCGAAGAGTCCGGGCACGGGCCACGCACGGTTCAGCGACGGATCGTCGCTGTACGTCACGGAGAACTCGCTGTTGTGGCAGGTCAAGCACACGCGATCGCGGTGGAGGTAGGCCCGCTCGAAGATCGCGCCGAAGTTCTGCCGCCGCGCGCGCTCCATCTCCAGCTCGCCGACGTTCGCGCCCGAGTACGGCTGCGACATCATCGCGAAGAGGTTCGCGCGGTACACGGGCGAGAGGTCGTCGAGCTCGAGCGCCGACGAGAGGAGCTGGTTCATGGTGAACCCGGGGCTCGGCGGGTTCTTCGTGGTCGCGTCGTTGTCGCGCACCCACGCCGCGAGGTTGCCGTTGTCGTACGCCGCGGCCGGCGGCGCGCCGTAGCACTGCTGCAGCGACTTCGTCTCGATGCGGTTCACGCGCAGCGTGTCCATGAAGAAGTCGCTCCACCGCTGCCGGAACGCGTCCTCGCGCATGAGCGCGCGAGCCACGATTTTGCGCGCGTTCACGAGGTCGTCGCCGTAGGGCGGAAGCGCGCCGCCGAGCTCGCCGAACTTGCCGGCGGCCTCGAGGTCCGCCTTGCGGATCGCCGTGATCGCGTCGGTGTACGCGTTCACCTCGGCCTGGCCCCACGGCTTGCGGCCGCTCACCGCGACGATCGCGCGGCGCACCCACGCTTGATCACTCGCCTGGCACTCGGTCCACACGTGCTGCGGCGTGTGCGGCGTCGAATCACCACCCTCGCCGCCCGCGCCGCCCATGCCGCCGTCACCGCCGCTGCCACCGCTGCCGCCGCTGCCGCCGACGCCGGGGCCCGTCGGCGCGGGCGGGTCCGTCCCGCCGCCGCCGCATGCGGGCACGGCGGCCATCGCGGCCGCGCACGTGATCACCAGGGTGAGCGTCGAGAGCCCGGAGAAACGCCTGGTCTTCATGCCACCACCCCCAACTGCCGCTTCTGCACGAGGAGCGCGGCATCGATCTCCGTCGTCGCGCCCGGCACGTCGGAGACGTTGAAGCTCTCCTGCGCGAAGGGCCAGATTCCAAGCGAGAGCAGCGCCGCCATCCGGTTCTCCTGCGGCGTCGAGGCGATCGTCGCGCGCCCGTCCTCTCCGCACGCGCCGAACACGCCCTTGCCCGAGGGCCGCACCGGCCCGCCGATGAACACGACCGGGAAGCCATACGGCCAGTGGTTTCGCCCCTGGCTGCCTTGCTTGAACGGCGTGCGCCCGAACTCCGTCGTCAGCACGATCAGCGTCTTGTCGAGATCGAGCTTCGCCGGGTTGTTCTCGCCGGGCGCGTTCACCACCGAGAGGAGCTGCCGCAGCGTGTGCGACAGGTTCCGCGCCTGCGTGAACGAGTTCTCGCCGTGCGTGTCGTACCCGCCGCCGCCGTCGGCCGTGAGCAGGCCCGTGTCGACGATGCACACGTACCTCGCGGGCACCGTCGGGTGCCGCAAGAGGTGCGCCGCGAGCTTCAGGTTCATCGTCATCGCGTCGGTGCCCGCGTTGTCCCCGCAGTTCGAACCGCCGATCTTCGTGAAGAACTGCGGCTCGAGCACGCCCGAGATGGCCTGCGCGTTGGCGATGGAACTCGACGCGGCTTCGAGCTCGCCGAGCCGCGGCGCGCGCAGCGGACCACCTTCCCCTCTCCAGCGCAGGCGCTCGTGGTACCGATCGATGTAGCCCTGCATCAGCGCGTCGTACTGCGCGCGGTTTTGCCCGACGGTCCCGCGCGCGAGCAGGCTCGTGAGATCACCGGCCGCGTCGACCTTGATGGCGAGCGGACGCGCCGCGCCGGGGTGCATTCCGATCGACACGACGCTGCGGACGTTGTCCGTGGGCAGCCCGTTCGCGCCGTTCGACATCAGCGCGTACGAGTAAGGCGCGCGCCCCGGCGTGTTGAACCGTTCGAGGAAGTAACGCTGCACGTGCGCGCCGAGCCCCGAAAACGCCGGATGCCCGAGCCCTCGGCCGCCGAGCATCATGGGGATCGCGCCCTCGTGTGGCTCGAGGTCGTGCGCCGAGACGGAGACGCGTGTCCGTTCCATCACATCGGGCCGCTCCCGCAGGGGCATCACGAAGGGCCCGAGGTGCACGGCTTGGCCCATCGAATCGGCCGCGAAGGGCTCGGTCAGCGGGCCTTGAAACGCACACTGGTCCACGGCCGCCTGCACGTGCCCCGACTTCAGGTACGCGTGCCACTGCGTCCCGCTCGCCTCGCCGAGCGAGGGAACGCAGTAAAACGACTCGTACTGGCTCACGCCGCCGTAAAGAAAGATCTCGAGGATGTTTTCGGCCTGCAGCTCGAGCGGCAGCATGGCCCCCTCGGCTTCCTTGGGCACCTCTCCGAACGCGCGCGCTTGCCGCATGCCCCAGAGCGATACGCCGAGGCCGCTGGCCGCCGTCGCGGTGACGAGCCCTGCGCCCTTGAGAAAATCGCGACGCTTCACGTAAGCCTCCAAGTCGAACGTGCCGCGACGAACCACGCCGACCGGCACGTGTCTACGTTCTCTTGCGCGGAAAGGGTGGTCAATCAAGTTTTCAACGTCCACCCGGAACGGTTTCGAAAGCGGCATCGTTTGGTACCGCAACGTTACGCGTGCGCTGCCATTCGTTCCGATGGGAGCGTGAAATGCCGCGCCTATTGAAGCCGCATGACGGGCCGCGACGACAACGTGCTCCGGCGCGGCGACAACGTGCTCGGCGGTGCCCGGCGGCTCGGGGCCGTGGAAAATCGCGACCGACGGGAAGGGTCTGCATTGCGCATTCCTGGGGTCGCCTTGACGCACCTCGGCGCGCCTCCTAGCATCGGCGCCGATGTCGCGCGTCTTTTGGCCCTCGTCCCTCGCCCTCCTGCTCGTCGGCTGCGCCGGCGCCACGCCGCCCGCCGACGCGCCGCCGCCCGCGGAGGCGAAAGCCACGCCGGCCGAGGCGCCCCCCGCGCCCGAGGCGAAGGCCGAGCCCTCGAACAAGGGAACGGACGTGATCGGCGCGCTCGATGCCCCGGCGGGGAGGCTCGACCCGGCCGAGATCCAGAAGATCATCCGCGGCAACTTCAAAACATTGCAGGCCTGTTACGAGGAGGGCCTGAAGAAAAACCCGAACCTCGGTGGCCGCATCGCGATCAAGTTCGTCATCGGCAAGGATGGCAAGCCCGCCTCCGTCGGCGAGGAGACGCCTGCGACGCTGCCCGATCCCGACGTCGTGAAGTGTGTCCTCGCGGCCGTCGAGACGCTGACGTTCCCCGCGCCCGAGGGCGGTGTCGTCAAGGTCGTTTATCCGATCATGTTCGCCCCGGCCGGGGGCGATGCAATGAGCAATTGCAAGAAGTCCGCCGAGGAGAAAGACGGCATTCGCACGGTCTCGATCGTCTGCGACAAGCAAACGCTCAAGGTCACGGACATGCCCGTGCGCGCCGTGGACGAGAAATTCGCCGACGCGATCCTGACCGGATTCGAGCAGCAATCGCCGAAGATGCGCCGCACCCGCGGCAAGCCGACGATCGCCGACAAGCCCTGCTACACCACGCTCATCGACGGACAAACCTGGGTCTCGACGTTGCTCGTCACCGAGGTCACCCCGGGCCGCGCGCTCGTCGTGTCCTGCCTCGACGAGACGGGCGGGATCAGCTCCGGCCGGTGCGACGCGCTGGTCGAGTTCATCGTCAAGCGCGAGGCCACCGCGCCCGCCACGCCCTCGCCCTCCCCCACGCCGAAACGACCGGTGCCCACGGGGACGGCCACGGGCGGCGGCTTTTGACGGGTTTCCAGCGCTTGCCGTCTCGGGCCTATCCCTGTATGCTCCGGCCCATGTCCGCGCCGATCCGCGCCCCACGCCGCCTCTTTCTCCTCGGCGCCGCGCTCCTCGCCTTTGCCGCCGGCTGCAACCTGAAGACACGTGGCCCCGCGCTCGCGGCCTCGGCGCAGGCGCCTGCATTCTCGCTCCCGTCGCACACGGGCGAGACGGTCACCCTGGCGAGCCTCACGCAAAAAGGCCCCGCGGTCGTGGTGTTTTACCGCGGCTACTGGTGACCGTATTGTCGTAGCCAGCTCGGGCAGTTGGCAAGAATGAACGATCGGTTCCGGAGGCTCGGCGTGGGCCTCGCGGCGATCAGCGTCGATTCCGAGGAAGATTCGCGCGAGTTCGCCGAGACGCTCGGCGCGCGTTACCCGCTGCTCCGGGACGACGGGTTGAAGACCGCGCTCGCCTATGGCGTCGCCATGCAGGGCCAGGACATCGCGGTCCCCTCGACCTTCGTCATCCTACCGGACGGACGAATTTTCTTCCGGCAGATCGGCGAGAGCATGGCCGACCGGCCGAGCACCGCCGAGCTGCTCGATATCGTCGACCGCGCGCTCGTCGAATCACGGCGCGATTGATCCGCTGTTCCCCGCGCGCCTGCGCCCTCGAAGCGCAGCGAGCGCGCCGAGGAGGAACATGAATCCCGCCGCCCCCTCCTCGCCTTTCACCGCGCACCCGCCGCAGCCGCTCGGCGCGTGCGCAGGCGCGGCCGGCGTGTTCTCGGCCGGATCGGCGGTCGTGCTCGGAGGAGGTGTCTCCGCGGCCTCGTCCCGGGGCGGCGTCGGTGCGAAGCCGGGCGGAAAAGGCCGCTTTCCATCGGCCGGGTAATCGACCGGCACGCGCTTCCCGTCGTCGAAGAAATAGACGACCTTCACGAGCCGCGCGACGAACACGCCGCCTTCGAGCTTCTCGACGCGGACGACGTCGTGCATGCCCTTCACGGGCCAGCGGTCGGGCACGAAATGCTCCGGCCGGATCGTGAGCCCCGACGAGATGAGCCCCTTTCCCTCTGCGAAGAACGCTTCGAGGGCCGCCCCCTCGAGCTTGCGCAGCGAGGACGCCTCGTAATCGGACTTCTTCATCGCATACACGACGGGCTGGACGTACTTCCCCACGATCCGCGGCATCCCGCCGAGCACGCAGAGCTCGGGCATGGGCGCGCCGAACGACGTCGTGTACGGATGCGCCAGGAATACGTAGTCGGGGAACTGCGAGGAATTCTCCAGCTCGAACGTGTAGTCGACGCGCTTCTCCCCGTCGGGGATGAGGTCAGCCCGCGCCTCCCGGGAGACGAGGAGCCCGAGCGAAGCCAGAAAAAGCAGGGCGGTGCGTCGTGTCGTCACGGATGGGTGCTCTCCTCCGCCCATCCTACACGAACGCCCTGCCCCGTCCCCGGCCGAAAACTTGTCCCACGCCCCGCGTACGTGAGACCCCCCTCCCCATCATGACGATCCCCCGCTCGCAGGCCGAGCTCGTCACGCTGCGCAAGCTCGCCCAGGACCTGGCCGCTGCGCGTAAGGAGCGCCCGACGAGCGTCCACCTCCTCGCCGCCATCGCCTCGCGCGACGGTCAGGCCGGCGAGCTCCTGCGCGAGCGGCGCCTCGACGCGGACACGCTCCTCAAGGCCGGTCGTTCGTTCGACGAGGACACGCCCGATCCGCTCGCCCGCGCCACCGTCGCGGCCCGCGAGCTCGGCAAGCGCGCGCCGCTCGGCGAGCCGAACCCTCTGCACCTGCTCCTCGCCCTGCTCGCGGATCGCACCTGCGCCGCGCACCGCGCCCTCGTCCAGGCCGGCGTGGACACAGGAAGGCTGCGCACGGCGGCCATGCAGCTCTCGCTCGGGGTCGTCGCGGCCCGGCGCGTGCCGCAGGCCGCGGGCGGCAAGACCACGGAGGCCGAGCCCCGGCCGGCCCCGCGCGCTGCCACGCGCATCGACCTCGACAAACCCACGCCCATGCCCGCGAAGCGGCCGACGGGCACGGGCGTGACGGTCCCGCTTTTTCCGCCACCGGGTCGGCTCGGGCAGGAGCAACGTCCGCCCACGAAGGCGCCCACGGTCACGCCGACCGCCGCGCCCTCGCCCCCTCCGCCGCAGGCCACGGCGACCGCGACGCCGATCCCGCTGCCCACGCCCGCGCCCGCGAAGCCGGCCGAGAGGGACCGCAAAATCAAGGCGCGGGAGCCCCTCGCGCCCGGGCCCACGATCCCCGAAGGCCATCCGCTCGCGCTCGATCGGGCGAAGACGCCGACGCTCGCGGCGCTCGGGAAAAACCTCACGCTCGCCGCGTGCCTCGGCGAAATCGATCCCGTGATCGGTCGGGACGCCGAGGTCGACGCGACGCTCGACATTCTGGCCAAGAAAAACCAAAATAGCTGCCTGCTCGTGGGGCCGGCCGGCGTCGGAAAGACCTCGGTCGCGCGGGGCATCGCCGAGCGCCTCGCCCGCGAGGCCGATCGAGATCCGTCTGCGGCGCGGCTCTTCGTCGAGGTCGCGGTCTCCGAGCTCGTCGCCGGCACCGGGACGCGCGGCGCGCTCGCCGAGCGCATGAACGCCATTCTGCGCGAGATTCGCGAGGAGGGGCGCGCCGTCATCCTCTTCGTCGACGAGATCCACGAGCTCTTCTCCGGCGGCCTCGACGAGGCCACGGCCGAGATCAAGCTCGCCCTCGCCCGCGGCGATCTCCGCCTCGTCGGCGCCACGACGCCCGAGGAGCACCGGCGCGCGTTCGAGCCCGATCCCGCGCTCGCGCGGCGATTCTCGGTCGTCGAAATCGAGGAGCCGGACGAGGAATCGGCCTTCCTCCTCTGCAAACAGGTTTGTCAGGGCCTCGGCGCCCACCACGGGCTCGGGTACACGGACGAATCCATCGCGTCCGCGGTCTCGTGGTCGGTCCGCTATCTGCCGGGCCGCGCCTTGCCCGACAAGGCCATCGGGATCCTCGACCTCGCCGGCGCGCGCGCTCGACGGCGCGCCGGGGCCGGAAAGCTCGCGCCCGTCGGGCCCTCCGAGGTCGCCGAGGTCCTCGCGAGCCTCGCGGACATCCCCGAGGAGCGGCTGCTCGAGACCGACCGCGAGCGCATGCTCAACCTGGAAAAGCTGCTCGCCGATCGGGTCGTCGGCCACACGGCGCCGCTCGCCCGCATTGCGAGGGTCCTGCGGCGCAATGCCGCCGGCATTCGCGCGGATCGGCCGCTCGGCACGTTCCTTTTGCTCGGGCCGACGGGCGTCGGCAAAACGGAGACGGCCAAAGCCATCGCCGAGGCGCTCTTCCATTCGGCCGACGCGATGACGCGGCTCGACCTCTCCGAGTACAGCGAGGCGCACGCGACAGCGCGGCTCATCGGCGCGCCGCCCGGCTACGTCGGGCACGAGGCCGGCGGCCAGCTCACGGAGGCCGTGCGCCGCCGCGCCTACCAGGTGATCCTGCTCGACGAGATCGAGAAGGCGCACCGCGACGTGCTCGAAGCGTTCCTCCAGGTCTTCGACGAGGGGCGCATGACGGACGGCCGCGGCCGGCGGGTCGATTTCACGAACACGGTGATCGTGTTGACCTCGAACCTCGGCGCGGCCGAGGCCGGGGCCCTCAAGAGCGAACGTTCGGTCGGGTTTTCCCGCAGCAGCGCGGCGCAGGTTTCGCCGGACAAGCTCGAATCGACGATGCTCGCCGCCGCGCGCGGGGCCCTGCCGCCGGAGCTCTACAACCGCATCGACGAGGTGCTGGTCTTCGGCCCGCTCGGCAAGGTCGAGGTGAAGGAGGTCGCGCGCAGGCTGCTCGCGGCGCTCGGACGTGGGCTCGAAGAAAAGGGCATCCGCCTCGACGTGGAGCCGGCCGTGCTCGATGTGCTCCTCGCGGAGGGCGGGTTCGACGAGGGGCTCGGCGCGCGCCCGATGAAGCGCGCGATCATGCGCCACGTCGAGGCGCCGATCGCCGAGATGATCCTGCGCGGCGAGCTGCCCTCGGGATCGGTCGCGCTGCTCTCGGCCGATCGTGGGCAGATCGTCGTCGACGCGGTGGACGAAGCCGGCGGCGAGCTGGCAACGGGCGCTTGAGGATCACCGCCGCCCCTCTCCCGCGAGGGAGAGGGGTTGGGGGGTGAAGGAATCGAACGGCGCGAAGGAGCGCGTTCGGGCTAAAGCCCGATGTCCTCGGACGCCTGCATCGACGCCGGCATCGACGACGGGGAGGCCGAAGCCTCGGGCCGCGGCGGCCGCTGGCGACGCTCGCCTCGGCTCACCGTGCGGTCTTGCCCTTCGTCCTTCGAGGCCTGCGCCTTCTTGTCCTTGTCGCCTTCGCCGGGCTTCTTGCGCAGGCTGATGCGGTCGGCCTCGCGCATGTTGAGGCAGGCGCGCAGGCCGTCCTTCAGCGTGCGCAGCGTCATGAGCCCACCGAGGTGGACGCCGATCTCCACGAGCGTACGCGCCACGTCGGGGCGCACGCCCGTCAGCACGCATTTCGCGCCAAGCAGCTTGGCGGCGTGCGTCAAACGCACGAGGTGCGCGGCCGTCATCGTGTCGACCACGTCGACGCCCGTCAGGTCGATGATCACGTACTCCGCGCCGCGATCGGCGATGCGCTGCAGGAGCTTCTCGGTCATCTCGGAGGCGCGCGCGCTGTCGATCGCGCCGACGAGCGGCAGCGTGAGCACGTCGTCCCACACGTCGATGATGGGCACGCTGAGCTCGCGGATCGCGATGCTTTGCCGCTCCACCGTGGCGACCTTCTCCTCGAGGTCGCGCCGCGACGCTTCGAGATCACTCATCGCCTTGTCGTGCTCTTCGCGGGTCTGCTTGAGCTCCCGCAGCAGCACGAGCAGGCTCTCTTCGAGCGCACCGAACCGATCCTCGGTCAGCGCGCCGGAGAGCCCGATGGCCTCGTCGAAGGCCCCGACGGAAGCGAGCGAAAGCGCCTCCAGGACGCGCTCGATCCGCTTCCCCTCCACCACTACCGACTCGTCGGTCGCGTCCGTCATCCCGATGGTCTCCGATGCGTCCCTCCTACATACGGGAAGATGCCCATGAGCATCAAGTTCCTCCTGATGCCGGCGGCGCGTGAAACCGTGCTTTCCTCGAATCCTCGGGAAAGCATGTCTACAGAGGGCGGAAATTCGGCGGAAAGCGGGGGAGAGCGGCCGGGGCCGCGGTCCCCTCGGTCGGGCCGGCTTCAGGGAAGCGGGAGCACGTTGACGTCGATGCTCGTGTTGCCGTCGCTCGACGTGAGGGTCACGACGGCGTCGCCGGGCTTGCCCCCGACGAAGATGAAGACGGCGCGCGGCACGTCGGTGGCGTAGCGCTGATACGCGTCGCCCGGCGCGAGCAGATCCACGAAGCCGGGCAGGACACGCACGATCTCCGGATCACTCGAGGTCGCGGTCGCGTCCTCGCAAGGGCTGTTCTGGTAGGTGCACTCGATCGCGAGCGCGATGCCCTGCGAGAGGCGGACGTCCTTCTCGACGTTGTCGACATCGGCGACGGCCGTGGGCGGCGCGATGGTGAGCGCGGTGATGCTGGGTTCGCAGCCCGCGGCGAGCGCGGCGGCGGCCAGAAGGAAGAGGGACGCGCGGGGGCTCACGGCTTCACCTCCAGCACGGTCAGCGCGACGGCAGCCTCGATCCCGAGCGCCTTGACGGTGACGGTCGTCTCGCCCGCGGCCGTGGCGACGATGCGCCGGCTGCCGGCCACGCCCTCGTCGAGCATCAGGACCACCTGCGGATCGGCTTCGAACGCCGCGTCGAGCTCGCCGAGGAGCCGCTGCGGGCCTCGATGCGGCGCCGCGACGAGGGTGAGCTCGTCGCCCACGAGCATCTCCATCGCGGCTGGCAAAGGCGACGTCTGAAGGCCGCCGTTCGTCACGCGATGGAGCCGGAGCGCGTCCGCCTCCGCGACCCACACGTGAAGAAAGTCCACGACCAAATCGCCCTCCATCGTGATGAGCATCGACGCGATCCCAGGCGCCTGCGCGTGGATGCGAGCGTCGTCGATCGTGAAGACGTCCGGGTTTGCCGAGACGAACGAGAGCGGCGGCGTGGAGGCGCCCTCGGAGGTGACGGAGACCTGGATGGGCAAAGCGGCGCCCTTGGCGATGGGGGCATCGATGCCTGCGACGGCGCAGACGAGCTCGCTCGGAGGGCAAGCCGCAGTCGTGTCGGTCTGGCCGAGCGCGCCGGACGAGCCCTGGGCACATCCGGTCGCGAGCGCGAGGAAAGGAAGCAAAAAACGAGGGAATGGCATGGCCCGACGATAGCAACGGACATGCCCGTCGCGAAATCGCGATCTGGCTCGGGTCCGGCGGCCTGGAAGGCAGGGCACGAACGTCATGGCCGGCGCGGCGATTGCACAGCGAGGCGTGTTCGGGGGAGAGGCCCCCGAGACACGCAACGAGACACGAAAGGAGAACGGGATGGCGACGTCGCTCCTGACGACAGTCGAGAACCGATCGAGCGTCGATACGCTCGCGGAGGCCGTGCATCGGCCGGTCCAAGCGGTCCTGCAAAAGCGCCCGGAGCTCCGGACCACGCTCGACGGGACATGGCTCGGGCACCCGCTTCACGCGGCGCTCACCGATTTCCCGATCGGCGCATGGGCGACGGGGCTCGTCCTGGACATCGCCGGGCTCGGGCGACGCAAAAAGGGGCTGCACGACGCGGCCTTCACGGCGCACGCCTTCGGGCTGGCAGCCGCGGGCGCGGCGGCGCTCGCGGGGCTCGCGGACTGGAGTTACCTCGACGGAAAACCGCGGCGCGTGGGCTTCGTGCACGCAGCGCTGAACACGGTCGCGGCCAGCCTCTTCGGCGTCTCGTTGCTCCTGCGCAAAAACGGCCGGCGCGGGGCGGGCATCGCCGCGTCGACGGCGGGCTTCGGCATCGTGCTCGGCAGCGCGTGGCTCGGCGGGGTCATGTCGTACCATTACGGGATCGGCGTGAGCCACCGGGCCTTCGAGCAGGGCGGGCCGAGCGGCTTCGTGCCGGTGCTCCGCAATGACGAGCTCGTCGAAGGGCAGCTCCGCCGCGTCGTGGCCGAGGGCGCGCCGATCCTGCTCGCCCGCGCGAACGGCCGCGTCCACGCGATCGGCGATACCTGCACGCACCTCGGCTGCTCGCTCAGCGCGGGCCGCCTCGACGGCGAGCGCGTCGTGTGCGCCTGCCACGGCTCGCAGTTCCGGCTGCGCGACGGCCGGGTGATGGTCGGCCCCGCGACCGACTCGGAGCCCCATTACGAGACGCGCATGCGCGACGGCCAGATCGAGGTCCGTAAATCGGGCCTCAATGGTGCTTCGTAATACGCGGGTGCGACGCTCCCAGCCGCAGCCGGGTTCGTCCGCCGCGGCTGGGCCTTCGTTTGCATCAGAACGTCGGGGACGCCGCCTCGCGGCACGAATCGCCCACGGAGCTAGGAATGGTCCGCACCGAAAGCGTGGCCGATCACCATCGAAAGGCCGCCGAACATTTCGAGAACGCTGCCGTGCACCATCGGATGGCCGCGGAGCAGCACGAGCGCGGAAACGAGGCCGAGGCCCTCCGGCACACGATCGAGGCTCGGCGGTATCACGAGCAGGGAATGCGGCACGAGCAGGAGGCCGAGAAGCGGCACGCCGCGTGACACCCATCGCCCGAGGAGGAGGAACATACCATGACATGGCCCCGATGGATCAATATCGTCCTGGGTATCTGGCTGCTCATCGCCCCGGCGGCGCTCGGATACGTCGATTCCTACGCCGCGAACAATGACCGCCTGCTCGGTATCCTGATCGCGTCCTCGGCGATCGTCGCGCTCTGGGCGCCGAAGGCCCGGTTCGTGAACGTCGTGCTCGGCGCATGGCTGATCATCGCGCCGTTCGTCCTCGGATACTTCGGCGGCAGGGCCGTAGCGAACGACATCGTGCTCGGCATCGCCGTCGCGGCCTTCGCGTTCATCCCGAGCCGCCCGATCACGACCCCCCACACGCCCGCGGGCCCGGGGGAGCTGAGCTGACCCAACGGAGAACTTGGCCCGGGACCTCGCCCCGTGGGAGGTCTCGGCCATGTCCATTCGTGTCGCCCGGCCCTGGCTCGTGGCCTCCGGCCTCGTCCTCGGCCTCGTCACGCGGTCAGCGCCCGCTCTGGCGTGGGTCGACGTGCACGTCGCGGGCGACGACGTCCGCGTCGACGTGAACAAGGACGGCTCGGCCCGCGTCGAGCACAAGCTCACCCTGCGCGTCTCCGGCGGGCCGCTCAAGTCGATCGACCTGAAAGGCATCGACGCCGACGCCGTGCCCGAGCCCGACGGCTACGTCGTCCCGGGCCGCGACGCCGCCACGAACTCGCTCGCCTCGGCCGCGCCCGTCACCACGGAGATGTTGCCGCCGCCGAGCCGCCCGCGCGACGACGGCCAGCCGAGCCCCTCGGCCATGCGCATCCGCTTCGACGCGGACAAGGGTTTGTCGCGGGGCGTCTTTGTGGTGTTCGTCCGGTACCGCACCGAGCTCTTCCGCCGCGGCCTCGTCCAGCGCGACGGCTCCATGGCCCGCCTCCGCTGGACCGGGCTCACGTGGGAAGACGGCTTCGACTCGGCGCGCGCCACGTTCGTCCTGCCCGCGGGTCCGACCGAGCCCCGCCCCGACGAGGCCAGCGTCGCCGCCGATCCCTCGAACGAATCCGCCGCGCCGCCCTCGGTCCTGTCCACCGTTCGCCGCGCCACGGGCCGCGACGAGCTCGAACTCTTGCGGCCGTACGCGCCCAAAGGCGAGCCCGTCACGTGGCTCGTCCGGTTCGATGCGCGCGCCCTCGAAGTCACCGCGCCGCGTGCCGAGCCGACCACCGTCGTGTCCCCGGGCCCCGCGGCGCTCGCCCCGGATCGCCGCACGTTCGTGCTCCTCGGCGGGGGCCTCGCGTTCGTTCTTTACGCCCTGCTCGTCGCCTGGAAGACCCGCGAGGTCGAGCGCGCCGCGCGCGCGGCCGGCGCCGAGCCGCGCCCCTTGATCCCCGCCCCGCTCTTCGTGCGCGCGACGGGCGCGGGCCTCGCGCTCGTCGGAGGCCTCGCCTTGCAGCTCACCTTGTCCACGGGCACGGCGGGCGCGCTCCTCGTCGCGCTCGCCTCGGCGTTCGCCGCGTTCCGGGCCCCGCGCTGGATCCGCGCGTCCTCGCTGCGCGGCCCGGGCACGTGGCTCCCCGTCTCCGAAGAAGAGGCCTTCGCCCGCGCCGCGCGCCCCTCCGCGCAAGCCGGCCTGCTCGACGTCTCCACCCGCGCCGGAAAGGCCCTCTTCGCGCTCGGCCTGCTGCTCCTCGGCGGGGCCGTGTGGTTCGTCTCGCGCACCTCGATGTACCACGCCGAGCTCTTCGCCTACGACGCGGTGGCCCTGCTCGCGCTCTTCTGCACGGGCCGGCTCGCGGAGTTGCCGCCCGATCCGGTCGCCTCGGCCGCGCCGCTCCTGCGCGACGTCGCGAAGCGCGTCCGCAAAGCGACGAAAAAGGCCGGCGAAGAGGTCCGCATCGTCCCGCGCATCCGGGTGCCCGAGGGCAGCGCGAAGGCCGACGAGCTGCGGCTCGCCGTGGTCCCGCGCGCGCCGCTCCCGGGTTTCGCGGGGCTCGAGGTCGGCGTGGTGCTCACGCCGGCCGCGGGCTCGACGTTGCGCTCGCCGGAGGTGCTGCTCCGCGTGACGTCGGGGACGCCGTGCGAGGAGGCGATCGAGGCAGTCGCACAACAAGGCCGATCGCAGCGCGGAAAGCGCGCGACGGAGCGCGCGATCACCCTGGTCCCGCGCTTGCCGACGGCGTGGATGACGGCGGATCTCGTCACGCGCCTCGTGGGCCTCTTGCGCGATGGTCGCAAGGCGGAGGAGCGCTCGGGCATTCGGCGGTCGTCCCAGGTCATCGCAGCCTCCGACGAGGGCCGAGCGGCTTGACGCCGGGCAGGTTTTCCCGCTTGCTTCGAGGGCGCCCGTGACCGCCCCTTCCGAAAAAACCCCCCGCCTGTTCGCCCGGATCGCCGCTGCTGCATTGCTCCTCGGGATCCTCGGGTTCCTGGTGGCGGCCGCGCAGAACGACCCGAGCACGCCGGCGCCCCCCGCTGCCGGAGCTGCGGCCGACGCGCCCGCGCCTGCCGAGCCTTTTGGCCCCGCCCCCGCGCCGCCCGATCCGGCGCTCGTCGCATTGCTCGACGGGCTGACCGTGGGGAATGAGGTGAATGGGTGGAAGGTGGTGAACTTCTACCCGACGAACGAATCCGTCGTCTGGGTGGAGCTGCAAAAAGGCGAGATCTTCTTCTCGGTGGGAATCGGCCCGAAAGGAACGGGCAAACCGCCGCCGCCGATCCAGACAGAGTCGTACGAGGTCGGTTACGGAATGCCGAAGCCGCGTGATGCGGGCATTCCGGCGCAGGAGATGACGGCAGCCGCGGAGCAGGTGGCGGCGCGGATCCGGAAGCGGGAGAAAGAGGTCCCGCGGCCGAAGGGCCTTTGAGCGGGCCGCCTCAGCCGCCTTCTTCCCCCACGATCGCCGCAATGTCCCCCGGCAAGGGCGAGCTCGCCGTGAACGCCGGCACCTTCGCGTCCCCGCTCCACGTGATCCGCGACGCGTGCAGCGCGTGCCGCGCGAGCCCCGGCACACTCTCTCCACCGTACAGCGTGTCTCCCGCCAGCGGATGCTCGATCGCCGCGAAATGCGCCCGGATCTGGTGCCGCGACGCCTTCCCCGCGCGCGCCTCCACGAGCGCCCATTCGCCCCGCTCGGACAGCTTCTTGTACGTCGTGTGCGCCGGCCGCGGCGAATATCGCTCCACGTCGCGCGGATGCACGCACGGATACACCCGGCGCCGATCCTTCGGGTGCGGCGCCAGCGGGATCTCGATCGTCCCCGTCTCCGGCAGGTCCTTCGCCGCGCAGACGAGCAAATATCGTTTGTCGAGGCGCTCCTCCTTGATCGCCCCCGTCAGCACCTCGAACGCCTCCCGCGTCCGCGCCGCCAGCACGAGCCCGCTCGTCTCCGTGTCCAGCCGATGGCAAAGCCCCGGCTCCCGCGTCGAAAAGCCAATCCCCGCGCACTCCGGGTACCGCGCCACGAGCGCATTCGCCAGCGTGCCACGCTCCCCCGGCTCGAGCGGCGCCGTCGGTTGCCCGGCCGGTTTGTCAAGAATGACCACCTGGCTCGTCTCGAACACCACGGTGAGCGCCGCCTCCGCGTCCGGCAGCGCCCCGCCCGAGACCGATGTCGGATCGAGCTCGACCGAGACCACGTCCCCCGCGCGCGCCACGTCCCCCTTCGCCACCCTGCGCCCGCGCTCGCCTCCGCCCTCGTGCAGGCGGACCTTGCCAGCCTCGAACAGCCGCTTCGCCCCCGCTCGCCCGAGCGTCGGCATCACCTCGAGCAGGAGCTTGTCCAAACGAACCCCTGCCTGCGCCTCGTTCACCGTGATCTTCATGGTCTTCCGTGATGTCCGTCGCCCGCGACGAACGATCGCTGCTCTACCGCAACGTCCCGCTCCACGATAGCCCCACGACGGGCGCGCGCCGATCTCCCACCTGGCTCTGCCCGATCACCCCGAACACCGGCAGCGTCCCCGGGCCCTCGCCGTGCGCCTGCTTGCCGGGCTTCGAAGCCTCCGCCTTCGGCTTCGTCATGAACCACCCGATCGCGCCCCCTGCGAGCGCCATGCCGCCGATCATCCCGACCCAGGCCCGCTGCTGCGTCTCCGTCGGCCCGTCGAGCAGGAGCGGGCTACCGAGCGCCGCGCCGCCGAGCCCGCCGAGCAGCGCCCCGAGATCCATCCCCACCACCCGGTTCGCCGCGGGCCGCCAGTGCACCGCCAGCGCCGCCGCCCCGAGCCACCCGAGCCCCGCGCCGTAGCCCATCCCCGTGATCGGAAAGCTGTCCACGTTTCCCCGCACGAGCGCCTCCGTCACGCCCCCGAGCACGAGCCCGAGCCCGCCACCCGTGTGCGCGAGCAGCGCCCCGCCCTCCGACATCCCGCGCAACGCGAGCCCCAGCGTCGACAACGTGAGCCCCGTCATGCCCGCCACGAGCCCCGCGGTCCATTGCTCGCCCTCACCGCCCGACGCGCCGAACCGACCCGCGTAGATCATGTGCCCCGCGATCGACGGCCACCACACGCCCGACGCGAGGAACCACGCAGGTCCCACGCCCACGTCCCACTCCTCCGCGACGAGGATCGACGTGACCAGCCCGCCTCCCGCGCCCACCGCGAGCAGCGGATACAAAAGCCGCGGATCCTCCGACCCGCTCGCCCGCTGGATCGAATACCCGAGCAGCCCCCCGAAGAGCGTCGCGTTCACCGCGAGCGCCGTGCGGCCCGCGCTCCTCGCCGGGTACGTCAGCGTCCCCTCGAGCACGCGCCGCGGCTCGGGTCGACGCGCCGGCATCGAGCGGAGCCCCGTCACGAGATCCCGCAACATCACGACTGCGCGCACGGAAAGATCCGCTGGGCTCGCACGCTCGATCCGCACGCGAAGCTCGGGCGACGACGCCTCTGCGAGCACGATCCTGAGCTCGATCTCGCCGTTCCGCGCGCGCACGCTCGGCACGATCAACGTACCGCCGAGCGCGCTCGCCCGCGCCACGAGCTCGGCCTCGTCGGGCGCTGCGCCGCGCTGATCGAGATCCAGTACGAGCCCGAGATCCTGCGCCGCGTCCGCGAGCAGCGCATCGAGCTGGCCCGCGATCGGCACGAGCTCCGCGCCTTCGCTCGCCTCGTCCGCGTTCGCCGGCCGACGCGAGATCTTCGTGGGAAACAAGACGGCGGAGGTGCGCGAGGCATCCGCGCTCGCGCTCGCCGTACCGTTCGTCCGCGGGGTCTCGGCCGAGGCGGTGCGCGCAGCGCCGAGCGCCGCGAGGACCACCAGGAGCCGAGCCACGCGGCTCCGTTTCAGAACATCACCACGCCGCTCGCGAAGACGTCGAAGGTGTTGCTGTCGCTCACCCAGAACCGCCTCCCGACCGCGTTGATCGTGGGACGATAGTTCGGGTTCGGAATACCCGTGGCGGAGACGAACTCGCCGACGTTGAGCTCGTTGCCGCTCTTGCACGGGCCCGACTGCCCGATGTCATCCTTGAACGTCGGGTTGCACGGCTGATCGCCCGTGATGCCGTGCTTCTGATCGTGCGTGAACCCGAAGCCCAGGTTGAACTTCACGTACTCGCTCGCTTGCCACGTCACCGACGCCTGCCCGCGGATCGACGCGTACTGCTGCACGTCGGTCAGACCCGTGACGTACGTCTTCTGCGAGCCCTCGTCGATGATCGAGATCGGCTGCCGCATGCCCGCCGGCGCGTTCTCGTCATAGGCCGGGTTGCGCCTGTACTTCGCCCACTGCGGCTGGCGCATCGAGTTCGCGCTGCTCGACCCGAGCGCGTCGAAGATCTCCGAGTAGTCGCGGCCCTCCGACGTGTACGTGCCCTGCGCGCGCAGATCGAAGGTGAGCCGGCCGAACTTCTCGCGGTTCTCCCACGGGATGATCATGAGGCCGAGCGTCATCGTGCCGCGGATCGGCGGGCGGTTCACGAGCGAGCCTTCGAGGTCCGTGAGGCCGTAGTCCGAGTCCTGCTGCTGGAACTCGAAGAGCGCGGAGAAGCCGCCGTAGGGCTCCAGGTACTTGATGCGCTTCGAGACGAGCGTGTGCACCTCGAGCCCGATCGTGCCGCGCGTGACGCCCGCGTCTCGCTCGCCGATGCCGATGCCCTCGTTCGCGAGGTCCGACTGCCCGTTGCGGTTGATGTCCGACGGGTGCGCGCACTGCACCTGCCCCGAAGGCGCGTTGGGGTTGCACGCGTGCATGGGCGTGCCGAGCGCGAAGCGACCCTCGACGCCGAAGAGCAGCGTGGGCTTCGTACGATCACGCGCCTGGTTCATGAACGCGCTCGTGTCGATGCCGACCGCGAGGTACTCGAGGCCGCTGCGCTCGGGCGAGGTGAACGGCAGCCCGAAGAGCTGCTCGCCCGGCGCGCCCGCGAGCACCACGTTCTGCACGTTGGAGCTGCCGTCGAGGTCCGTGAGCTCGCGCGAGTTGTTCAGGATGATCGGCGTGCGGAAGTAGAGCGCGAGATCCTTGTAGAGGCCGATGTCGACGCGTGGGATGAGGCGCGACGTCTGCTCGCTGTAGCTCGCCACGTTGAGCAGGTTCGAGGTGAACCCGCCCGACGTGAGGCCCGGCCCGAAGATGTTCGTCTCGCGCTGGATCTTTGCGCTCTTCGTCGAGTACTGGAAGCCCAGGCTGATCGCGATGTCGAACGGATCGCCGTCGTCGAAGGCGTCGATCACGTTCACCACCTCGCCGGGCTCCTGCATCACGCGCGGCTCGGTGGCGCTGTGCGGTTCGTCCGCGAGCGCGCCGGTCGTCACGAGCGACGAAAGAAGCCCCGCCACGAGGGCGAGCGAGACAGGCGATCCCAAGCCCCGCCTCCCGAGGCGAAAGCCATTGCCCTTGCGATCGCAGAACATTGCGCCTTCCATGGCAGACCTTTCCGTTGGACGGACGCTACCGGCGCTGGGGCGAACGTGTCAATTGGAACTACCAGGAAACCCGTACGCCCCAGGCGGCGCGGCTTTTCTCAGCCCCCGATGGGGGGCGATTGATCCGAAGGGGGCTCGGGGAGGTAGCTGTCGCGGGGCCGCGGCTCGGTCACGGGCGCGTCGTCCTCCCCCGGCTCCACCTCGTCCGGGAAGATCGCGTCCGTGATGTCCTCGGCGTTGAGCTCTTCGCGCGCCGAGCTGAGATCACGCGAGGTCTGATCGAGCCGGTCGGCGAGCACGCCGAGGAACTGCCAGAGCAGCTTCACCGCGAGCTCGTGCTCCTTGCGCAGGATCTCGAAGAAGTCGTTCCGGTGCAGCACGATGAGCTCACTCGGCTCGATCGCGGTCACCGTCGCCGAGCGCGGCGCCGCGCGGATCAGCGCCATCTCGCCGAAGTGCTCGCCGGGGCCGAACTCGTTCAGCACCGTCTCGCCGCGGCTGATGCGCACTTGCCCCGAGAGCACGATGAAGAGCTCGTCGCCGCGGTCGCCCTCCTGCACGACGATCTGATCGACGTCGTACGAGACCACGTCCGCGACCTGCATGATCCGGAGCATCTCGCGCTCGGACAGGCGCGAGAAGAGCGGCATCTTCGCGAGCACCTCGCGCTTGAGGTGCAGCCGCCGCGCGCGGTTGTCGTCCTGTTTGTCGCCGGCGCCGAGGCGAACCAGGATCGCGGTGATGTTGTCCTTGCCGCCCTTCCGGTTCGCGAGATCGATGAGCTCACGCGTCGCCGTCTCGCCGTCGGCCTCCTCGAAGTACGGCTCGAGCTCCGCGGTGTGCGCGATGTATCCATGCAGGCCGTCGGAGGCGAGCAGGAACTGGTCGCCGGGCAGCACCTCGATCGTCAGCGTGTCGACCTCGACCCGCTCGTAGACGCCAACGGCGCGCGTGATCGCGTTCTTCTGCGCGACCTTTTCGATCTGGTCCCGCGTGAGCTTTCCGCGCTTGATGAGCTCGTTGTAGACCGTGTGATCTTCGGTGATTTGCTGCACCTTCCCGCCGCGCAGGAGGTAGATGCGGCTGTCGCCGACGTGCGCGATGAAGCCGTGCGAGGCCACGATCAGGAGGGCCGACAGCGTCGTGCCCATGCCGCGTTTGTTCGCGTCCTGCTTCGCCTCGTCGTGGATCTTCGCGCAAGCTCGCTGCACGGCGAGCTCCAGCATCGCGAGGATCTCCTTGGCGCCTGCCCGACCGCTCACGCCCTCGCGCGCGTACTTCTCGACGACGTCCTTGTGCTTCTTGACCTCCTCGTGAATGATCCGCACCGCGAGCGCGCTCGCCACCTCGCCGGCCGCATGCCCGCCCATGCCATCCGCGACGATGGAGAGCGCGAGCTTCTTGTCGACGAGGAAGTTGTCCTCGTTGTGATCACGTACGCGGCCTACGTCCGTCGCGGCGTAGAACTGGATGTTTTCGGACAGCGCCATCGGACGCGAGGCTACCACGGGGAGTCGAGCGCCCACCACCCCCTGCCCCGTTCGCCCGAGGCGTGGTGAGGGGCCATCCGCCGCCCAGGCCCCGGCGTCGCGGCGCCCGACGTCAACGAATGGTTGCGATGGTCTGGTGGTTCAGCGCGAGCAGACGGCCGTCTTCGGTCCAGAGCTGTCGTTGTTCGACGCTGTATCCATCCGCCGCGACGAGCACCTGGCCGCGGTGAAGCAGCGGCGCATCGGCAGCCACGCCGTCGAACGGCGGAAAGAGCTGGAGCGTGAAGGAGACGGTGCCGACGGGGCGCGGCTCGGTCCAGACCGAAAACGACGCGGGCCAGGTCGCGTCCGCGAGCGCCGTGAGATACGCCGCGTCGAGCTTCGGGCACGGCGGACGAAGGCGCACCCAGGTCTCCGTGACCGGCGACGAATGCCCCGAAAAAGGGAATGGGCCCGTCACGCGATACTCGAAAAACTTCGCAAACGTCGGCCATTCCTGCGACGGCATGGGCGCGACGTCATTCCACGGCGTGAGACGCGGCGGCGGGATCTCGAGGTGCGTCGTGGTATCGGCCCGCGCTCGCGCGAGAATGCCGACGGCGTGCGAGATGACGGCGCCTTCTTGCACCACGCGCGCCGCCACGGTCGTCTGGCCCGAGCCGCGGCGCAGGACCTCCACCGAGACCTCCGCGGGGCCGGGGAGCAGCGGGCCGCAGAGCTCGGCCGTCAGCGAGCGCAGCGGCCTCTCCGCGACGTCCTCGGTCGATTCGAGGGCCCGCACGAGCACGGCGAGGGAAAACCCTCCGAATGCGCCGCGCCCCTGCTGCCAGCCATCCGGGACGTCGAGCGAGAATCGTCCCGGGGCGACGGGGCGCGGGGTCGTAAGAGCGACAAAATCAACCATGGGATCGGGCACTTGTAGCACGCGGCCTGCCTCGCGCACGTCAGAGCGGCTCGCCGCGGAGGAGCGACAAGAGGACGCGCTTCTCGGTCGCGTCGGTGACGACCTCGAGGACGCGGTTGATCTCACGCACGGCGGCCGCGACGAGCAGGGTGCGCGCGCGCGGATCCTCCGCCGCTTTCGCCGCGAGCGCGCGCACGGCGGGGTGCGAGCGATTGAGCACGAGCTTGCCCGACGCCGCGTCGAACCGCAGCGGCCGACCGCTCCGCGCATACCGCACGCCGGTGACGACCTGCGTCGGCGCGAGGCCGAGTTTGTCGATCGTCTGCATGAGCGAAGGCCCGAGCGCGCGCGTGGCCGGCTCCATGGGCTCGGGCGGATCGAAGAGCAACACCACGCGCGACACGAGCCCGCCGAACCACGACGAAGCAGGCTCCTCCTCGACGCCGCTTTCGGCCTCCGGCGCCTTTGGCTCGACGACGTCGGGCGCGACGAACGGCGTGACCTCCACGCCCGGCCGCGCGGCATTGGTTGGCACGACAGACCCATAGGTGAACGCATGCACGGCCGCGAGCACTTCGGGCTGCATGGCCTCGGGGGCGGACGCCGCGCACCTCTCCGGGACGACCCCGCCGAGCTCCCGGACGATCCGCGTCCTCGCCCGCAACACCGAGGCGAGCACGCCGCCGTCGCGCAGGACAAACGGCGGCGCCTCCCCCGGAAAACCCCCTTCCGCCGTGCCCTCGTGGCGCGTGACCCATACCTCGCCTTTGGCCTCGACCTGCGCCACGACCTCGGACGCCGGTACGCGCGTGCCATCGGCCGCGACGACCTCGAGCTCCCCCACGTCGCCGCCGAGGAGCTTCAGGATCCATCGATACCCTTCGACGAGCTCCGCGGGCGCGCCCTTCTCCTCGGCGGCCTCGACCATTTCGATCGTCCGCTCCATGAGGAGCCGGGTGAGCGCCGCGCGCATGTCCGTCTTTTCGAGGTTCCCGACCTTGGTCGGCGCGACGAGCAGCCGCCCGCACACCGGCACCATCCCGTCAAAACGCTTCAGGCCGGTGACCTCGTAATGGCGCGCGACCGTCTCTTTTTTCGTCGCGTCCCGCACCTCGATGCGCCCCGCGCCGGCCCAGGAGGGCGGCAGCCATAACATTCCCTTCACGAAGAACGGAACACCAGGGAGCGGACCGTGCACGGAGAGTTCGGCGAGCACCCCGGGCGGCGGCGCGAGCCATTTCGCGAGGTGCTCGTTCGCCTGCCCGACCACCCGCGTCCGCAGGCCCTCGCGCGCGACGTGCCCCTTGATTCCGTCGAATCCGCGGTTCGTCGGGAGCACGTCGTCGTTCACCACAGCGAGGACGGGCCAGCCGTCGCCGTCGAGGATGCGGCAGAGGGGCCTGCCCGTCGTGTGCACGTGAATGCCACGCGCAGCGGCGTGCTCGGGCATGAGGATCCCGATCTCACCGAGGACACCGTCGCCGCGAAACGGAAGGACCTCCAGGCATTTCGCCCGCTGCGTCGCGTCGAGGCCGATGAAATCGGCCGGCCGGGAGAGCCGGCGCTGCTCGGCGGCGAGCTCGCGCTTGAGGATCTGGGAGACGTCCTCGAAGACGGCGCGCGAACGGATCGCCTCGAACTCCTCGGACGTGAGCGCGAGCGGCGGACGCGGGCGCGGCGCGGTGGGATAGGGCGGCGGGAAGTTCACGTACGGATACGCGGACGAACCATCCCCCGCGATGTCCGCGATCGAATGGTATCCACCGAGGATGTCCGGGAACACGCGCATCGCGAGCCGGCGCTTGGTGAGCGTCTGATCCTTGCGGGAATGGGCGCTGACGACCCGGCGGAGCGAGGTCCGCACGAACGCGGGCAGCTCGTCGAGCTTGTCGGCAAGCGTTTCGATGTGCTTCTTCGCCGATTTCGTGAGATCCACGGCGAGGTCGCGTTTGTCCTTGTCGTCGAGCTCGACGTCCTCGACCCGCACCTTCGCGCGGAAGGGGAACATCGCCTCGACGTCGAGCGCCACGACCTCCCCACGCAAGGTCTCCACTTGCACGTCCGAGCGGTCGCCCTCCGCGAGCTCGATCTCCCCCTCGTAATGCGAATGCAACGAAGCGAGATCGACCCGGAGCAGGGGATGCGCCGGCGAGCCCGGGAGACGCGGCCGGCCTTGCGCCGCCTCGCCCGTGCGCCGCGCTTGCAGGGCGGCGACGGCCTCGCTCACGTCGACGAGCTCGTATCCCATGCCGACGAGGATCGCCCGCAGGAGATCACCCTCCGGCGAGGCCGGCGCGTGCACGATGGGCGCGTCGAGCTCGCTCCCGGCGCGCGTCGGGGTTTGCCATTGCGTGTACCGCGCTCGCCCATAAAAGAGCTTGGCGCTGCCCGGGACGAGCTCGGCGAACGCGCGCTCGTCCCCTTGCACCGTGGGCCATCGGAAATCCGCCGAACGAAGCGCGAAATCCGCCTGGAGAATGTCGGAGCGCGAGCGATCCTGCGCCGAGACCTTGTACAGCGCGGCGACGAGGCGTAGCACCCGGAGGTCCCCGAAAAACGCGGTGGACTCGCGCCCCTTCGCGCGCTCGACGAGCCCGGCGGCGAGCGAGCAGGCCGCCGAATAGACGCGCGCCTCTGCGACCGACACGCCCGATGGGGTCACGTCCGAAAAGGGGACGACGAACGCCTCGGAGGCGAGGAGAATCCGCGCCACGACGGGGACGGGCATTCCCGTGAGCTTCCGCGTGCAGAGCAGCCGCTTGTCGAGGAGGATTTCGACCTCGGCCGCGGAAAGCTCGAGCCCGCGCCGCGGCAAGGCTGCCGCGACGGACATCGACGTCTCGGTTTGCTCCTCCTCGTACCAGAGCGCGGTGAGCCCCTCGGGCTCGGCGAGCGGCCCGCACACGAAGGGGTCGAGCACAGGTTTGGCGCGAAAGACCTTCCGATCATACGCGGTACGCGCGCCGTGTCGCCGCGCATCGAGCTCGCCCTGCGCATTCTTGGCCCGACCGCCCGCCCACCGCTCGAATGCGTATGCCTCGCGGTCGTCGAGGCAAAGGACCGGGCGCCAGGAGAGCGTCGGAAAATCCGGCGCTGCCCGGAGGAACGGAATCATCTCCGGCTCCGGATATGTTTTTCGCACCGATTCGAGCGAGACGAGCTGCGGCCGCCCGTCCTCGTCGAGGACGGGCACGAGCGGGAGCGCCTCGATCCGCGCCGTGAGCTCGTGACCCCTGTGGCGTGTGATCGCCTCGATCACATACGCCCGGAGGAGCGGCCCGGGCGCGCCCGTCGGCGCGTCCCTGAGCGATGCGCGCGCCTCGGCGTTCCCTTCGAGCGCCGCGACGATCCGCCGCAAAAGCTCGTCGCGCACGGGCACGAGAAACGCCATGTCTCGGGTCCATGCGATTCGATCCCACGAGGGCGCGGGCACGAGCCCGTCGTAGTCGACGACGATCGTCGTGGGCTCGATGTACTTGTCGGTCGCGACCACCTGGAGCAAGACCCCCGCGTGCAGCCAGAGGATCTCGTCCTTGCGGGCCGGCGCGATGACGCCCCGCCCCTGCTGCGCCTCGAAAGGCATCGAGGGCAATACCTCGCCCCCCGCGCGCCGGGACGCGCAAAGCTCGTGGAACATCGCGAGCCGCGGCGTCGCGGGCTCCCGGGGCGACCGCAACGCCCGCGCATAAGGAACAAGCGTCACGCCCCGAAACACCTTTTCGAGCCAACCGAGCTCGAGGTCCGTGACGGCGACGACGGGCCGCTTGTCCGGAGCAACCCCGATGGATCCCGGCGGCACGTGGCAAATGGCATTCGTGCGATCAACGTACGAGCGCAGCTCGGCGAGGCTCAGCGGGAGCCGATCCGGATCGGGCGAAGGCCAGAAGCTCCGTGTCCAGAGGGGCGTGTATGCGGAGAGCGCCGGTTCGGGCGGGGGATTCTCAATGCCGAGCGCCTCGGCCGCGAGCACGAACGCCCCGACCGCCGCGCGCACGAGCGGCCGCAGCCGTTCGAGATCTGTGGATCGTTTTTCCTGCGCGAGCCGCTCGACGTGCGAACCGAGCGCGAGGAGTGAAAGACGCGTGAGCTGGAACATCGCGAGGCGCAACGCGTCGCTGTCATGCACGCCCTCGTACGAAAAACGAGGCACGATCTGCCCGTCCCACGCAACGGCCGCGTCGATCGCCAGGGGGAGCTTGTCTCGGTCGACGGTGATCGTATCGATGTGTCGCCCCTCGACGTACACCCGCACGGTCGTGGGCCGCTGCCCCGAGCCGATTCCCTCCGCGCCGAGCGCGAGTTGCCCGCGCAGCCCCCGAAAAGGCCCGTCTTTGACGTGGAACGTCTCCTTGACGACGTGATCCGGCTCCGACGGCACGGCGGGCTCGCTGCGCGGCCGTGCATGCAGGCGCCGCCTGCGCTCGTACGCGGCCTGCGCTGCCGTGATGCGTTTCTCCGCGCCCTGGATCTCGAAATCGACGAGGATCCGCTCCGCGAGGCGCCCACGCGCCCATACCACGTCGTCGAGCCATGGTTCGAGCTCTGCGGGCGCAGGCTCCTTCCCCTCGAAGACGTACACGGGCCCCTCCTCACGCGAAAGCAATGCCATGGGCGTGAGCGACCCTCCCACCGCATTCCGAAGCAGGGGCAATTCGAGCAGCGCCCGCGCTTGATCGGGAAGATCCATCCCACGTCGAAGCGCCCCTGCCGCGACACAAACGAATGCGCCGAGCGCATCTTCGAGGCGCGCCTTGTCGTGGTCGAGAACCTCCACGTCGGGCAAAGGTTTTCCTTCGCCCGTGACGATCGCCACGAGCGTACGAAGCGCATCGATGAACCCGCTGCGCGCCGCCTGCTCCGCGCGCAACATCATGCCCGCATCCTCGCGCAACGCGGAGCGCGAGGCATTCGTAGGCAGCTCGTCCGCGTCGACCAGCACGCGAACGGGGAGCTCGACCTGCGCATGCGCCGCGCTCGGAAACATGGGCTCTGCCGCGAAGGGTCGCCGCAAGAGAAGGACCCCGAGCTCCAGATACGCGACGACCGGCGGCCCCGCGGGCACCGCGAGGATCTCGACGACGCCGCGCCGGATGTCCTTCTCGCGAAACCGAACACGCAAAAGAGCCGCCGGACGCGGCGCGAGGGGAAGTTTTTCCCCGGCCCTCCGGAGCGCGAGCGGCGCATCGTGCATCGCCTCGGCGAGGAGCCCAATCTCGCGCGGCAACTCCCGCCGCGCCGCGCGCTTCAAGGTCTCGAAACCCATACGCCGGCGCACGTGCACACGCGTGCCCCGCTCCGGCATTCCCTTGGGCAACGCGACCCGAACGACCTCCGGGAGCGGCGCGTCCTCGCCCGCGAGGACCGACGGAACGAACCGCACCCGCGCGGTGTTCGTATCCCCCGCCGCACGCACATGAATGTCGACAAACGAAGGCCCGAGCCCGAGCGCCGCATTGACGCCGAGCGCGAGTCCCCGCAAAACGCGCCCCGAGCCCCCGGAATCCCCGAGCACATGATCGAGCAGCCGCGGCAATTCCGTCTCGGCCACCGACTCGCCGTCGAACAGGAACACGACGTCGTCGGCGTCGTACTGCACGTCGAGGAACGTGGCCCCCGAAGCGACCGCGGCCCGCGCAATCTCCGCAGCATACAGGTGCAGATCGACGAGCAGATGCTCGCGCAGCTTGGCAAGCGCGCGCCGCGCGTCGACACGAATGCGCCCCCGGGCGAGGATCTCGCGCCCTTCCTCCGCCATACCCGTCATGCAATCACCTTCGCCGAAGCCTCGAACAGCGAGTCGGAGACCTTGCCGGATGGATCCTCGCGCGAAAGCAAGAGGATCCGCGCGAGCAGGTGCGCCGCGACAAACGAATCCTCACGCGCCCGCTCCCGCGCGGCCACGACGACCTCGTTCGCCGCATCGAGGAGGAGCCCACCCCGGGCCCGCTCCTCGGCCCACCCCCGCTCGGCAAAACCCATTCGGCAAAGCCAAACCCCGACCCCGACACACCGCACGTCCCCCTGGACGAGGACACAAGGAGCGGCAATGCCCGTGCTCGGCCGCGCGAGCGCCACCCGATCGACACGAATCCCCGCCCCGCGCAGGGCCTTCTGCACGCCGAGGCAAAGCTCTCCGTCGGCCTTCGTGACCTCGGTATCCGGAAGCTCGTGCAAAAGCACCCAATGCTTCTCGACCGCGAGCGGCCCCGGCAAAGGCCCCCGCGCCGCGAGCGAAGAGACGATGGCCGGATGCGGCACGAGCACGACCGGCTCGCCGACCTGCGCGAGCGCGCGGCCGAGATCATTCGCGAGCGGGGCGACGAACATCTCCTTGCGCTTGAAAAGCTTGCCCTCGGGAGCGACGTGTTTCCCCTCCCAGGCCGCGACGAGCGGGAGCACGACCTCGTCCTTTGGCAAAACGAGCGGCGGCGCACAAGCCGCCTCCAGCAATGCGACATACGAGAGGACGACCTCCTCGTCATAAGGCGGCCTCGCCTTCGCGAGATCACGCGCGGCCCGCGCGAGCCGCGAGCCGAGCTCCCGCCGGAGCGATCCCATCACGAGGTCACGCACCTGCGAAACGACGCGATGAAACGCCCGGTCCCTGAGGACGTTGTCGCGGCTCAACGTATGCCGCAAATGAGGACTATCGACGCGAAACCGCACGTGCTCGAGCCCCGGGAGGAGCGGCTCGGTGGTCTCGAACAGCGTGAGCCCGCGATTGTAAAACCCGGCAAACGTAGACTTGCCCCACGCAGGGTCCTCGGGCGCAGGCGGCGTCGCGCAAAACCGCTCCGACCCTGCCGAAGGCCCGACGACAAAATGCTCGCCGCCCCGATGCGTCTCCACGAAAATCGGCGCCGGCACCCCGAGTGCCCCATCGATCCGCCGCGCCCCACTCCCCTCGGGCCGATCCGGATCGGACACGTGCAATTCCATGGGCACGGTCGCGTACCTGCACCACCGCAAGAGAGCGCCCTCGATCCGAGCCTGATGCTCCTCGAACCGAGCCGCCTCCATGGTCTGATGCAGCGAAACGATCGTCCCGTGCCCATCTCGCGACGCGAGCCGTTCGAGCTCATACCGATGGTCCCGAAACAACCGCACGCGATGGCACGTCCCATCCCGCCAGGTATCAATCTCGACGACCTCGGGATCGACGGCAAACACGCTGACGAACCCGACCCCATACTTGCCGATCTTGGACGAATCCCCCTCCTTGGAGGAATTGAACAGGGTGAGCAAAGGCCCCTCGATGACGGCCCGATCCATACCCGCGCCGTCATCCTGCACGAAGGTCGTAACGCTCCCCCCCGACCGCTCGACACGCACGACGATCGCAGTCGCCCCCGCATCGATGCTGTTCTGCACGAGCTCCCGGACGAACGCATACGGATCGGCAAACTGCCGAACCATCTCGGCCACCGGCCCCGCCTCAGGCCTCTCCGCCCCCCCACGCTTGCGCTCGGAACGATACGGCATGCCGCCCACGAGGCTACCACAACCCCCCGCAAACGAACCCGCCCACCCCGCAAGCCCACAGCGCCAGGTCGATGGCAAGGCTGTACCAAACGGGGATCGTAGGCTCTGCCCTCGAGAACCACACTTGCCCCTTGACTCGCTCCACCCGCCACGTACGATCCCGCGGTCGTTCTTCCCAAGAAGGACAGCCGTGCCCCCGTAGCTCAGTGGATAGAGCAGCGGTTTCCTAAACCGAAGGTCGCAGGTCCGATTCCTGCCGGGGGTGCCCAATGATTCCGCGGGGTTAGCGCGTCCCGCGCCCGTTGCCCCGGGGCCGTCTGGAAACGCGTTGCCCCACTGTTGCCCCAACCCCCCGGGTCCTCCTCGTCGACCCCGGTGGGTCGCGAGCGGTTCCGTGGTGAGGGTCACCCCTTCGGGGCACGCCCCTTGACCGGACGTGGACCGTGCGATGTCTCACCGTCGCCCCGTCCGTCGCCCCGCCCCTGCTCCGGCTCGCCGGACTCCGTTGCCCCACCGTTGCCCCGCCCCTCGGTCGCCTTTGCGATCCTCCGGGCGGCCTCGGCGAGGTCTTCCTTCAGGTGGTGCACGTAGCGCTGCGTCGTCGACAGGTGCTTGTGCCCCGCCATGCGCTGGACGACGTGCACCGGCACTCCGGCCCTCAACCACGACGTGATCGCGAAGTGCCGCAGCCCGTACACGCTCCACCCTCCGAGCCCGGCGCGGTCGCGCACGCGCTCGAAGGCTTGCGTCAGCCCGTACTGCCCCCACGGCTTGCCCTGCTGGTTGAGCGCGACGCGCCCATCCTTCGGCCCGCGCTCCACGTGCTCGAGGAGCCGCGCGAGCGGGGCCGTGATGGGAATCTCGCGTTGCCCGGTCTTCGGCGTGTGCGTTTCGCCGTAGGAGCGGCCTTCGCGCACGCTGAGGAAGCCGCCTTGCACCTCGCCGTTTGTCCCGGGGAGGAGCACGTCGCGCCGACGTAACGCGCGGACTTCGTTGGGGCGAAGGCCCGCGTAGGCCATGAGCGCGAACGCGAGGCGCTGCGACGGGACCGCGGAGGCGAGAATCGCGTCGATGTCCCTTTCGGAGGGGATTTCGAGGATGCTCTTCTCCGCGGCTTTGAGCCGAGGCAACGCAGGGGGTAAGCCCGCGAGGTAGCCGCGGCTCGTCGCGAAACGCAGCACGGATCGGAGGACGATCTGCACGTTGTTTCGCGTGGCGCGGGCGCGGTCCTGCTTCGAGAGCGCGAGGTCGAGTTCGGCGGCCGCGGCTCCGTCGACCTGGGCGAGCGGGCGCTCGCCGAAGGTCGGGAGGAGGTGGCGGTCGAGGACGAGCGCGTAGCCTCGGCGGGTGGTGACCTTGAGGTCGGTCAGCATGAAGGTGGAGCGGTATTCGCTGACGACTTCGGAGAACGTCTTCGTGGGGAGGGCGGGGGTGGTGGATGGGGTGGGAGGGGAGCCGGCGGGGGAAGCTACCGGCGGCGCGGGAACGTCGTCCTCGGGCGCGTACGGGGTGCCGAAGCGGGCGAGGTTCAGGAGGACGCGTTTCTCCTCGGCACGAGCGCCGGGGAGCGTCTGGACCTGGGCATCCTTGCGGTACCTTGCCCGCTGTCCGTCTTTCGTCTTGTAGCGGATGTCAATGAACAGGCGGGTTTGCCCGTGTCGGGTGACTTTCCGGATTGGCATGATCGGGTCCTTTCCCGGTCATCCCAGCCGAACTGCGAGGCGGCTAGACTAGCATGAGTCCTTCCGGGATGCCTCCCTGTCGAAATCGAGGGAGGCGTGCAGTTCACGAGGGTGATGTCAAAGCTCACGGGGAACCGAGCAATCCGTCGCGTCGGGCTTTCTGAACGCGGAGCGTAGCGAGGGCCGCGTCGACCACCGCATCGCGGGGGAGGGTATGCTCCGCCATCCCCGCTTCTAGGATGCGGATAGTGTCGACGATGGGATCCATCCCCTGACCATTAAAATCGATGTCGACAAACGAGACACTCTCCCGCAACCATGCCACATCGACAGTCCGATCAGCATGCGCGGCTACGAGCGGCAGAATCTTTTGAAGCCCCTGTAGATCGGATTTCCAAGATGGGCTTCCGGCAGGGTAAGCAGTCAGCAGTACAAAGAGAACACGGTTCAATAGCCAAGGAAACACTGCCACAAACGCGTCAATGGTGGCAGAAAGAGCGGCGTGGTCGAAACTAGCCAACACGCGGCGTACCCGGCTTGAGAATGTCGCGTGCACCAGTCGCTCTTTCTCTGCCCCTTCGGCAGGACAGTGTCGAAGCCACTTTTCTAAAGATTCATTGTCTCGTGCCGCTGCGCTGAGCGCCCACCATCCAAAGCAACGCCGCGCTGGCTCCAATCGTTCAAGGTCTTCCAGAACCAATGCGCCGGAAGCCGCCCACTTGTGAACGAGCCCGGGAGAGAGGACAAGGCGTACACCTCGGAGCTCGGAGAGCCCACTAATTCCAGCTTCTCCTCTACCACCAAGACTCCTAGGCAGTCTCACATTCAAATACAACCACTTATACGACGCACTCCTACACGCAAGCCACGCCTCACAAGCTCTTCTTTGGAGCGCTGACGGCATACGCTCCTCCTGGTCGTACAGAATGCCTAGAGCTAGCGAGAGATCAGGCCAGGCTCCGGCTTCCAGACAAAGCACAACAAATTCCTCAACATCCCGCGCAGGCGAAAGCCCAGCCCAAAGAAAAAGCACCGTATTCCACCGATCCTCATGCTTCTTTCGGTAAAGGAGGAATCTATCGAGGCGATTACCGCTCTCGTCCATCTGCGACCCTTCTAGGATCGCCTCTGCGACAAGGAACTCCGCGATACTCTTGTGGGAAAATGAGTATGTGCCAGGCCCGATCAGAAGCCCCGTTCTTTCCCTTAAAGCTGAAAGGATGGTCTCTGGCGCGGCATCGAGGCGGAGGTCGGTCAAGAACCTACCGACGATAAGCGCTGTCTCCCGCTCATCAAGTTGATCCTGCTGCGTGAGATGCATGGAGAGAGCGAGCCCCTGAAAAATGCGACGCTTCTGATAGCTTGTAAGCGTCACGGCGGTGGCAACCACGTTTCGGCGGTCGTCCCAAGCTCCTAGCATGCCCTCCACATAACGACGATATAGCTGAGCGCGGCCATGTGGGAGCCGACCATCGAGGTGATGCACAACGAGCAGTGTGGAAAGGAGCAAAGGATTACCGGTGAGGGGCGCGAGCGTCGGATCATCGTTCCACGTCGATGCCAGCGCGCGCGCATCAATATCTCTTGGTGCATCAGGGACAATCTGGCCATGCCGGTGCCAACTTTCAATATAACGGACAATGCGCGGCTGATCGAATGGTGCGACTGTCCAGCTTACCCATTTCCTTCCTAGCTCCTGGAGGTGTCCGGTCGTAAGTGGCCGCGAAGCGAGTACCACCGGACAGCCATGCACCTCCCTCGCTAGGCCAACGATCCATTCTAGCAGTGCATCTCTTCGACCCGGCGGAAGCTCGTCGAACCCGTCCAGCAAAAACGCAAGTCGCGCCTCATCGACCCATCGACGGATCCGGTCGGCGGTCAGGTTTTCGGCGTGGTGAAGCCCCGCCGCCTGGCGCAGGAGGACCTGGAAGGAGGGCGGCTCACTTTTCGCAAACTGGCGCAGCTCAACACGAATGGCTGCAAGGGATGAGCCATCTTCAAGAGCTTGCCGCGCGAGCCATTTTGTCCAGGTGGACTTGCCCGCACCAGGCGGCCCAACAACTATCGCGCGGCATTTGTTGGCTAGAAAAAGTTTCGCTGCCTCGACTTCGCTCGTAACAGCCTCTTCATCCCGGGGCTTGCCGCGCTTTTTCTTGCCTTCCTCCTTTACCTCTCGCCGCAATTCTGGGTGAACGAATAGATCCTCGAACTTACAGGGCGGCGCCGGCAGATCCAGCCGTAACCCCGTCAGATCCATCTCCAGCCGTTGCATCAGGGCTTTTCTCAACCGGCGCAGGATCTCATCCGCTGCCGCCGTCGGGCCCGCTGCCACAGCCTCGACTTTCTCAGAGATGGCCTGCAACCGGCCCACAATAACGTCGAAACGGCGATAGTCTTCCCGCCATTTCTCTTCTTTCCATTTTTCGACAGTGGGAGGCAACTTGCATAGGAGGTCGGCAATCCGAGGGCCGATCATCGCGTAGACGGATGCGAGATCCTCATGAACCAGGGCCTCAGGTAGCGGCCTGTTGGCGTATAGGTGGTCGAACACCCTCTGCCCATCAAGCGAGCCGCGGAACAACCGCTCCGGCTCCTCGATTAATAGCCCCAGCTCCTCCAGCATGATGCAGACGAGAAGCTCCTGCTTTTCCTGCCCGACCCGCTCACTCTCCAAGAAGGGCACGAGCTGCTCGACAACCTTGCGCACCGCCGTCTGGAGCGCTTGTTCGATCTTGATCCGTGTCAGGAACCCCTCGGTCTCGTACGTGATGCGCTTCTTGACCGCGCCAAGAACCAGGTCGGAGATCCCTTTGAAGAGTAGCGCTGCGACATCAACGGCCATAGGGGTAGGTTGTGATGGTACTCGGACCGCCCCTCCGCTGGGAAGGGGCGGTGGGGCACCACTCGTCGCTTTCCCACCGTTTGGTCCTGAGCGTGGCGGCCCCGCCGAACCCCATGCAAGCCTCACACCAATCCCCCGGGGAGGGCACCAGTGCGTCGCAGGAGTAGCCATACGAAGCGCGCTCCCTTGACTCCGCGGACAAACCCTCGTAAGCCTCACCATACCGATCCCCGGGAGGGCCCCATGCGCCTGCACGTCTCCGCCGACATCCCCCTCAGCGAGCCGAACGCCTCCTCCGCCTCGTCACCTGGTTCTCTATCGACATCTGCCCCGACGACGACGCCCCCAACCCCGCCCGCATCGGCCACGCGCGCGTCGCCCGCATCCACATCAGCCATCAGCAGCGCCCTCGACCTCAACGTCCCCCTCCTCGACGTGCTCGACGCCGACAGCGGCGAGCTCGAGGCGCTCCACGACATCTTCTTCGAGAACGACTGGCTCAAGGACGAATACCTAGAGGGCGGCGGCAACGACGCCCTCTACATCAGCGAGCTCGTCATCGACCCCGCGTACGAGGGCCGCAACATCGACCTCGCCCTCGTGCGCCGGCTCTGCGACACGCTGGCGCAAGGCTGCACCGTCGCCATCCTCCCCTATGCCTCCCAGCGCGACATCGACCACTGGACGCCGCTCGGGTTCGAGGTCACCCCGCCGGGCGGAGCCGGGGGATACCTGCATCTCCTCCTGGGGACCCGTAGGGCGCGCGTGGACGATCCAGATCAGCCGGGGGTGTTCAAGGTCCTGCCGAACCCTTCGCCTGAGGCGGCGGAGAGGCATCACTAACCACGCGAGTCCCATCGAGCCTACGTCGCCCCACAAAGTGGGAGCGGGGATCACCACATGCCTAACGAACGTCGAAATATTACATGAATTGCCGTACTTGCTCACGGTCACGTGCGCGAGCAGCCCGGGACCCGCCATGCAGCGTGGAATCGGCGCCTCGGGCGCGGGCTCGATGCGCACGCCCTCCTCCGGCTTACCCTTCCTCGCGAACTTCGGCCGAATGACCCGGACTCGCACGTCGCCATTCGAGCGTCTCGCTCACCTCTTCGCCGATCCGCGGACACGTACATTCCGTGCGTCCTTCGATGGCTCGCTCGTCGTCGGCGCCATCTCCCCGCCATGCTTGGACGGTCGGGTCAAACCACGACGCCGCGACGAGCGTTGTCCGCCTCCGGGCCGAACGGCGGACGCATCGACGCCCTTCCCATCCGCGCTCGGACCGCGCGCAGAACCACGCTTCTTCGCAATCCTCGGAGCTGGCGCTTCCACGCGCTCCTCACCAACAGATTCGTCATGCAGGCGGATCATGTGGGACGCTTTACGGACACCCGTCGCCACTTTGGTTGGGCTTGACATCGCAAGACGTGTTCGCGTAGCATCGCACACGCGTGATGCATACGTATTGCCTCAGGAGTTGTTGACCGTGGGAACGTTCTCATTCTTTGCCGTCGTCGATCAACTCCGGGTGCAGGACGCTCTGGCTTGCTGGGATTCGTTCTCCGTAATTCCGGACAGCATCAAATTCGTCGGCGGAACAGTTCAGTGTGGGTATCTGCCTGCGGTGACTCCGGTCGGCCATTCCACGTTAGCCACAGGGAAGTTTCCCGCAGATCACGGGATTCATGGCCGTGCGTGGATTCACGATCGCACCACGGGTGCACAGCATACCGTCGAGTCCGTTACTGCGACGTTCGAGCAAATCGCGGGTTCCGTTGGTGCACTCGAGAAGGAAACTATCGAACGTATTACGAAGACCTGTCCCCGATTCGTCTCGCACATTCTATTTGACAGCAATCTATGCAAAAAACTGCCACTGGGCACATTCTCGATCGTCGCATCCGCCAAGGACTTTGTCTCAATAATTCTAGGTGGTTGTAATGCCGATGTCCTCATCTATCCGCGCCTGATTACACGGCCACTCCCGCAAAAGTATACGCAGAGTGCTCTTAAAGTCTACTGCAATCCCCGCAAGCATCTGGATCAGCAGAAGCCACTGGGTAAGTTCAACGGGTGGATCACGGGCGGCGTCTCCAACGTCATTCGGTCAGCTCTTGAGCAAATGTTCGAGAGCATGCGCATCAACGGCGCTCCGTTGACCGATCTCGACCGCCTTAAGGCGTCAATTGTCGATGGCGGGTGGAATCAGAGCGAGGGCTGCCACACCTTCTCATTCGATTTTTCCGGCGAATTCCTTAAAGAGGCGGCGAATAATTCCGTCGTTGACAAGATGTACACGGATATTTCCCTAGCAATCGCAGAGGAAGCCGCGCGGGTCTTCAAGGATGTCGCAATCATACAATCCCTCTATGCAGCCGATATTGTCGCACATCGTTACGGTGTCGGCAAAACAAGCCATTACCGCAATGCTGTTAAATCCGCGCTTGATACCGTTGTCGGTGCCATCATTAGACTAAATTCGGTACCAGGCATCTACAATGACGTCATGTTCTGTATTACAACAGATCATGGCGGTCGAGATGTTCACAACGTTGTGGATCTTCATGAGAGTGGCGCCCGCGGCGTCTATCTGGGTCGATTTCCGCTTTCGATCGCAGATGCGAATGCCCATCTATATCAAGAGGACTTCGTTGCGGTATACTCAAGTACGCAGCCGGAGACTGGTGGTGAGGCTGGCATCGGATTGATTGATCAAGGGCACGCCATGTCCCTGTGGGATATTCCAGCAGAGGTTCTGGACAGATCCTTCCCTCCTTCTCAGCGTCCTGATCTTTTGGTGGTTCCCCAAAATGGGCGAATTATCCGACGCGCAAACTCTCCACTCTATAAGCTCGTAGCAGGTGGCCACGGCGCCGCGGTCGATTTTCGTCCAAGTATCGGCCTAAAAGTGGCCGGTGATCCAGCAGAAACGCGTCTCGGAAGACTCCCTACTCCCAAGGAAGGCTGGCACCTGTCGTTCGACGAACAACTCGTGCCGGTCGTGCTGGGAACGACGAGACACCGCCAGGAAGTGTCTAACATCGTCCGTAGACTTCTTTGGCAATCGGACGTCGTTTGGGGGTTTTGCCAACTGTTCTACTAAGGATTAACAGAATGCTTTCCCGCAACACACTGCTTCTTTCGCAGACGCTCTTCTTTACCCTGTATGCCAAGCATTTGCTCGCCTCGCTGACATCACCAGCGCGACAGAGTTTAGCGACAAGTCGTATTGTACAGGTGTTCGATCAGGACCCGATGGCTGCTGTGGTTCGTATTGCGGGCTACCTGGTTCTTCGATATGATGAGCTTCCTAAGCTTGGGTCTGACCAAGCGGTTGCCGCTTACTTGGACCCTTCACCAACGCACAGTTCGTTTCATCAGGGTATACTGGGCAATAGATATTCGACGATCCGAACCGAGGTCATGAGCTTTACGCAAGGCTTCTCTGCCGTGAAGTACGATGACTTCCACGCGTTTGGGGAAGCACTCGCCCTCGGCGTACGGCAGGCGAGTTCTCTGGCTGCATTGCAGGCTAACATCGATAGCCTTCTTGACTCTACGATTTCCTACATGGGACTTCAATTGACCCCGTAGACCACCGCGACGAAGTCCACCGGCCATCGTCGCCCCCTCATCACGCCGTGACCAGAAGTAATCAGCCGAACCCTTCGCCCGAGGAGGTCCCTCCTCCGGCTGCGGGCCGGCTTATCCTGACGCCATGCGCCCTCGTCGGGCGGTGCCGGCCTTAATCCACGTACCGCCTTGATCCACCATCCTAACAGCAGGCCTATGCCTCCGTCGTTCCCCGAGTAGAGCCTTGCCTTGCCCCCGCCATCCGCCTCCCCGCCTCCTCCAAATCCTCCTTCAGATGGTGCACATACCGCTGCGTCGTCGCCAAATTCTTATGCCCCGCCATCCGCTGCACCACATGCACCGGCACCCCCGCCCTCAGCCACGACGTAATCGCATAATGCCGCAGGCAATACACCGACCACCCCTCCAGCCCCACCCGATCCCTCACCCTCTCGAACGCCTGCACCAACCCCGACTGCCCCCACGGCTTCCCCCGCGCCGTCATCGCCACGAGCTCCTCCCGCGCCCCCGCCTCCACCGGCGCGAGCAACCTCCCGAGCTCCGGAGTCACCGGCACCTCCCGCTGCCCCGTCTTTGGCGTATGCGTCTCCCCGAACGACCGTCCCTCCCGCACGCTCACGAACCCGCCGCCGACCGCCTCTCCCTCGTAACACCTCGCCCACCCCCGTCTGGACGCCGCCCCGCCCCCGTGGCAGGCGCCGCGAGCACGCGCATCCGGGCCTGCCACCGCGCGCCAACGGGCTTCGACAGCAAGCACCGCGCAGACGCCTG